>NZ_JAUYNP010000158.1 GCF_030696055.1 Pseudomonas sp. | reverse complement strand
TTCGCCGACCATGATGTCGAACATCTGCTGACGGAAGTTCAGGGTCCAGTTGAAGGACGGGCTGTTGTTGTAGACCAGCTTGGCGTTCGGGATCACTTTGCGGATCTCGTTAACCATGGCGGCGATCTGACCAACGTGTGGCTTCTCGGTTTCGATCCACAGCAGGTCGGCACCGTTCTGCAGCGAGGTGATGCAGTCCAGTATGCAGCGCGCTTCACCGGTGCCAGCACGGAACTGGAACAGGTTGGACGGCAGGCGCTTAGGACGCAGCAGCTTGCCTTCGCGATTCAGTACTACGTCGCCGTTGTTCAGGTCGGCAGCGGAGACTTCTTCGCAATCCAGGAAGGCGTTGTACTGGTCGCCCAGGTCGCCCGGCTGGTTGGTCACGGCGATCTGCTTGGTCAGGCCGGCACCCAGGGAGTCGGTACGAGCAACGATCACGCCGTTGTCGATACCCAGTTCCAGGAAGGCGTAGCGAACAGCGTTGATCTTGGCCAGGAAGTCAGCGTGTGGAACGGTGACTTTGCCGTCTTGGTGACCGCACTGCTTCTCATCGGAAACCTGGTTTTCGATCTGGATGCAGCAAGCGCCTGCTTCGATCATGCGCTTGGCCAGCAGGTAGGTGGCTTCCGGGTTACCGAAGCCAGCGTCGATGTCGGCGATGATTGGTACTACGTGGGTTTCGTAGTTGTCGATCTGGTTCTGAATGTCAGCAGCCTTGGCGTTGTCGCCAGCGGCGCGGGCAGCGTCCAGAGCGGTGAACAGCAGGTCCAGTTCACGGGCGTCGGCTTGGCGCAGGAAGGTGTACAGCTCTTCGATCAGGCCGGAAACCGAAGTTTTCTCGTGCATGGACTGGTCCGGCAGCGGACCGAAATCCGAACGCAGAGCAGCAACCATCCAGCCGGACAGGTACAGGTAGCGCTTGTTGGTGGTCTTCAGGTGCTTCTTGATCGAAATCAGCTTCTGCTGACCGATGAAGCCGTGCCAGCAACCCAGCGACTGGGTGTATACGGAGGAGTCAGCATCGTACTCGGCCATGTCTTTGCGCATGATGTCGGCGGTGTACTGAGCGATTTCCAGGCCGGTCTTGAAGCGGTTCTGGGTGCGCATGCGAGCCACGGACTCAGGGTTGATAGCGCTCCAGCTGCTGCCTGCGGCTTCTTTGACTGCGGCAACGGCTTTGATGTCGTTTTGATAAGCTGACATGGTCAATCCTTCAAAGTATGTGTTTGGTTGAGCACCGACTTCCCCGCTGAACACCTGTGTTGCTGGAGGTTGTTGTAGCTCACTGCAGAACGCCGAGAAGTCGACTTGAGACGGAATTGATCCGGGAGGAGGGTGACGAGCTCAACAGTTCGCTGGCTGCAGCTGCTGCAAATGACCGGGTCATTTGGCGTTTACCGGATCAAAGATGCCGTTGGACGACTCAACTTGCTGCGCTTTATGCGGGCTGTTGCTAAACGCTTCCCCGTCCCTCAGGACAACTTCGTTCCAGTCGCAATCTCATCGGACGGCCTTGTGGGCTTTACAACGCAAATCGGCTCGGACGGTAAGTTAGAGCGCGATTCGGAGGCCCTTAACGGAACCTCTGATTAGCGGGAGCGGGGTCATGATGCCTCTGCCAAAAGTGTTCGTCAATAATTTTGTAGTGCTTTTTCAATGACTACTACATAAACCAAAAAGCGACCGGTGAGTCAGCTTTGGCCCGGTCTCAATCCACCACTTCGACCTTGACCCGTAGCTGCATATCTTCACGGCCCTGGGTCGAGCGTTGCTGCAGGAAATCGCCCTGGTCGGCCTGGCTCTGCTCGCTGACGCCGCCGATGCTGATCCACTCGCCGAGGCGACCGCTGACCCGGGTGTCGGTGCTCTGCACATCGATAGCGCCCGGCTGTGACTGGCTCAGGCGGTCGCGGTTGCTGCTGATGCTGATATGCACCAGTTCGCCGCTGAGGCTGGCGGTGACATAGAAACCGCGGGTGACATTGCGGTATTGGGTGTTGCTGTAGGGCTGGCCATAGGGATCGAGGCCCTGGCTGGTCAGCGGCACGCTCTGGCCGACTTGAATCAATGCCGGGTAGCCTTCGGTCGCCTGCACCTGTTGGGTGCCGCCGCCCCGGCTGTCGGTGCTGCGGCGGATGATGCGCACCTGGTCGCGGCCGTTGATTTCACCCTGGCCGATCTGCACCTCGGCATCGCCGGTGCTGAAGCTGCCATCGGCGCTATAGCCGCGGTCGGTCTGGTAGCTGGATTCGCTGCTGTCGACGCTGATCAGCAGGCGCCGCGGCGCTGTATCCAGTTGCATGAGCAGGCTACGGACTTCGTCGATCTTGGCGGGGGAGGCATCGACTATCAGCTGGTTACCATAAGCGCTGACGCGGCCCTCGCTGCCCAATACCGATTGCACCACGCTCAGTACCTCGTCGGCGGTGCGGTAGCTGAGCGGCAGGACCTCGGTCGCCGCGCTGAGGGACAGGCTGCAGCTGAGCAGGGCGGCGCTAAGTAGTGCACGAACTTTCATAACAGAAAACTCCGTAGGTCGGCGTCGGTGATGCTGGTGTCCCAGGCCTGGTCGAACTGGGTGCGGCGCAGGCGGGTGCGGGCGGGGTCCTGATACAGCGCATAACCGGCGAACTGGCCGAGTTCAGGGAGCAACAGCAGGCCCTGGTCATCGGCAAGCAGAAACGCCAGTTCTTCGCTGGGGTAGTCCGGGTGCAATTTGCGGATATGCAGGTTGGAGGGCAGGCGGCGGGAGAGGCTGAGCAGGCGGTGACCTTCCTTTACCGCCCGGCTGGCGTCCCTGAGCAGGATGCGCAGTTGGTTTCTCGGGCTGGCCAGGAGAAAGCGTGTACAGGCTTCCTGCACGCTGCTGTGGTGATACAGCCAGGGTTCCAGGTCATGGCTGTAGATGCACAGGCTGTGCTGGGCTTGTTGCAGCAGGGCGAGGGCATGGGCGCGGGCTTCATCGGGCTGACTGAAACGCTCCAGTGTCTGATGCGTACCGAGAATAAAGGGTGCCGGTTCGGCGCGCGGGCCGTCGCTTGGCAAACTGGCTGGGTTATGCACGGTAAAACGCCCCGGCGACTCAAACTCGATGGCGGGAAGCTCTATGGGCTCAAGGCTCTCGATCGGGTCGGGCGGGGCGTTGTCGTCGTGCATGTCAGCCTCTAGGCGCTATGACGCACCATATCCACATGGGGGATGCCGGCGTCCAGGTATTCACCGCTGACGATGGCAAAGCCGAGCTTTTCATAGAAAGCGCTGGCATGCACCTGAGCGCTGAGCATTTGTTGCGTCAGTCCGCGCTTTTCCGCTTCGGCAATCACCGCCTTGATCAGTGCCACCCCCACGTTGAGGCCGCGCCAGTCCTTGAGCACCGAGACGCGGCCGATATGACCGTCGGGCAGCAAGCGCGCGGTGCCTATGGAGTAATCACCTTCACAGGCGAGAAAGTGCACGGCGTCGGTATCTTCCGCGTCCCATTCGAGCTCAGGCGGCACCGCTTGCTCGGCGATAAACACGGTTTCGCGAATGCGTCGCAGATCGGCGTTGTCCTTCTGCCAATCGGCCAGGCGGACGTGAATCTCACTCATCAGCAAACTCCAAGCTGCCTTGTTTGACCAGTTCCACCAACAGGTTACGCCCTTCGTCAGCGGCGAGCCACGGGCCGAGGTTGTCGATATGCAGGGCGTCGGCGGCGCAGATCAGCTTCAGCAGCTCGCGCAGGCTGGCCGAGAGCAAACGGCTCTGGCCGCTGGCGAACAGCACCAGGTCTGCGCCGACTTCCGACCAGGCCAGGCGCGCGCTGGGGTTGCGGATCAGCACGGCACCGTCTTCCAGGCTGCCGAGGAACATGTCTTCGTCGATCTCGATGCCGGCGATCAGCTCGGGGTAGCGCGGCTCGGTCATAAACTGGCCGAACCAGGTCATCAGCAGGCGTTCATCGCTCATATGTTCGTTGAGCAGGGCTTTCAGGCGCTCCAGGGCGTCGCGCTGGATCTGCGTGGGGTCGTCGGTCGGCTGTGCGCCGGCGTCGCTGTAGCGCTCCTCGTCGGGCAGGAATTGGCCCAGGAAGTCGGTGAAATGGGTCAGGACTTCGGCGGCGCTTGGCGCCCGGAAGCCTACGGAGTAAGTCATACATTCATCCTCAGCGGTACCACAGTGGGCCAGGAGCGGCGGCAGATAGAGCATGTCGCCGGGCTCCAGAACCCATTCTTCAGTTTGAGCGAATTCAGCCAGGATCTTCAGATCCGCATGCTCCAGCAGCGGGCTGTCGGAGTTGCACATCTGGCCGATTTGCCAGCGGCGCTTGCCGAAGCCCTGCAGCAGAAACACGTCGTAATTATCGAAGTGCGGACCCACCCCGCCGCCAGGTGCGGCGAAGCTGATCATCACGTCGTCGATGCGCCACTTGGGCAGGAACTTGAACTGTTCCAGCAGCTCGGCCACTTCCGGCACGAACTGGTCGACGGCCTGCACCAGCAGGGTCCAGTCGCGCTCCGGCAGTGCCGCGAAGGCGTCCTCGGCGAACGGGCCGCGGCGCAGCTCCCAGGGGCGTTCGCCCTGCTCGATGACCAGGCGCGACTCGATTTCTTCTTCCAGGGCCAGGCCGGCCAGTTCGTCCGGCGAGATCGGGCTCTCGAAGCCGGGAATGGCCTGGCGCACCAGCAGGGGTTTCTTCTGCCAGTAGTCACGCAGGAACTCGCGCGCGGTAAGGCCGCCCAGCAGTTGCAGTGGAATATCAGGATTCATGGGTAAGCCCTTGAAATAAATAAAAGCCTGAAAAAGAAAACGCCCGGCATAGCCGGGCGTCAGAGGGCTATTGCCGCTTAGATACGCTTGGCCTGGGCCACTGCGTTGCCGATGTAGTTGGCTGGGGTCAGCAACTTGAGTTCGGCTTTGGCGGCGGCCGGCATCTCCAGACCGTCGATAAAGCTCTGTAGCGCTTGCGGGCTGATGCCCTTGCCGCGGGTCAGCTCCTTGAGCTTCTCGTAGGGGTTCTCGATGGCGTAACGGCGCATCACGGTTTGGATCGGCTCGGCCAGCACTTCCCAGCAGGCGTCCAGATCGGCGGCGATTCGCGCTTCGTTCAGCTCCAGCTTGCCGATGCCCTTGAGGCTGGCTTCGTAGGCGATGACGCTGTGGGCGAAGCCGACGCCGAGGTTGCGCAGCACGGTGGAGTCGGTCAGGTCGCGCTGCCAGCGGGAGATCGGCAGCTTGCTGGCCAGGTGCTGGAACAGCGCGTTGGCAATACCCAGGTTGCCTTCGGAATTCTCGAAGTCGATCGGGTTGACCTTGTGCGGCATGGTCGAGGAGCCGATTTCGCCGGCGATGGTGCGCTGCTTGAAGTAACCCAGGGAGATATAGCCCCAGATATCGCGATCGAAGTCGATCAGGATGGTGTTGAAGCGGGCGATGGCGTCGAACAGCTCGGCGATATAGTCGTGCGGCTCGATCTGGGTGGTGTAGGGGTTGAACTGCAGGCCCAGGTCGCCCTCGATGAAAGCGCGGGCATTGGCTTCCCAGTCGATCTGCGGGTAGGCCGACAGGTGGGCGTTGTAGTTGCCCACCGCGCCGTTGATCTTGCCCAGCAGCGGTACAGCCGCCACTTGCGCGATCTGCCGCTCCAGGCGATAGACCACGTTGGCCAGTTCCTTGCCCAGGGTGGTGGGCGAAGCCGGCTGGCCGTGGGTGCGCGACAGCATCGGCACATCGGCGAATTTCACCGCCAGCTCACGGATGGCTTCGGCGGTCTGGCGCATCAGCGGCAGCAGCACGTTGTCACGGCCTTCGCGCAGCATCAGGGCGTGGGACAGGTTGTTGATGTCTTCGCTGGTGCAGGCGAAGTGGATAAATTCACTGACCTTGTCCAGCTCAGGCAGCTTGGCCGCTTGTTCCTTGAGCAGGTACTCCACGGCTTTGACGTCGTGGTTGGTGGTGCGCTCGATCTCTTTGACGCGCTCGGCGTGCTCGATGGCGAAATTCTCCGCCAGCTCGTTGAGGATGGTCTGGGCTTCGGCGGAGAAGGGCGCGACTTCAGTGACGCCTTCGTGAGCGGCCAGGCGCTGCAGCCAGCGCACTTCAACCAGGACGCGGCAACGGATCAGGCCGTATTCGCTGAAAATCGAGCGCAGGGCGCTGGTTTTGCCGGCATAGCGGCCATCGACAGGGGAAACCGCGGTGAGCGAGGAGAGCTGCATGGGAGGCGTTCTCGGACAATCGGGCATTGAAAAGGGCGCGTATTGTACATGAAATCGAGCGCCTGGCCGCGATTGCCTACAGCCGTTTAGCGGCGGCGCGCGATCGACAGCAGGCTGGCGGTGAAAATCAGCGCCGCGCCAATCGATGAAGTCAGGTCCGGGGTTTCGCCCCAGCGCAGCCAGGCGATCAGGCCCGCGAAGACAATCGCCAGGTAGGCGAAGGGCCCGATCAAACCCGGCGGGGCCAGGCCGTAGGCCTTGGACATGATGATCTGGCTGGCTGTGGCCAGCAGGCCGATGACCAGCAGCAGCTTGAGTTCGCTGTGCTCCATCGGCTGCCAGGCCCAGGCCAGGGGTATCGCAGAGATCAACATGCTGAACAGCGAGAAGTAGAAGACGATGCGAAAGGCCGGCTCGGTATCGCTCATCTCGCGAATCGAGACGAAGGCGAAGGCGGCCAGAATGCTCGCCGCCATGCCGATCAGCGCCTGGCTGTCGAGCAGGGCGGCAGAAGGTTTGGCCACCAGTAGCACGCCAACCAAGCCGATACCGGTGGTGATCAGCATGCGCTTGCTTAAGGGCTCTTTCAGCCACCACCAGGCGATGACGGGCGTAAACACCGGAGCCGAGTAGGTGAACAGCATGGCGTCGGCCAGGGGCAGGTGGGCGATGGCATAGAAGAAGCAGTACATCGCCGCCAGGCCATAGGTGGTGCGCCACAGATGGGATTTGAGTCGGGTCGTTTTAAGCGGGCGCAAACCCTTGAGCGCGATCAGCGGTAAAAAGAACAACACGCCCACCAGGTTGCGGAAGAACACCACCGACTCGTTGTTGACGCTGCTGGACACCTCGCGAATGCCGACGCCCATCAGGGCGAACAGCAGCGCCGACAGCGCCAGCAGTGCGGCGCCCTGTAGAGGTTTCGTCTGGCGTGTGTTCACTGGTCAGCCACGCAGCAGCGGGTAGAGTTCCTTGAGCAGCTTGCTGCGGCTGAACACCAGCTGCCAGCGATGGCCGCCCAGTTGTCGCCACAAACGTGCCGAGCGGATACCGGCGAGCAGCAGGGCGCGAATCTTCGCGGCATTGTTGGCTTGCTGCAGATGGCGTGCGTCGCCTTGTACCTGGATACGCTGACGGAAGGTGCTGATGGTGTCCTGATACAGGCTGCCGCAATTGGCGATGACGTTGTCATGGGTGGGGCCGAAGTGCTCGACCTGCTGTTGGACCTGGTCGAGGCGGCTGCCCATCACTTGCAGCATGTCGTCGCGTTTGTTCAGCTGGCGCTCCAGGGACAGCAGCGCCAAGGTATAACGCAGCGGGTCGCGCTGCAGGCTGGTCGGGTCGCGCTCCAGGGCGCTGACCAGGCCGCGGTAGCCGTCGCGCAGGTTGAGGTCGTTGCCGCCGTACACCTCGAGGGTGTTTTGTGGGTCGCGTACCAGCAGGCTGTTAATCATGCAGGCCACGGCAGGCTCGGCCACTTGGCCGGTGCGGGCCAGTTTGTCGACCAGCACCGCCGCTTCGAAGACCGCGCCCAGGGCGACCAGTTGCTCTTGAATCGGGCTCATGGGCGCGGGTCCTTGCTGCTCCAAGGTTCGGCGGTTTCGATCACGCCGCCGCCGAGGCACACCTCGCCGTCATAGAACACCACCGACTGACCCGGAGTCACCGCGCGTTGCGGCATGGCGAAGGTCGCGCGGTAGCCACTGGCGGTCTGCTCCAGGGTGCAGGCTTGATCGCCTTGGCGGTAACGGACCTTGGCGGCCAGCTGGCGTGGGCCGCTCAGGTCGACGGGGTTGACCCAGTAAATTTCCGAGGCAAGCAGGGCACGGGAAAACAACCAGGGGTGTTCATTGCCTTGGCCGACCACCAGCACGTTGCGCTCCAGGTCTTTTTGCAGCACGTACCAAGGCTCGTCGCTGGCATCTTTCAAGCCGCCGATGCCCAGGCCCTGGCGCTGGCCGATGGTGTGGTACATCAAGCCGTGGTGGCGGCCGATGACTTCGCCCTCGGTGGTTTCGATATCGCCGGGTTGAGCCGGGAGGTACTGCTTGAGGAAATCGCTGAAGCGCCGCTCGCCGATAAAGCAGATACCGGTGGAGTCTTTCTTCTTGGCGGTGGCCAGGTCGTATTTCTCGGCGATGGCGCGGACCGCCGGTTTTTCCAGCTCGCCAACCGGGAACAGGGTCTTGGCGATCTGCTCGCCGCCGACCGCATGCAGGAAGTAGCTCTGGTCCTTGTTCGGGTCCAGACCCTTGAGCAGTTCGGTACGGCCGTCGCTATCACGGCGGCGCACATAGTGGCCAGTGGCAATCAGGTCGGCGCCGAGCATCAGGGCGTAGTCGAGGAAGGCTTTGAACTTGATCTCGCGGTTGCACAGGATGTCCGGGTTTGGCGTGCGACCGGCCTTGTACTCGGCCAGGAAGTGCTCGAACACGTTGTCCCAGTACTCGGCGGCGAAGTTGGCGGTGTGCAGCTTGATGCCGATTTTGTCGCACACGGCCTGGGCGTCGGCCAGATCGTCCATGGCGGTGCAGTATTCGGTGCCGTCGTCTTCGTCCCAGTTCTTCATAAACAGGCCTTCGACCCGATAACCCTGTTCGAGCAACAGCAGGGCGGAAACGGAGGAGTCGACGCCGCCGGACATGCCGACTATGACGCGCTTAGCAGTTGGTTCTTGCATGAGGATACTGGGCACAGGTGTGAAGAGAACGCGATTCTAACAGGCCGATGCCGCTGGCTGTTAATCGCGGATCAGGCTCAGGGGCGCGCTCATGCCACTTAAATAGTCATCGATGCAACGCAGTACCAGCTCGCTGCGCCAGCGCTGCGGTTGGGCGGCCAATTCCTCGCGGGTTAGCCAGCGCGGGCCGATGATGCCCTCATCCAGCGGATGCGCGGGGCGTTGCTGTAGGGCCTTGGCGGCAAAGCACACGCGCTGGTAGGTGATGCCATTGCTGGGCGCGGTATACAGGTAGATGCCGGTGACTCCTGTCAGCTCGACATCCCAACCGGTTTCCTCGAGCGTTTCGCGCACGGCAGCCTGTATCAGACTTTCGTCGGCTTCCAAGTGGCCGGCAGGCTGATTAAATACGGCGCGGCCATCGGCCATTTCCTCGACCAGGAGAAACCGGCCCTGGTCTTCGATTACGGTGGCGACTGTTACATGGGGAGTAAAACGCATGGGGGATCCTTAAATAGGCGCCAAAGCATGACCGCAGTCTTAGCTTGTGGTGATAGTCGGGGCAATTAATCATTGAGCTGCTAGGATGAAATCGGCTTACTTGGAGCGCTTTGTAGCGTGCTTGTAGTTTGACTACAAGATGTCCTCGGTGACTGTCTAGATGCGGGCAAGAGTGCGGGTAAGCATTGCTTCCAGTCGATAAAGTGCGTGACTTTCTGTAGAAAAACTACAAAAATAGGTCGCCTTTCCGATACCCAAAAAAGATCTATTCAGCGTGCCATCTGCGCGGCTGAATGTCAGACCACGAAAGCAACGGAGTCCAGCATGGGATACCAAAAGATCCAGGTGCCAGCAACCGGTGACAAAATCACCGTTAATGCCGATACATCCCTGAACGTACCGAATAACCCGATCATCCCTTTTATTGAAGGTGACGGTATCGGTGTCGATATCAGTCCGGTCATGATCAAGGTCGTTGATGCTGCTGTTAAGAAAGCCTACGGCGGCGAGCGCAAGATCTCCTGGATGGAAGTTTACGCTGGCGAAAAAGCTACTCAGGTTTATGACCAGGACACCTGGTTGCCTCAGGAAACTCTGGACGCGGTCAAAGACTACGTCGTTTCCATCAAAGGCCCGCTGACCACTCCGGTCGGTGGTGGCATTCGCTCCCTCAACGTAGCCCTGCGCCAGCAACTGGACCTGTACGTCTGCCTGCGCCCGGTGCGTTGGTTCGAAGGCGTGCCGAGCCCGGTGAAGAAGCCGGGCGACGTCGACATGACTATCTTCCGTGAGAATTCCGAAGATATTTATGCCGGTATCGAGTGGAAAGCCGGTTCGCCTGAAGCCAACAAGGTCATCAAGTTCCTCAAAGAAGAAATGGGTGTCACCAAGATCCGTTTCGACCAGGATTGCGGTATCGGCGTCAAGCCGGTATCCAAAGAAGGCACCAAGCGCCTGGCGCGCAAGGCACTGCAGTACGTCGTCGATAACGACCGCGACTCGCTGACCATAGTGCACAAAGGCAACATCATGAAGTTCACCGAAGGTGCCTTCAAAGAGTGGGCCTACGAGATTGCCGCTGAAGAGTTCGGCGCCACCCTGCTCGATGGCGGTCCTTGGATGCAGTTCAAGAACCCGAAAACCGGCAAGAACGTCATCGTTAAAGACGCCATCGCCGACGCCATGCTGCAGCAAATCCTGCTGCGTCCGGCCGAATACGATGTGATCGCCACCCTGAACCTCAACGGTGACTACCTGTCCGACGCCCTGGCGGCCGAGGTGGGTGGTATCGGTATCGCTCCGGGCGCCAACCTGTCCGACACCGTTGCCATGTTCGAAGCCACCCACGGCACCGCGCCTAAGTACGCCGGCAAGGACCAAGTGAACCCAGGTTCGCTGATCCTCTCCGCGGAAATGATGCTGCGCCACATGGGTTGGACCGAAGCGGCTGACTTGATTATCAAAGGCACCAACGGCGCAATCTCGGCCAAGACAGTGACCTATGACTTCGAGCGTCTGATGGACGGCGCCAAGCTGCTGTCTTGCTCGGCGTTTGGCGATGCTCTGATCTCTCACATGTGAGCTGAGCAGCGCTAAAAGAAAGGCCGGTCAATTGACCGGCCTTTTTTGTGGGCGATTAATTGCCCGGATAGTCAGACTTCAACCGTCGTGCCTTGTGGCTGCTTGCTCGCAGTCGGGGTGTCGCTGGTGGCGCTAACCGCGCAGATATTCACGGCGTGGAGTCCTTTAGGACCTTGAATAATATCGAAGCTTACTGGCTGACCGGCTTTCAGCGTTTTATAGCCGTCCATCTGGATCGCCGAGTAGTGGGCGAACAGGTCCTCATCTCGACCGTCGGCCAGAATAAATCCGTAGCCTTTGGCGTTGTTGAACCACTTGACCTTACCGCTAACCATGCTGATATCCCTCTGCAAAGGACTCCATCACTGGAGTATCATCCACTTCAGTTCCACTCATTCCCGGCCCGAGGCCAGTGAGGGGAACCCCTTACACCCATGACAGGGTATTTATTGTTTGTAACACTGTTTTGTCGATAGTCAAGGCAATGCTGCAACTGGCTGAGAAGCCGTTCAAACTCTGTCTAGCATCTCCTATTCGCCCACCAACGAACCCTATTCACCATGCATGCAAGTAGCCAGATTCGACTAACATTTAATCAGGATCGCCCCGCAGAGCATGAGGACGATTCCTTCGGTCTAGCCGTTCAGGAATCCAAGCCGGCACTGCAGGCGCCTCCTATGTATAAGGTGGTCTTATTTAATGATGACTACACGCCCATGGATTTTGTGGTCGAGGTGCTCGAGGTGTTTTTCAATCTGAATCGAGAGCTGGCGACCAAGATCATGCTGGCCGTCCATACAGAGGGGCGGGCAGTGTGTGGAGTGTTTACCCGCGATATTGCTGAAACCAAGGCTATGCAGGTGAATCAATATGCGAGAGAGAGCCAGCATCCGCTACTCTGTGAAATAGAGAAGGACGGTTAACGCCGGCCGCTTGGGCATGAGGTGAAGCCATGTTAAATCGAGAGCTCGAAGTCACCCTCAATCTGGCCTTCAAGGAGGCTCGCACCAAGCGTCATGAATTTATGACGGTTGAGCACCTCCTGCTGGCGCTACTGGATAATGAGGCTGCTGCTAGCGTATTGCGCGCCTGCGGTGCCAACCTCGATAAGCTGCGGCACGATCTGCAGGAGTTTATCGACTCAACCACGCCATTGATTCCACAGCACGATGAAGAGCGCGAAACTCAGCCAACCTTGGGTTTTCAGCGGGTACTGCAGCGTGCGGTATTCCACGTGCAAAGCTCTGGCAAGCGCGAAGTCACTGGCGCCAACGTGCTGGTGGCCATATTCAGTGAGCAGGAAAGCCAGGCCGTATTTCTGCTCAAGCAGCAGAGTGTCGCGCGCATCGACGTGGTCAACTTCATTGCTCACGGCATCTCCAAGGTGCCGGGGCATGGTGGCCACTCGGAAACCGAGCAGGAAATGCAGGATGACGAGGGCGGTGAGTCCTCCAGTTCCAGCAATCCGCTGGATGCCTATGCCAGTAACCTCAACGACCTGGCTCGTCAGGGGCGTATCGACCCACTGGTAGGTCGTGAGTTGGAAGTCGAACGGGTCGCGCAGATTCTCGCACGGCGGCGCAAGAACAATCCGTTGTTGGTCGGCGAGGCCGGCGTCGGTAAGACCGCTATTGCCGAAGGCCTGGCCAAGCGCATTGTGGATAATCAGGTGCCGGATCTGCTGGCCACTAGCGTGGTCTATTCGCTGGATCTGGGGGCACTGCTGGCGGGTACCAAGTACCGCGGCGACTTCGAGAAACGCCTCAAGGCGTTGCTCAACGAGCTGCGCAGGCGGCCTCATGCCATTCTGTTTATTGACGAAATTCACACCATTATCGGCGCCGGTGCCGCTTCCGGCGGGGTGATGGATGCCTCCAACTTGCTCAAGCCGATGCTGTCGTCGGGTGAGATTCGTTGCATCGGCTCTACCACCTTCCAGGAGTTTCGCGGCATTTTCGAGAAGGATCGCGCCTTGGCGCGGCGCTTCCAGAAAGTCGATGTGGTGGAACCCTCGATCGAGGACACCATTGGCATCCTGCGCGGCCTGAAGGGGCGCTTTGAACAGCATCACAGCATCGAGTACAGCGATGAGGCGCTGCGCGCGGCGGCCGAGTTGGCCTCGCGCTATATCAACGACAGGCATATGCCGGACAAGGCCATCGATGTAATCGATGAGGCGGGTGCCTACCAGCGTCTGCAGCCGGTGGAAAAACGCTTGGCTCGTATCGATGTGGCTCAGGTCGAGGACATAGTGGCGAAAATCGCCCGAATTCCGCCTAAGCATGTCAGCAGTTCGGATAAAGAGCTGCTGCGCAACCTCGAGCGCGACCTGAAGCTCACGATATTTGGTCAGGATGCGGCGATCGACTCGCTGTCGACTGCCATCAAGTTGTCGCGGGCCGGCCTCAAGGCACCCGACAAGCCGGTGGGCTCCTTCCTGTTTGCCGGCCCCACCGGGGTGGGCAAAACCGAGGCGGCGCGGCAGTTGGCCAAAGCGCTGGGCGTGGAATTGGTGCGCTTCGACATGTCCGAATATATGGAGCGCCATACCGTCTCGCGCTTGATCGGGGCGCCTCCAGGCTATGTCGGTTTCGATCAGGGCGGTCTGCTGACTGAAGCCATCACCAAGACGCCGCATTGCGTGTTGCTGCTCGATGAAATCGAGAAGGCCCATCCGGAAGTCTTCAACCTGCTGTTGCAGGTGATGGACCACGGTGCCCTGACCGATAACAACGGGCGCAAGGCGGACTTCCGCAATGTGATTGTGATCATGACCACCAACGCCGGTGCGGAAACTGCTGCGCGGGCCTCTATCGGCTTCACTCATCAGGACCACTCATCCGATGCCATGGAAGTGATCAAGAAGAGCTTCTCGCCGGAGTTCCGCAACCGCCTGGACACCATCATCCAGTTTGGTCGCCTGAGTCACGAAGTGATCAAAAGCATCGTCGACAAGTTCCTCACCGAGTTGCAGGCGCAACTTGAGGACAAGCGCGTCATGCTTGAGGTCAGTGATGCGGCGCGCAGCTGGCTGGCGGAAAAGGGCTACGACGTGCAGATGGGGGCTCGGCCGATGGCGCGCTTGATTCAGGACAAGATCAAGCGTCCGCTGGCGGAAGAGATTCTGTTTGGCGAATTGTCCGAGCATGGCGGCGTGGTGCATATCGATATCGACAATGGCGAGCCGAGCTTCGAGTACGAAACCACTGCGGAAATGGCCTAGCTTTTCTTGCCGTAGTTTTACCGCACCGACAAAAACGCCCGGCAATGCCGGGCGTTTTTACTGGTGCTTGGCATGACAGGTATCAGAGAGCGGGGTTCTCCGTAGCCTGTTAACGGGCGCGGTAAGTGATGCGACCCTTGCTCAAGTCATAAGGCGTAAGTTCAACGCGAACCTTATCGCCAGTCAGAATGCGGATGTAGTTTTTGCGCATCTTTCCGGAGATGTGCGCGGTAACGACGTGCCCATTTTCCAACTCCACACGGAACATGGTGTTGGGCAGGGTGTCGACGACAGTGCCTTCCATTTCGAAGCTGTCTTCTTTCGACATGCAGTAAAGCCCTCGGTATCCAATGAATGGCCCGGTGCAACTGGCGCCAGGCAAAAGCGGCGTGCATTGTGCCCGAAAATTGGGGTTTGCGCCAAGGGCTTCAGTCAAGGCTGACCCAGCGCTGATTCACGAAGAGCTCAATCGGCCGGTATTGGGTCTTGTAACTCATCTTGCGGCAGTTCTTGATCCAGTAGCCGAGATAGACGGCATGCAGGCCCAAGCGTGCGGCTTCGGCGATTTGCCAGAGAATGGCGAAACGGCCGAGGCTGCGCCTTTCTTCGTTGGGGTCGTAGAAGGTGTAGACCGCCGAAAGGCCATTGGGCAGCACGTCGGTGACGGCTATGGCCAGTAAGCGTCCGTCTTGGCGGAACTCATAAAAGCGTGAAAAAACCAGGTCGCGCACGAGAAAGGTCGAGAATTGCTCGCGGCTGGGCGGGTACATGTCGCCATCGGCGTGGCGTTGCTCGATATAACGCACGTAGAGCGCGTAATACTCTTCGGTAAATGCCGGGCGGACCGGGCGTACCTGGATATCCAGGTTGCGCTTGATAATCCGTCGTTGTTGGCGATTGGGGCTGAATTGCGCGGCCGGGATGCGGGCCGGCACGCAGGCGGTGCAGCGTTGGCAGTGCGGGCGATAAAGGTGTTCGCCGCTGCGACGGAAACCCATTTCCGAAAGCTCGGCGTACACCTGCGCATCCATCGGCTGGCTGGGGTCGAGGAACAGGGTGGTGGCCTGTTCCTCAGGCAGATAGCTGCAAGGATGGGGTTGAGTGGCATAAAACTTCAGGCGGGCCAGCTCGGTCATGATCGACTCTCGGGATCAGTCTTCAATCAAGTGTATGCCAGGCCAGCAAACTCGCCTAGGCAAGCCAATCAGCATGGTTGGCTTGATCCAGATGACGGCTCAGGAAGGTGGCGAACTGTTCGCGAGCAATGGCCCGGGCGCCAAAGCTGTGCAGGTGTTGGGTCGGCATCTGGCAGTCGATCAGCACGAAGCCCCAGGCTTGCAAGTGCTGCACCAGGGTGACGAAACCCACTTTGGAGGCGTTGTCGGCGCGGCTGAACATCGATTCGCCGAAAAACACTTGGCCCATGGCCAGTCCATAGAGCCCGCCAACCAATTTCCCCTCGTGCCAGACCTCGATCGAGTGGGCGATGCCGCGTCTATGCAGCTCCAGATAGGCGGTCTGCATCGGCGTGGTGATCCAGGTGTCCGCGGCGTAGCTGCGCGGTTCGGCGCAGGCCTGGATGACAGCAGCGAAGGCCTGGTCGAAGGTCACTCGGTAGCGCCCTTGGCGCAGCACTTTGCTCAGGCTGCGGGAGATATGCAGTTCGTCGGGTAACAGCACGGTGCGCGGGTCTGGTGACCACCAGAGGATCGGCTGGCCATCCTGAAACCAGGGGAAGCAGCCGTGGCGGTAGGCCTGGATCAAGCGTTCGGCGCTCAGGTCACCGCCGGCTGCGAGCAGGCCGTTGGGCTCGCGCAGAGCTTTGTCGAGAGGGGGGAAGTCCAGGGAATCGCGCTGTAGCCAGGTCAGCATGCTGGGTTAGGACCGAGAGGGTGGAGCAGAGGTGGGCGCTAGACGCCCACCTGCCGGGCTCAGTGGCCGATGTCGAGGAACTTCTCGACATCCAAGGCGGCCATGCAGCCCGCGCCTGCCGAGGTGATGGCCTGGCGGTAGACATGGTCGGCGACGTCGCCGGCGGCGAATACGCCCTCGATGCTGGTCGCGGTGGCATTGCCTTCGCTGCCGCCTTTGATCAGCAGATAACCATCGCGCATTTCCAGCTGGCCCTGGAACAGGTCGGTATTGGGTTTATGGCCGATAGCGATAAACACGCCGGTCAGCGGCAGGTCCTTGGTCGCGCCCGTCTGCGTGTCTTTCAGGCGCGCACCGGTTACTCCGCTGGCATCGCCCAGTACTTCGTCCAGGCTCTGGTTCCAGTGCAGGCGGATATTGCCGTTGGCGGCTTTTTCAAACAGCTTGTCCTGCAGGATTTTCTCCGAGCGCAGCTTGTCGCGGCGGTGAACCAGATGCACTTCCTTGGCGATATTGGACAGATACAGAGCTTCTTCAACGGCGGTGTTGCCGCCACCTATCACGGCGACCACCTGATTGCGATAGAAAAAGCCGTCGCAGGTGGCGCAGGCCGATACGCCCTTGCCGGCAAAGGCTTCTTCCGAGGGCAGGCCCAGGTACTGGGCGGAGGCGCCTGTGGCGATAATCAAGGCGTCGCAGCTATAGGTGCCGCTGTCGCCCTTGAGGATAAAGGGGCGCTGCTGCAACTCGGCGGTATGGATATGGTCGTAGACGATCTCGGTGTCGAAGCGTTCGGCGTGCTTCTGCATGCGATCCATCAGCACCGGGCCGGTCAGGCCTTCGATATCACCTGGCCAGTTGTCCACCTCGATGGTGGTGGTGAGCTGGCCGCCGGGCTGGATGCCGGTGATCATCAGGGGCTTGAGATTGGCGCGGGCGGCATAGACCGCGGCGCTATAACCGGCAGGGCCGGAGCCCAGGATGATCAGGCGTGAATGCTTGACTTCGCTCATAAAAACACCTCATAAGCCTTTGTCACAAAAGAGAATGCATGCTCCAATTGAGCCGCACGGAAGATGTTGGCGGATATGCTACACCGAAGCAGGGGATGAGCGGGAGTCGAGCGCCGCAGCCTCTGTGCGCTTGCTCGTTGACCTGGCGCGCAGCGGCTAAAGCCGTACAATCGCCGCATATTCTGCCGTTAACCAATTATTCGGCGCCCTTGGCGCAGGAACAGATGCGTTTTGAAGAACTCTAGCCCAACCGCGCAAGCCCCCATCTGGCGTCAGCAATTGCCTTACCGACTCAAGGAAGGGGCGCTGATAGGTCTGGGGGCTCTCTGCCTTTACCTGTGGATGGCCCTGCTGACGTATGACGCGGCCGATCCCGGCTGGACCCATACCAGCAATGTCGAGCAGGTGCAGAATGCCGCCGGGCGCGCCGGTGCCTGGTTCGCCGACATCCTGTTTATGGCCTTGGGCTATTTCGCCTATCTGTTCCCGCTACTGCTGGGGGTCAAGACGCTTCAGGTGTTCCGCGCCCGCCATCAGCCGTGGCAGTGGAGTGGCTGGCTGTTCTCCTGGCGCCTGATCGGTCTGGTGTTTCTGGTGCTATCCGGCGCCACCCTGGCGAATATCCATTTCCATGCCAGTTCCAGCATGCCGGCGTCTGCCGGTGGCGCACTGGGCGAGAGTCTCGGCCAGCTGGCCGTCAATGCGTTGAACGTGCAGGGCAGCACCTTGCTGTTTATCGCCCTGTTTCTCTTCGGTTTGACGGTATTCACCGATCTTTCCTGGTTCAAGGTGATGGACCTGACCGGCAAGATCACCCTGGACCTGTTCGAGCTGATCCAGAGTCTTAGCAATCGCTGGTGGAATGCCCGGGTTGAGCGCAAGCAGCTGGTTGCGCAGCTGCGTGAGGTCGATGAGCGCGTCACCGAGGTGTCCGCACCTATAGTCCTCGACCGCCGCGAGCAGGCCAAAGTCAAAGAACGCCTGATCGAGCGCGAAGAAGCGCTGAGCAAGCATATGAGCGAGCGCGCCAATCGTCCGGCGCCGGTCATCACGCCGCCGGCCGTGCCGAAAGCGCCCGAGCCGAGCAAGCGGGTGCTCAAGGAGAAGCAGGTTACCCTGTTCGAAGACAGCGCCCTGGCCGGCAGCCTGCCGCCTATTTCGATTCTCGATGTGGCGGAAAAGGTCCAGAAGAAGTACTCGCCTGAGTCCCTGGAAGCCATGTCGCGGCTGCTGGAGATCAAACTCAAGGAGTTTGGCGTCGAAGTCATAGTCGAGTCCGTGCACCCGGGCCCGGTAATTACCCGTTTCGAGATTCAGCCGGCGGCCGGGGTGAAGGTCAGCCGTATCTCCAACCTGGCCAAGGATTTGGCGCGCTCGTTGGCGGTGATCAGCGTGCGGGTGGTGGAAGTGATTCCGGGCAAGACCACTGTGGGTATCGAGATTCCCAACGAAGACCGGCAGATAGTGCGCTTCTCCGAGGTGCTGTCGTCCCCCGAGTACGATGAGGCCAAGTCGCCGGTAACCCTGGCCCTGGGCCACGACATCGGCGGCAAGCCGGTGATTACCGACCTGGCGCGCATGCCGCACCTGTTGGTGGCTGGTACCACTGGCTCCGGTAAGTCGGTGGGGGTCAACGCGATGATTCTGTCGATCCTGTTCAAGTCCACGCCGGAAGAGGCGCGCTTGATCATGATCGACCCGAAAATGCTCGAACTGTCGATCTACGAAGGCATTCCGCACCTGCTGTGTCCGGTGGTGACCGATATGAAGGAGGCCGCCAACGCCCTGCGCTGGTCGGTCGCCGAGATGGAGCGGCGCTACAAGCTGATGTCGAAGATGGGCGTGCGCAACCTGGCCGGCTTCAACCGCAAGGTCAAGGATGCCGAGGAAGCCGGCGAGCCGCTGGCCGACCCGCTGTACAAACGCGAAAGCATGCACGATGAGGCGCCGCTGCTGAAAACCCTGCCGACCATAGTGGTGGTGGTCGACGAATTCGCCGACATGATGATGATTGTCGGCAAGAAGGTCGAAGAGCTGATCGCTCGTATCGCCCAGAAGGCCCGGGCCGCGGGGATTCACCTGATTCTGGCGACCCAGCGGCCGTCGGTGGATGTGATCACCGGCCTGATCAAGGCCAACATCCCGACCCGCATGGCCTTCCAGGTATCGAGCAAGATCGACTCGCGCACCATCCTCGATCAGGGCGGCGCCGAACAGCTGCTCGGCCACGGCGACATGCTCTATATGCCGCCGGGCACCGGCCTGCCGATCCGCGTACACGGCGCTTTCGTTTCCGATGAGGAAGTGCACCGCGTGGTCGAGGCCTGGAAGCAACGTGGCAGCCCCGATTACATCGAAGACATCCTGGCCGGCGTCGAAGAGGCCGGCAGCGGTTTCGACGGCAGTAGCGGCGAAGGTGGCGGCGAAGGCAGCGAAGCAGATCCACTCTACGATGAGGCGGTCAATTTCGTGCTGGAAAGCCGCCGTGCGTCTATTTCCGCGGTACAGCGCAAGCTGAAGATCGGCTACAACCGCGCCGCGCGAATGATCGAAGCCATGGAGATGGCCGGCGTGGTGACCTCGATGAACACCAACGGCTCCCGTGAGGTCATAGCACCTAGCCCGATTCGCGATTAACGCTTTAGCCCCATCCATAAGGAGTCCCATGCGCCTGATTCGCATGTTGTTGCTGACAGTTTTGAGTTTTTCCAGCGTCGCCGCGATGGCCGACGATGAAGTGGCGGTGCAGCGCCTGACCGAGTTGCTGAACCAGGCGCAGACCATCACCGCGCGTTTTTCCCAGCTGACCCTGGATGGCAGCGGCACCCAGTTGCAGGAAACCGCCGGGCAACTGTCCCTCAAGCGCCCCGGCTTGTTCAATTGGCACACCGATGAGCCGATGGAGCAGCTCTTGGTCTCCAATGGCGAGAAAGTCTGGCTGTATGACCCCGACCTCGAGCAGGTCACCATCCAGACCCTGGATCAGCGCCTGACCCATACCCCGGCCTTGCTGTTGTCCGGTGATGTATCGAAAATTCGCGAGAACTTCGCCATCACCTACACCGAAGGCGGCAATGTGGTCGACTTCATTCTCAAGCCCAAGTCGAAAGACAGCCTGTTCGACAGCTTGCGCCTGTCGTTTCGCAACAAGGTGCTGAATGACATGCAGCTGATCGACAGCATCGGTCAGCGCACCAATATCCTGTTCCTCAATGTGCAGATGAACGAAAAGCTGGATGACGGGTTGTTCACTTTCGAGATCCCGCCAGGTGCGGACGTGATTCAGGAATAAAGAGCTCAAGAGTAAGAGGCCCTAGCCCCGTCATGGATCTGTTTCGTAAGGCTCCTGTTGCCCAACCCCTGGCTGCCCGTTTACGTGCGGCCAGCTTGGATGAGTACGTCGGCCAGGAGCACTTGCTGGCGCGCGGCAAGCCGCTGCGTGAGGCCCTGGAACAGGGCGCGCTGCATTCGATGATCTTCTGGGGCCCGCCTGGCGTGGGTAAGACCACATTGGCGCGGTTGCTGGCACAGGTGTCCGATGCGCACTTCGAGACGATTTCCGCGGTGCTTTCCGGGGTCAAGGAAATCCGCCAGGCGGTGGAAATAGCCCAACAGCATGCTGCCCAATATGGCCGCCAGACCATTCTGTTCGTCGATGAAGTACACCGTTTCAACAAGTCCCAGCAGGATGCCTTTCTGCCCTACGTGGAAGACGGCACGCTGATCTTTATCGGCGCCACCACGGAAAACCCCTCGTTCGAACTGAACAACGCCTTGCTCTCGCGCGCCCGCGTCTATGTGCTGAAGAGCCTGGACGAGGCGGCGCTGCGCAAGTTGGTCGCGCGCGCCCTGACAGATCCCAAAGGCTTGGGCGAGCGCCAGCTCAGCCTGCCGGAAGAAAGCTTCAAGATCCTGCTGAGCGCCGCCGATGGCGATGGTCGGCGCTTGCTCAACTTTCTCGAGAATGCCGCGGATTTGGCCGAGGACGGCGGCGCCATCAGCACCGAATTGCTGCTGGACCTGCTCGGCGACAGTCGCCGGCGCTTCGACAAGGGCGGCGAGGCCTTTTACGACCAGATTTCCGCGCTGCACAAGTCGGTGCGTGGCTCCAGTCCGGATGGTGCGCTCTATTGGTTCGCGCGCATGCTCGATGGCGGCTGCGACCCGCTCTATATCGCCCGCCGCGTGGTGCGCATGGCCAGCGAGGATATCGGCAATGCCGATCCGCGCGCGCTGACCCTGTGCCTGAATGCCTGGGATGTGCAGGAGCGCCTGGGCAGCCCGGAAGGCGAGTTGGCGGTGGCCCAGGCGATTGTCTATCTCGCCTGCGCGCCGAAGAGCAACGCGGTGTACTACGCCTTTAAGGCGGCCATGCGCGACGCCGCCGAGCACGGTTCCCTGGAAGTGCCGCTGCACCTGCGCAACGCGCCGACCAAGTTGATGAAAGAGCTGGGCTATGGCGATGAATACCGCTACGCCCACGACGAGCCGGATGCCTATGCGGCGGGGGAAGACTACTTTCCCGAGGCCTTAGAGCCGCGCGAGTATTACCAGCCGGTGCCGCGCGGCCTGGAACTGAAGATTCGCGACAAGCTGCAGCACCTGAAAAACCAGGACAGAACCAGCCCGAAACAGCGGAGGAAACCATGATCCGTGTGGCCTTGGCGGTTGCCGGCGGCGGTGCAGTGGGCTGCTTGATGCGCTTTTTCGCCACCAGCTGGGTGGTGGCGCACTGGCCGCGGCATTACTACCTGGCAACCTTCGCGATAAATCTAGTGGGTTGCCTGCTGATTGGCTTGTTGTCGGGGCTGTTTCTGTTACGCACCGATCTGCCCCTGGAGCTGCGCACCGGCTTGACTGTTGGTTTGCTCGGTGGGTTGACCACTTTTTCCTCCTTCAGCCTGGAAATGCTCAACTTGCTGGAGCATGGTCGCGCGGCCGAGGCTATGGCTTATCTGCTATGCAGTGTACTGGGCGGGCTATTGGCCGCCTGGCTGGGCCTGACCCTGGCGCGGTTGTGCCACTGAGTGCGCCGCCGCCAGCTTGTGGATTGGCGCTGCACGGGCCTTAAGCCTTAAACTGCGCGGCATCGCGCGACATGGCTGCGGCCATGCAATCTTTTGTACATGCATTGAGACCTGAACATGCTCGACTCCAAACTGGTACGCAGCCAACTCCACGAAGTGGCTGAGCGTCTCGCTAGCCGTGGTTTTCAGCTGGATGTAGCGCGTTTCGAAGCCCTCGAAGCCCAGCGCAAGAACGTGCAAACCCGTACCGAACAACTGCAGGCCGAGCGCAACAGCCGCTCCAAGGCTATCGGCCAGGCCAAGCAGCGCGGTGAAGACATAGCGCCGCTGCTGGCCGATGTCGATCGCATGGGCAGCGAGCTGGAAGAGGGCAAGCGCGAGCTGGACGCCATTCAGCTCGAACTGGACAGCCTGCTGTTGAACATTCCCAACCTGCCGCACGAGTCCGTGCCGGTGGGCGACGATGAGGAAGGCAACGTCGAAGTACGCCGCTGGGGCACGCCCAAGGCCTTTGACTTCGCCATCCAGGATCACGTCAGCCTCGGTGAGCAGCACGGCTGGCTGGATTTCGAGACCGCCGCCAAGCTGTCCGGCGCCCGTTTCTCCCTGCTGCGTGGGCCTATCGCTCGCCTGCATCGCGCCCTGGCGCAATTTATGCTCAACCTGCACACCAGCGAGCACGGCTACGAAGAGGCCTACACGCCTTATCTGGTGCAGGCGCCGGCATTGCAGGGCACCGGCCAGTTACCGAAGTTCGAGGAAGATCTATTCAAGATCAGCCGTGAAAACGAGGCCGATCTGTACCTGATCCCGACTGCCGAAGTGTCGCTGACCAATATAGTGGCCGGCGAGATACTGGACGCCAAGCAGCTGCCGCTGAAGTTCGTCGCCCATACCCCGTGCTTCCGTAGCGAGGCTGGCGCCTCGGGTCGCGATACCCGCGGGATGATCCGCCAGCACCAGTTCGACAAGGTCGAGATGGTCCAGATAGTCGAGCCGAGCACCTCCTACCAGGCCCTGGAGGAACTGACCGGCAACGCCGAGAAAGTCCTGCAGCTGCTCGAACTGCCATACCGCGTGCTGGCCCTGTGCACCGGCGACATGGGCTTCGGCGCGACCAAGACCTATGACCTGGAAGTCTGGGTGCCGAGCCAGGACAAGTACCGCGAAATTTCCTCCTGCTCCAACTGCGGCGACTTCCAGGCGCGGCGCATGCAGGCGCGCTACCGCAACCCGGAAACCGGCAAACCGGAACTGCTGCATACCCTCAATGGTTCCGGCCTGGCGGTTGGCCGTACCCTGGTGGCGGTGCTGGAAAACTACCAGCAGGCCGACGGCAGCATTCGTGTGCCTGAAGTGCTCAAGCCCTATATGGGCGGCATCGAAGTGATCGGCTAAGAACCAGTCCATGATCTGCCGCGTGTCGGTCAGCCTGCGTTAAAAGTGGCCTGACTCTAGCTCGCGAGATCCTGAACGGGTTCTGGCTTAAAGTTGCAGAATACGGGGCGGCCAAAGCTGCCCCGTTTTGTTTTGTCTGATCGAGAGCGTGCGTCATGGATTTTCTTCCCCTGTTCCACAAACTGCAGGATCGCCTGGTACTGGTGGTCGGTGGCGGCGAAGTGGCGCTGCGCAAGGCGCGCTTGCTGAGCGATGCCGGTGCGAGATTGCGGGTTGTGGCCCCCGGCGTCTGTGATGAACTGAGCGAGATGGCTGTCGCAGGCAGCGGTGAAGTGTTGCTGCGTGACTATCAGCAGGCCGATCTGCAAGGCGTGGCCCTGGTGATTGCTGCCTCCGATGACGAACCGCTAAATGCGCGGATATCCGAGCAGGCCCAGGCTTTGGGTATTCCGGTCAATGTGGTGGATGCGCCGAAGTTGTGTAGCGTGATCTTCCCGGCCATAGTCGACCGCTCCCCCTTGATAGTGGCGGTCACCAGTGGTGGCGACGCGCCGGTGCTGGCGCGGTTGATTCGGGCCAAGATCGAAACCTGGATTCCGGCGACCTACGGTCAGTTGGCCGGTTTGGCCAAGCGCTTTCGCGTCCGGGTCAAAGAGCTGTTTCCCGATGTGCAGCAGCGCCGGGTGTTCTGGGAGGACGTGTTTCAGGGGCCGATCGCCGAAAGTGTATTCGCCGGCAAGCTGCAGGAAGGCGAGCGCCAACTCGAAGCGAAAATCGCCGGCACTGCGCCACGGGCCTTGGGCGAGGTGTATCTGGTCGGCGCCGGCCCGGGCGATCCGGATTTGCTGACCTTCCGTGCCCTGCGTCTGATGCAGCAGGCCGATGTGGTGCTCTACGACCGTTTGGTGGCTCCGGCTATTATCGAACTGTGCCGCCGCGATGCCGAACGTATTTACGTGGGCAAGCAGCGCGCCGAGCACGCACTACCCCAGGAACAGATCAATCAGCGCCTGGTCAGCCTGGCCAAAGAAGGCAAGCGGGTACTGCGCCTGAAAGGCGGCGATCCCTTTATCTTCGGTCGCGGTGGTGAAGAAATCGAAGAGCTGGCGGCCCACGGCATTCCCTTCCAGGTAGTGCCCGGTATCACCGCCGCCAGTGGCTGCGCGGCCTATGCGGGCATTCCCCTTACCCATCGCGACTATGCCCAGTCGGTGCGTTTCGTCACCGGTCATCTCAAGGATGGCAGCTGCGATTTACCCTGGGCCGAACTCGCGGCGCCGAGCCAGACTCTGGTGTTCTATATGGGGCTGGTGGGCTTGCCGCTGATTTGCCAGCAGCTGATCGCTCATGGTCGTGCGGCCGAGACCCCGGCCGCGTTGATCCAGCAAGGCACCACGCAGAAGCAGCGGGTCTTCACCGGCACCCTGGCCGACTTACCGCAACTGGTTGGTGAGCATCAGGTGCATGCGCCGACCCTGGTGATAGTCGGCGAGGTGGTGAAGTTGCGGGAAAAACTGGCCTGGTTCGAAGGCGCTCAGAGGTTGTGAAAATATCGAGCGCCGTCGCGGGCGTTTGGAGGCGGCCGCAGCAGGCGGGATTTTTTTCACAATCTATCAGGCCTGACGCGCCGCCCAGATCTGCTCGGCGCGGCTAAAGGCCGCTTCCCGCGGCTCACCCAGCGCCCGTAACGCCAGGGCCAGGGTGCTGAGCACGGCGAGCTGGCCGTACTCATCGGCCACTTCGCCGCGCCAGAAGGCGGCTAGATGCGCCGGCTCCAGCGACTCGGGTTTGACATGGCGCTGTGGCGACAGCGCCGGCCAGTCCTCATCCCAGTTCTCGCCATTGGCGGTGCCATAGAGGTGGCTGGTGGCGTCCGGGTTGATTTCGATCTCGCCGCCTTCGCCCTTGATCACCAGGGCGCAATCGCCGAGTAATTGGCTGGCCTCGCGGTGCACCGCCTGATAGCCCGGGTGGAAGATGCTCTGCAGACCGCAGCGCGCGCCCAGCGGGTTGAGGATGCGTGCCAGCGAGTGAATGGGCGAGCGCAAGCCGAGGATATTGCGTAGGTCGATCATGCGCTGCAGCTGCGGCATCCAATCACCCAGCGGGATAAAGGCCAACTGCTGCTGGTCCAGCGCCTGGCCAACCTCGATCCAGTTGCGACAGCGGGGAATATGCAGCTGCTCCAGCAGCTGCTCGCTGTACAGGCGTCCGGCCGTATGGGCGCCGCCGCCATGCAGCAAAATGCGTGCGCCGCTGTTGGCCAAGGCTTTGGCCGCCAACAGGAACCAGGGCAGGTGGCGCTTTTTCCCGGCATAGCTGGGCCAATCCAGGTCGACCTGGATCGCCGGTGCCTGCAGGCGCGCGCGCACCGCTTCGGCAAAACCGGCCATTTCCTCGGCGCTTTCTTCCTTGTGCCGCAACAGCATCAGGAAGGCGCCCAGTTGGGTGTCTTCGACTTTGCCATCGAGCAGCATGCCCATGGCTTCGCGGGCTTCCTCGCGGCTCAGGTTGCGCGCGCCGCGCTTGCCTTTACCTATAGCGCGGACGAATTGGGCGAAGGGGTGTTCGGCGGGGGTTACAAGGTTCATAGGCAATTGGTCGGCTTGGGCAGGCCCGCCAGCTTGGCGGCAAGTTTGGCGGGAGTGCCTTTAAATAACTGATTGAGGTGCAGGCTATTGCCCTTGCTCGGACCGAGCTTGAGGGCGGCGTACTTGATCAGCGGGCGATTGGCGGGCGACAACTGGAATTCCTGATAAAACTCGCGCAGCAGGATCAGAATTTCCCAGTGTTCTGGGCTCAGCGATAACTGCTCTTGTTGCGCCAAGGCTTTGGCCACCGGCTCCGACCAATCGGCCAGATCAAGCAGATAGCCGTCCTTGTCCAGGGCGATGCTGCGCCCATCGATCTGCAGGGTGTTCATAGCCAGCTATTGACCTTGTCGAAGCGGCAGCTCAGTTCGACAAAGCCCGCATAGTCGACCACCTGTAGGCGTTGTGGGCCATCTATGGCACGGGCGTTGAGGTCTTCATCCAGGGCGAACAGCTCGATGCTGCTCGGCATCAATTCCAGGGCCTGGCGCTGCGCGCTGCCGGGTTGCAGGGCATAGACCGCATCGCCACACAGCAGCAGGGCGTCACTTGGGCCAAGCAGGCGCAGGCAGCTGCTCAGGCGGCTGTCGCTGAACGGCGAGTGGGAAAGCATATGCAAGGTAGCCATCAGAGGGTTATCACCTGGTCATAGCGAGCAACCAGAGCCGTCAGGGCGACATCATCCAGCGGCTCTACGGCGAGGCTTAGCCTCTGCTCGTGGAGGCCGCGCTCTTGCAGGCTGCGGGTGGAAACATAGAGCGATTCCACACCGAACAGCGGCAGCGCCTGCAGGTTGGCGCCCAGGTCTTTCTGCTGCAGGGCGTCGGGCTGCTGGGCTGGCACCAACTGGAACACCCCGTCGTCGAGAAACAGCATGCCGATGGGCAGGTCGAAGGCGCCACCGGCCAGGGCGATATCCAGCGCCTCACGGGCTTCGGGGCCGGACCAGGGCGCTTGGCGGCTGATAATCAGCAAGGACTTGCTCATTTCAAGGCCCTCCAAAACAGATAAGGCGATCGGCCAGTTGCGCCGCTTCATGCAATTGGCCGAGCCCGGAAAGCTCCCAGGGCGCGTCAAGGTTGGCGGCCGCGCGGCCATAGCGCTGCGCTTCTTGCTCATTCAGCACGCCGCGGCGTAGGGCTGCGGCAATGCACACCACGGCATCCAATTGCTGCTCGCGGACGAAGTCGCGCCATTCGCCGGTTAAATCCAGCTCATCCTGAGGGCTGATCACATTGCTCGAGGCGCTATGCACGCCCTCCTGATAGAAAAACAGCCGGACTATCTGATGCCCGCCCGCTATAGCCGCCTGGGCGAAACGCAGGGCGCGCCGCGAGGAGGGGGCATGGGGGGAGGAGAACAGGGCTATGGCGAATTTCATGGCAAATCCAGCAAGAAAATCTGGCGAAATGATAAAGCCTGAGCAAGCAAGATGCGCGTCACCTGCATAAAAAACCAGTTGCGTGGCCGTGGGCGGTGCGAGCCATCCACTTATCGCTATATAAAGAAAACGCCCCGAACCAGTCGGGGCGCTTACCTGCTATGGCTTGCTTGGTGCGTTCTGCCTCTTGTCGGAGGCTTTTGCACTCAGGGCGGATCAGTTATGCAGGTGTTCCGCCGCATGCAGGGTGTTTTCCAGCAGACCGGCACGGGTCATGGGGCCGACGCCACCGGGAACCGGGGTGATCCAGCCGGCGCGGGGCAGGGCGGTTTCATACACCACGTCGCCGATCAGCTTGCCGTCTGCCTGGCGGTTGATGCCCACGTCTATGACTATGGCGCCTTCTTTAATCCATTCGCCCTTGACCAGGCCCGGTTTGCCCGCTGCCACCACCACTATGTCGGCCTGGCCGACGTGGGTCGGTAGATCCTTGGTGAAGCGGTGGGTCACTGTGACGGTGCAGCCAGCCAGCAGCAGTTCCATGGCCATCGGCCGGCCGACTATATTGGACGCGCCAACTACCACCGCGTGCATGCCGTACAGGTCGACGCCGGTGCTCTGCAGCAAGGTCATGATGCCCTTGGGGGTGCAGGGGCGCAGCAGCGGCATGCGCTGGGCCAGGCGGCCGATATTGTAGGGGTGGAAACCGTCCACATCTTTATCCGGGCGAATGCGCTCCAGCAGCAGCGAGGCATCCAGGTGTTCCGGCAGTGGCAACTGCACCAGAATGCCATCGATGCTGGGGTCATCGTTGAGGCGGTCGATCAGCGCCATCAGTTCGTCCTGACTGGTGCTGGCCGGCAGGTCATAGGCTTGAGACAGAAAACCTACTTCCTCGCAGTCCTTGCGCTTGTGCGAGACATAGACCTGGGAAGCCGGGTCGCTGCCAACCAGAATCACAGCCAGCCCTGGCGCGCGCAGGCCTTGCTGGCGCCTTTCGGCGACACGTTGCGCGATCTGCTGGCGGAGGCGGGCGGCAATCGCTTTGCCGTCGATCAGT
Organism: Pseudomonas sp.; assembly: GCF_030696055.1. Taxonomy (GTDB): domain Bacteria; phylum Pseudomonadota; class Gammaproteobacteria; order Pseudomonadales; family Pseudomonadaceae; genus Aquipseudomonas. The sequence goes on along the minus strand of NZ_JAUYNP010000158.1, from coordinate 6,625 downwards.
TGTGCGGTCATTGCGCTTGGTTAACCATAGAGAAAGGATTGAAAAAGGACGCGTATTCTCGCATGACCATGCAGTGGGGCAAAGGCGCACGCCAGTGTTTTCGCGTAACTCCTTTATATCGCTGAATTTTTTTCACTTTCCCTGTTGACGACCTGTAATCACCTCTATAACATTCGCCCCGCTTGTCGAGCACAGCCAGTCGCTGGGTAAGACGGCAAAGGCGAAAACTGAAAAGATTTCTCCGAAGCCGAAAGCTTTAAGTCTGCGCTTGCAGATGGATAGGCGCCCGTAGCTCAGCTGGATAGAGCATCCGCCTTCTAAGCGGATGGTCGCAGGTTCGAGTCCTGCCGGGCGTGCCATTTGGCAGTCTTGGCACAAGTAAAATGCAATATGGTGGGCGTAGCTCAGTTGGTAGAGCACAGGATTGTGGCTCCTGGTGTCGTGGGTTCGATTCCCATCGTCCACCCCATATTCCAAAGCGCCAGGCTTAACCGCCTGGCGTTTTTGTTTGAAAGCCTTACCACGCGGACGTGGTGGAATTGGTAGACACACTGGATTTAGGTTCCAGCGCCGCAAGGCGTGAGAGTTCGAGTCTCTCCGTCCGCACCATCTTTTAGTTTCCCTCCCGTTTGCCGCCTGCATCTAGGGTGACTTCTGCAAATTGACCCTCTAGAATGCATGCCCTTGATTCGGGGCCGGTAAACGGCCGGCTTATGTCTGTGCAACGAGGAATATCCATGCAAGTTTCTGTTGAAAACACTTCTGCTCTTGAGCGCCGCATGACCGTTGGCGTTCCCGTTGAGCGCATCGAGACTGAAGTCAACAAGCGTCTGCAGCAGACTGCCCGTCGCGCCAAGGTTCCTGGCTTCCGTCCCGGCAAAGTGCCGATGAGCGTGATCCGTCAGCGTTATGAAGACGCTGCGCGTCAGGAAGCCCTGGGCGATCTGATTCAATCCACTTTCTACGAAGCCGTCGTTGAGCAGAAGCTCAACCCAGCTGGCGCTCCGGCCGTTGAGCCAAAGTCCTTCGAGAAAGGCAAGGATCTGGAATACGTTGCGACCTTCGAAGTCTTCCCGGAATTCCAGGTTGCAGGCTTTGACTCCATCGCCATCGAGCGTCTGCAAGCCGATGTGGCCGATGCCGATGTCGACAACATGCTGGAAATCCTGCGCAAGCAGAACACCCGTTTCGAAGCCGTTGAGCGTGCCGCCGAAAATGGCGACCAGCTGAATATCGATTTCGTCGGCAAGGTCGATGGCGAAGTCTTCGCTGGCGGTTCCGCCAAGGGCACTCAGCTGGTGCTCGGTTCCGGCCGCATGATTCCTGGCTTTGAGGATGCGCTGGTGGGTGTGAAGGCTGGTGAAGAGCGCGTTATTACCCCAACTTTCCCGGCTGATTACCAGAACCTGGACCTGGCTGGCAAAACTGCCGAGTTCAGCGTCACCGTCAACAGCATCTCTGCGCCTCAGCTGCCTGAGCTGAATGACGACTTCTTCGCCCTGTTCGGGGTTAAAGAAGGCGGCATGGAAGGCTTCCGCGCCGAAGTTCGCAAGAATATGGAGCGCGAGCTGCGCCAAGCCATCAAATCCAAGGTGAAGAACCAGGTGATGGATGGTCTGCTGGCTGCTAACCCGATCGAAGTGCCGAAGGCGCTGATCAGCAACGAAGTGAATCGTCTGCGCGTACAGGCCGTTCAGCAGTTTGGTGGCAACCTCAAGCCTGAGCAGCTGCCGGCTGAGTTGTTCGAAGAGCAAGCCAAGCGCCGCGTGGTGTTGGGTCTGGTAGTGGCAGAAGTGGTCAAGCAGTCCGAACTCAAGCCGGACGAAGCACGCATCCGCACTATGATCGAGGAAATGGCCTCGGCCTACCAAGAGCCTGAGCAGGTTGTGGCCTGGTACTACAAAAACGAACAGCAGATGAACGAAGTGCGTTCGGTTGTGCTGGAAGAGCAAGTTGTAGATACTGTTTTGCAGAAGGCCAATGTGACCGATAAAGCGGTCTCTTACGAAGAAGCTGTCAAGCCGGTAGAAGCACCTCAAGCCGCCTGATTTCTTTACCTCGTTCGAACACGCCATAAGCCAGCCTCAGTGCTGGCTTATGCGTATTTGTGACATGACTATTTAGGGAGCGAGTGCAAGCATGTCCCGCAATCCTTTTATGCAACAGATGCCTGATATCCAAGCCGCTGGCGGTTTGGTTCCTATGGTGATTGAGCAGTCGGCTCGCGGTGAGCGCGCCTACGACATCTATTCACGCCTGCTCAAGGAGCGCGTGATCTTCCTGATTGGCCCCGTCGAAGACTATATGGCCAACCTGGTGGCGGCTCAGCTGCTGTTTCTCGAGGCCGAAAACCCGGACAAAGACATCCACCTGTATATCAACTCGCCAGGTGGTTCGGTGACCGCCGGTATGTCGATCTACGACACCATGCAGTTTATCCGTCCTGATGTGTCGACCATCTGTATCGGTCAAGCCTGCAGCATGGGCGCCTTGCTGTTGACTGCAGGTGCAGCGGGTAAGCGTTTCTGCCTGCCGCACTCGCGCATGATGATTCACCAGCCGCTGGGTGGCTTCCAGGGCCAGGCTTCGGATATCGAGATTCACGCCCGTGAAATCCTCACCATCCGCGAGCGCCTGAACAAGGTGCTGGCTGACCACACTGGCCAGCCCATCGACGTGATTGCCCGTGACACTGATCGCGATAACTTTATGAGCGGTGAGACGGCAGTCGCCTATGGTCTTATCGATAAGGTTCTCGATAAGCGTCAGGCCTCCAACTAATCGACGCTGATCGCGCGGCTGACAGCTAGTCAGCCGCTCTGCGGGCTTGAAAATGCCTGCGATTGCCTTCATCTTGTGTTTTAAGCCTACCGTATTGGATTGATCGAATGACTGACACCCGCAATGGCGAGGACAACGGCAAGCTGCTTTATTGCTCCTTCTGCGGCAAAAGCCAGCATGAAGTGCGCAAATTGATTGCCGGCCCCTCGGTCTTTATCTGCGACGAGTGCGTCGACCTGTGTAACGACATCATCCGCGAGGAGGTGCAGGAAGCCCAGGCCGAGAGCAGTGCGCACAAGCTGCCTGCGCCCAAGGAAATCAGCACCATCCTCGATCAGTATGTGATCGGTCAGGAGCGTGCGAAGAAGGTTCTGGCGGTAGCGGTCTACAACCACTACAAACGCCTCAACCAGCGCGACAAGAAAGATGATGTCGAGCTGGGTAAAAGCAACATTCTGCTGATTGGTCCGACTGGCTCGGGTAAGACCCTGCTCGCCGAAACCTTGGCGCGCTTGCTCAATGTGCCATTCACCATCGCCGACGCCACCACCCTGACCGAAGCCGGTTATGTCGGTGAGGACGTCGAGAACATCATTCAGAAGCTGTTGCAGAAGTGCGATTACGATGTGGAGAAAGCCCAGATGGGCATCGTCTATATCGATGAAATCGACAAGATCTCGCGCAAATCCGACAACCCATCGATCACCCGCGACGTGTCGGGCGAGGGCGTGCAGCAAGCGTTGCTCAAGTTGATCGAAGGGACTGTCGCATCCGTGCCGCCGCAAGGTGGGCGTAAGCATCCTCAGCAGGAATTTCTGCAGGTCGATACGCGCAATATCCTGTTTATCTGCGGCGGTGCTTTCTCTGGGTTGGAGAAGGTCATTCAGGGTCGTTCGACCAAGGGTGGCATTGGTTTCAACGCCGAGGTGCGCAGCAAGGATCTGGGCAAGAAAATCGGTGAGTCGCTGCGTGCCGTTGAGCCGGACGATCTGGTCAAGTTTGGCTTGATCCCTGAGTTCGTTGGCCGCCTGCCGGTTATCGCGACCTTGGATGAGTTGGATGAAGCCGCGCTGGTGCAGATTCTGACTGAACCGAAGAACGCGTTGACCAAGCAGTACGGCAAGTTGTTCGAGATGGAGGGGGTTGAGCTGGAGTTCCGTCCCGATGCCCTCAAATCCGTGGCGCACAAGGCGCTGGAGCGCAAGACCGGCGCCCGTGGTCTGCGCTCGATTCTCGAAGGTATCCTGCTCGATACCATGTACGAGATTCCCTCGCAGTCGGATGTCAGCAAGGTGGTCATCGACGAGAGCGTGATTGAAGGTACCTCGAAGCCGCTGCTGATTTACGAGAACCACGATCTGCCCGCCAAGGCTGCGCCTGACGCGTAACAAGCTTGTACCAAGTTGAAAGCAAGGGGCCTGAGGGCCCCTTTGCTTTTGCTGCGCTAGCGCTTGTTTTTTATTTGGGCTGCCCCCATCTTAGGGTTAAGGGTCATCCCATCTGTTTACGGCCTTATGGCCGCCGTAGAGCCGAATATCATGAAGACAACCGTCGAATTGCCTCTCCTGCCGTTGCGCGATGTTGTGGTCTATCCGCACATGGTCATCCCGCTGTTCGTTGGGCGTGAAAAGTCCATCGAGGCCCTCGAGGCTGCGATGACCGGTGAGAAGCAGATTTTGCTGCTCGCGCAGAAGAACCCGGCCGATGATGACCCGGATGAAGCCGGCCTCTACCGCGTCGGCACAGTGGCGACCGTGCTGCAGTTGCTGAAGCTGCCCGATGGCACGGTCAAGGTGCTGGTCGAGGGTGAGCAGCGTGGTGAGATCGAGCGCTTTATCGAAGTTGACGGGCATTGCCGGGCTGAGGTGCAGCTGATTGACGAGGTCGCGGCGGCCGAGCGGGAGTCCGAGGTGTTTACCCGCAGTCTGCTCAGCCAATTCGAACAATATGTGCAGCTGGGCAAGAAAGTGCCCGCTGAAGTGCTGGCCTCGCTCAATGGCATCGATGAGCCGGGCCGCTTGGTCGACACCATGGCTGCCCATATGGTGCTGAAGATCGAGCAGAAACAGGAAATTCTGGAAATTACCGACCTGTCGGCACGGGTCGAGCATGTGTTGGCCTTGCTGGACGCGGAGATTGATCTGCTGCAGGTCGAGAAGCGCATCCGGGGCCGGGTCAAGAAGCAAATGGAGCGCAGTCAGCGCGAGTACTACCTGAATGAGCAGATGAAGGCCATTCAGAAAGAGCTCGGCGACAGTGAAGAAGGGCATAACGAGCTCGATGAGCTGAAAAAGCGTATCGAGAATGCCGGCCTGACTACCGAAGCCCATACCAAGGCCACTGCCGAGCTGAACAAGCTCAAGCAGATGTCGCCGATGTCGGCGGAAGCCACAGTGGTGCGCTCCTATATCGATTGGTTGGTCAATGTGCCGTGGAAGGCACAAAGCAAGGTGCGTCTCGATCTGGTGCGCGCCGAAGCCATCCTCGATGCGGATCACTATGGTCTGGATGAGGTCAAGGAACGCATCCTCGAGTACCTCGCGGTGCAAAAACGGGTGAAGAAGATCAAGGGCCCGGTACTCTGTCTGGTGGGGCCACCCGGCGTGGGTAAGACCTCGCTGGCTGAATCCATTGCCAGTGCGACCAACCGCAAGTTCGTGCGCATGGCCTTGGGCGGCGTACGTGACGAGGCGGAGATCCGTGGTCACCGCCGCACCTACATCGGCTCTATGCCGGGTCGTCTGATTCAGAAGATGACCAAGGTGGGGGTGCGTAACCCGCTGTTCCTGCTCGACGAGATCGACAAGATGGGCCAGGACATGCGCGGCGATCCCGCCTCGGCCTTGCTCGAAGTGCTCGATCCGGAGCAGAACCACAACTTCAACGATCACTATCTGGAAGTCGATTACGACCTTTCGGACGTGATGTTCCTCTGCACCGCCAACTCCATGAACATTCCGGCCGCGTTGCTGGACCGCATGGAGGTAATCCGTCTGCCAGGCTATACCGAAGACGAAAAGATCAACATCGCGATCAAATACTTGGCGCCTAAGCAGATTCAGGCCAATGGCCTGAAAAAGACCGAACTGACATTCGAGCAGGACGCGATTCGCGACATCATTCGCTACTACACCCGCGAAGCCGGTGTGCGGGGTCTCGAGCGACAGATTGCCAAGGTGTGCCGCAAGGTCGTCAAGGAGCATGCCACCGAGAAGCGCTTCCAGGTCATTGCGACTGCGGATTCGCTGGAGCACTTCCTGGGGGTGCGCAAGCATCGCTATGGTCTGGCCGAGCAGCAGGATCAGATCGGTCAGGTCACAGGTTTGGCCTGGACCCAGGTGGGCGGCGAGTTGCTGACCATCGAAGCGGCAGTGGTGCCGGGCAAGGGGCAGTTGATCAAGACCGGCTCGCTCGGTGATGTCATGGTGGAATCGATCACTGCGGCGCAGACTGTGGTGCGTAGCCGGGCCAAGAGCCTGGGCGTGCCTGTGGACTTCTATGAGAAGCGCGACATTCACATCCATATGCCCGAGGGGGCAACGCCTAAGGACGGTCCCAGCGCAGGCGTAGGCATGTGCACGGCGCTGGTCTCGGCGCTGACCCAGATCCCTGTGCGTGCAGATGTGGCCATGACCGGTGAAATCACCTTGCGTGGCCAAGTATTGGCCATCGGTGGTTTAAAAGAGAAACTGCTGGCCGCGCACCGTGGTGGAATCAAAACCGTGATCATTCCTGAAGAGAATGTGCGCGATTTGAAAGAAATTCCGGAGAATATTAAGCGAGACTTGCAGATTAAACCGGTTAAATGGATTGACGAGGTCCTGCAAATTGCGCTGCAATACGC
>NZ_JAUYNP010000139.1 GCF_030696055.1 Pseudomonas sp. | reverse complement strand
ACCCTGATCGTCAGCGTCGGCCGGCTCGGTGACCTCACCGGCCGCCGCCGCTTGCTGCTGGCCGGGATAGTCCTGTTCACGCTGGCCTCGCTCCTGTGCGGGCTGGCGCCCACGCTCGGCTGGCTGATCGCCGCCCGGGCGCTGCAGGGCCTCGGCGCCGCCATCCTGATGGCCCTCAGCGTGGCCTTGGTCGGGGAGACGGTGCCGAAGGCCAAGACCGGTAGCACCATGGGGTTGCTCGGCAGCATGTCCGCGATTGGCACCGCTCTCGGTCCATCCCTCGGCGGCGTGCTGATCGCCGGCCTCGGCTGGCAGGCGATTTTTCTCGTCATGGTGCCACTGGGCGTTCTGACTTTTCTGCTCGCGCGCCGTCATCTGCCCGTTGACCGCGACAGAGCGCAGGCCGAGCGGGCGGGCTTCGACCATGCCGGCACGCTGCTGCTGGCGCTGACGCTCGCGGCTTATGCGCTGGCCATGACCATAGGGCGTGGCCATCTGGGTTCGCTCAATATCGCTCTGTTGCTGGCTGCGCTCTGCGGCGTCGGCCTCTTTCTATGGGTCGAGACGAGGGTCGCATCGCCGTTGCTGCGCTTGGCGCTGTTCCGTGATCCTGGCCTAAGTGCCAGCCTCGCCATGAACGCGCTCGTCTCCACGGTGATGATGGCGACGTTGGTGGTCGGGCCGTTCTACCTGTCGCGTGCGCTCGGGCTCAACGCGGCGCTGGTCGGCGTCGTTATGTCGATTGGCCCCATCATCTCCGCCCTGAGCGGTGTCCCGGCCGGGCGTCTGGTCGACCGTGTGGGCGCGCCCTTTATGCTCGGCGTCGGGCTTAGCGCCATGGCGGCGGGGGCATTGGCGCTGTCCGTGTTGCCGGCGCTGTTCGGCATAGCCGGCTATATCGCCGCCATGGTCGTTTTGACCCCCGGTTATCAGCTGTTCCAGGCCGCGAACAACACGGCCGTGATGCTGGACGTCCAGCCGGACCAGCGCGGCGTCATTTCCGGGATGCTCAGCCTGTCGCGCAATCTCGGGCTGATCACCGGGGCATCCGCCATGGGCGCGGTGTTCGCCCTCGGCGCCATGACGGCCGATATCACCACGGCGTCCCCCGCAGCCGTCGCCAGCGGTATGCGGATTAGCTTTGCGGTCGCCGCAGCGCTAGTCGTCGTCGCCCTCGCTATCGCTTATGCAAGCCAGGCCCAGGCGCGCCGCGCCGTTTTGCCCAAAGCCTGAGCAGAAGGGTGATCCATCCGCGTTCAGATATAAGGGGGTTATGCGCAGGTGGATTCGGCCGAGGCTGCGGCGCGGTCGTGGCGATATAGCCAGATAAGCGGTGGCAGCAGGCTGGCAAGGGCCAGGCAGTCGACCCACAGGTGCAGCCAGATATCGGCCTGCAATGAAATCGCTATGTCCTGCGGCGCCCAGACGATCAGGCCGACTATCAGCCAGCCCCAGGCCGTGCTGCTTCTGTGCCGATCGGCGAGGCGAATCAGCGCCCACATATACAAGGCAAAACTCTGCACTGTGGCGCCGAACAGGGCGATCCACCACAGCTGCTGGGCCCGCGCTGGCGCCGGCGCATCTTCGCCCCAGAAGGACAGGTCGATGCCGTGCAGATAACCCTCGAACAGCGTCGAGTGACCCAGCCAGGCCAGCACCAGGCCGACGAGAAAATGCACGATGGCGGCCGCGTACAGCCAGCGGATCAGCCAGAGCCTTAGGGTTGCGCTGTTCTTGGTGGGCGAGGCGAATAACATTCCATGTCCTCTATGTGTCCTGCGTAAACCCGGAAGGGGCGTGTCGAGCTGATTTGCATTGAGCTTATACGACAACCTGATCCGATTGGCGTGGGATGCGGCCCTCGACAGCCTTGGTCGAGCCCGCGGTCGCAAGCGACTGGCTTTAGTCCAAGCCCCGCTCGGCCCAAACCCTGGCGGCGCTCTGGTGCAGAATCCCATGGCGTCGCGCCAGGGCCTGGCGGTCCTGGTCGTAGCCGCCGCCGATCAGGCCGACCACCGGGATATCGCGGCCCAGACAGTGGTTGAGCACAGCGGCGTCGCGGGCGGCGACGCCGGCGTCGCTGAGTTGCAGATAGCCCAGGGCGTCGTCCTTATGTACATCCACCCCGGCGTCGTACAGGACGATATCCGGCTGGTACAGCGGCAGCAGGTAGTTCAGCGCGTCATCCACCACCCTGAGGTAATCCGCATCGCCCATGCCCATGGGTAGCGGGATATCCCAGTCGCTGGCGGCCTTGCGCGCCGGGTAGTTCTTCTCGCAGTGCAGCGACACTGTGATCGCCTCCGGGGTGCCTTCCAGCAGGCGGGCGGTGCCGTCGCCCTGGTGCACGTCGCAGTCGAAGATCAGCACCCGCTGCGCCTGGCCGCTCTGCAGCAGGTAGTGGCTGATCACCGCCAGGTCGTTGAAGATGCAGAAACCAGCTGGATGATCAAAGTGGGCATGGTGGGTGCCGCCGGCCAGGTGGCAGGCCAGGCCATGCTGCAGCGCCTGTTCGGCGGCCAGCAGTGAACCGCCGACGGCACGCGCGGTGCGGCGGGCCAGGGGCTCGCTCCAGGGTAGGCCGAGGCGGCGTTGTTCCTCGTGGCCCAGTTCGCCGCTGCAAAAGCGCTGGATATAGTCGGGGCAGTGGGCCAGGGCCAGCACCTCGGGCGGGCACAGCTCGGGGCGCAACAGCTCGGCGTCCGTGCACAGGCCGCTGTCCACCAGGTGGTCGCGCAGCAGGCGGAATTTCTCCATGGGGAAGCGATGGCTGGCCGGGAAGGTCGGGCTGTAGTCGTCGTGATAGACCAGCGGCAGACGCATAGAATAGGACTCTTTAAGGCAGCGGCTGAGTATGGCGCTGCGGCCGCGGCCGACTCAAGCGGAGTAGCCATGACTGAACTGGACGCCGTACGCGCCTACCACCAGCTGAGCAAGCATCAGCCACAGCGCTTCGCCCCCGGGCCCGGGCAGCTGGAGTGGGCGACCCAGCCGGCCGCCTTTCGCCGCTATGCGGTCGCGCGCCTGCTCGAGCTGGGCCGGCGTCCGCTGACGGAGTCGCCGGCCTATGACCAGGTGTTCGCCGCGCCCCTGGGCGCGCCGGCGCCGCTCGATCACAGCAGTCTCGCGCAACTGCTGTACGACAGCCTGGCGCTGTCGGCCTGGAAGGAGGCCGGTGGCAGTCGCTGGGCGCTGCGGGTCAATCCCTCGTCGGGCAATCTGCACCCGACCGAGGCCTACCTGCTGCTGCCGGCCGGCTGTCTGGAGGAGGGTGCGTTGCTGGCCCATTACACGGCCGACGCCCATGCCCTGGAAATCCGCGCCGAGTTGCCCGCGCCCCTGGCCGAGCAACTGACCCAGGCTTTGCCCGCGGGCGGTTGCCTGCTGGCGTTGGCCAGCATTCCCTGGCGCGAGGCGTGGAAGTACGGCGAGCGCGCCTACCGCTACTGCCAACTTGATCTGGGTCATGCCCTGGCCGCCCTGGCGCTTGCCGCCAGCGCCCTGGGCTGGCAGGTGCGGCTGTTGCGCGGGGTGGCCGAGGCGCAGCTGGACGCTTGCTTCGGCCTGGATCGTGAGGGTTTTCACGAGGCCGAGCATGGCGACTGCCTGTTGTGGATAGGCCCCAGCCAGGCCGCCGAATTCCACCTGCCCGCGGCCTTGCTCCAGGGCCTGGCCGCGCTGGAGCTGCAGGGCCGGCCCAATCGCTTGTCGCGGCACTATCGCGACTGGCCGGAGCTGGCGCGGGTGCAGGCGTTGTGCCGCGCGCCGGCCTTGCCCGCCCAACCTTGGCTGGCTGAAGCGGGCCGCGCCCAGGCGGATAATCCCGGCCTGGCGCTGCGCCCGCTGCTGCATCGGCGACGCAGCGCGCAGGTCATGGACGGCAAGAGTGGGATTCACGCCGAGTTGCTGTTCGCCTGGCTGCACCGCCTGCTGCCGGCCCATTCGCCGGTGCCTTTGGCCGTGAGCGGCGAGCCGGCGCAGGTCGATCTGCTGCTGTTCGTCCACCGCGTGCAGGGCCTGGAACCCGGGCTGTATTGGCTGGCGCGGGTCGATGGCCAGGCGCAGGGCGGGCTGCGCGAGGATTTTCTCTGGCAGCGGGCGCATGCCGAGCTGCCGCTGTACCGCCTGCTGCAGGGCGATGCCCGTGGCCTGGCGGGCTTTCTCTCCTGCGGCCAGGATATCGCCAGCGACGGCTGCGTCGCCCTGGCCATGCTTAGCCGCTTCGATACGGCGCTGCAGGCCGGCGCCTGGCGTTATCCGCGGCTGTACTGGGAGTGCGGGCAGATCGGCCAGTTGCTCTACCTGGAAGCCGAGGCGGCGGGGCTGTCCGCCACTGGCATCGGCTGCTATTTCGACGATGCTGTACATGAACTGCTTGGTCTGGCCGACAGTCGCTGGCAAAGTCTTTACCATTTCACCCTGGGTCGGGCCGTATGGGATCAGCGTCTCAGCACCCTACCGGCCTACCCGGACGTTGAAAAACTACTGCGCTAGGCTATGCCGCGTTGAAACCGGCCTCAAAATGCTCATTTACAACCCGTAAACTGCGCTTTTTCGGCCGATTTCGCCTTGCCTAGCCGTCGCTCGCGACGTTTTTCCAACGCCCGGTTACCCGGAATCACCTTTGTCGGTTACAGGAGAGCATGCATGAGTCAGGTGTTGAACGAGTTGGTAGCCCTGCTGACCCTGGAAACCATCGAGGAAAATCTGTTTCGCGGGGTCAGCCAGGACCTGGGTTTTCGCCAGCTGTTCGGCGGCCAGGTGCTCGGTCAGTGCGTATCGGCGGCCAGTCAGACGGTGGAGGCGGCGCGCCATGTGCATTCCATGCACGGTTATTTTCTGCGTCCGGGCGATGCCGCGCTGCCGGTGGTCTATCAGGTCGACCGGGTGCGTGATGGCGGTAGTTTCAGCACGCGGCGGGTGACGGCGATCCAGAAGGGCAAGCCGATCTTTACCTGCAGCGCCTCCTTCCAGTTCGATGAAAAAGGCAACCACCACCAGAACCCGATGCCGCAAGTGCCGGGGCCGGAAGAGTTGAAATCGGAAACCGAGCTGTCGCGCATGGTGGCTTCGATGATCCCCGAGCGCATGCGCGAGCGCGCCACCAGCGACAAGCCCATCGAGATCCGCCCGGTGACCCGCATCAACCCCTTCGCGCCCAAGCCGTGCGAGCCGGTCAAGCATGTGTGGTTCCGCGCCGCCGCTCCGCTGCCGGACGAGCCGCAGCTGCACAAGCTGCTGCTGGCCTACGCCAGCGACTTCAACCTGTTGACTACCTCGATGCAGCCCCATGGCGTCTCGGTGTTCCAGAAATTTATGCAGGTGGCCAGCCTCGATCATGCGCTGTGGTTTCACGGCAACCTGCGCATGGACGACTGGCTGCTGTACAGCATGGACAGCCCCTGGGCCGGCAACGCCCGCGGCTTTTCGCGGGGCAGCATCTTCAATCGCCAGGGCCAGCTGGTGGCCTCGGTGGCCCAGGAGGGCCTGACCCGAATCCGTGAGGATTGGAAGTGAGCCGCGAGGACTGGAAATGAGTCTGGCCGCCGCGCGCCATTGGGTGTTCGATATGGACGGCACCCTGACCCTGGCGGTGCATGATTTTCCGGCGATCAAGCGCGCCCTGGATATTCCCCTGAGCGCCGATATTCTCGGCCATCTGGCGACCCTGCCCGAGGATGTGGCGGCGGCCAAGCATGCCTGGCTGCTGGAGCACGAGCGCGAGCTGGCGCTGACCGCCGCTCCCGCGCCCGGCGCCATCGAGCTGGTGCGCAGCCTGCGGGCGCGCGGTTGCCGGCTCGGTATCCTCACCCGCAACGCCCATGAGTTGGCGCTGCTGACCCTGCAGGCGATCGGCCTGGACGACTGCTTCGCCGTGGGCGACGTGATCGGCCGCGACGAGGCGCCGCCCAAGCCGGACCCCGGCGGCCTGCTGCAGCTGGCCGCGCTCTGGCAAGTGGCGCCGAGCGCGCTGGTGATGGTGGGGGATTTTCGCTTCGACCTGGAATGCGCCCGCGCCGCCGGGGCGCGCAGCGTGCTGGTCAACCTGGCGGAAAATCCCTGGCCGGAGCTGGCCGATCATTTCGCCGTGGATTGCCGGGCCCTAGCCCGGGACGTAGGTTGGCGCTGAGCCTGCGAAGCCCAACAAGGAGTGCACCGCACTCCGCCCGGCGTCCTGGCTTGTTACTGCGTCCGGCTTGCGAACGCCATGTTGGGCTTCGCGGAGCTCAGCCCAACCTACGCCTCAATGACGGCGACCGGACTCCAGGTCCTTGAATCCGTAGCCCGGATGCAATCCGGGACAGAGGGTGAGAGCCAGGCGATTCCCCGGATTGCACCCGGGCTACCAATAAGCGTGGCGTCTTTTAATGGCAGCAGCCGGACTCCAGGTCCTTAAGGATCGGGCAGTCCGGGCGCTCGTCGCCCTGGCAGTGCTCCATCAATTCCTTGAGCGTGTCGCGCAGGCTGCTGAGTTCGCCGATCTTGCGCTCCAGCTCGGCTATATGCCCGGCGGCCAGGCTCTTGACGTCGGCGCTGGCGCGTTGGCGGTCTTGCCACAGGGCCAGCAGTTGGCTGACTTCGGCGAGGGAAAACCCCAAATCCCGCGAGCGCTTGATAAAAGCCAGGCGATGCAGGTCGTTCTGGCTGTACTGGCGATAGCCGCTGTCGGTGCGCCCGGCCGCGGGCAGCAGGTCGATGCTCTCGTAGTAGCGGATCATCTTGGCGCTAAGGCCGGTTCTCTGCGCGGCTTGGCCGATATTCATCAGGCTCTCCATGGCATGGGTAGGCGCTGTTTAATTGTAGGGCGGACATGGTGAAGCCTTGTCCGCCAAGGGGCCGCCACGGCGGACAAGCCGCGCTGCGGCATGTCCATCCTACGAGTCATGGCTGCGGCTTCCAGGTTTTCAATAACAGGGCATTGCTCACCACGCTGACGCTGCTCAGCGCCATGGCCGCGCCGGCCAGCATGGGGTTGAGCAGACCAAAGGCGGCCAGGGGAATGCCGATCAGGTTATAGGCGAAGGCCCAGAACAGGTTCTGGCGGATCTTGTTATAGGTGCGCTTGCTGATATCCAGGGCGTCGGCCACCAGGCGCGGGTCGCCGCGCATCAGGGTGATGCCGGCGGCGTGCATGGCCACGTCGGTGCCGCTGCCCATGGCGATGCCGACATCGGCGGCGGCCAGGGCCGGGGCGTCGTTGATGCCGTCGCCGACCATGGCCACCACGGCGTCTTTCCTCAAGGCCGTGATGATCGCCGCCTTGTCCGCCGGCAGCACTTCGGCATGCGCCGCCGTGATGCCCAGCGCCTGGGCCACGGCCTGCACGCTGCCCCGGTTGTCGCCGCTGATCAGGTGGCTGGCGATGCCTTGTGCGCTTAGCGCGGCGATGGCCTCGGCGGCGCCTGCCTTAAGCGTATCGCCAAAGGCGAACAGGCCCAGCACCCGCGGCTGCGGTGCCAGCTCCAGCAGCCAGGACAAGGTGCGGCCTTCGGCTTCCCAGGCCAGGGCGTCGACGGTCAGCGCATCGTTGTGCAGCTGTTGCTCTTCGAGCAGACGTTTATTGCCCAAAGCCAGCCGGCGCTCGCCTATCCGCCCGGCAATGCCGCGCCCGGCCAGGGCCTGGCTGTCACTGACTGGCGGCAGCTCCAGTTGCTGCGCCGTGCAGGCATCCAGCACCGCCTTGGCCAGTGAGTGTTCGCTGCCGCGCTGCAGGGCGCCGGCCAGTTGCAGCAGCTGCGCCGTATGTTCGGAGTCAGGGCCATCGACCGCCTGCAGGTGGGCGATGCGCGGGCTGCCTTCGGTCAGGGTACCGGTCTTGTCGAAGGCCACCAGGCTGACCGAATGGGCGATCTCCAGGGCTTCGGCGTCCTTGATCAATATGCCGTGGCGCGCCGCTACCCCGGTGCCCGCCATGATCGCCGTGGGCGTGGCCAGGCCGAGGGCGCAGGGGCAGGCGATCACCAGCACCGCCACGGCATTCAGCAGGGCGGTCTCGATGCCGACGCCGAGCAGCAGCCAGATCAGCAATGTGGCCAGGGCGATCAGCAGTACAGTCGGCACGAACACCTGGCTGACCCTGTCCACCAGCTTCTGGATCGGCGCCTTGGCCGCCTGGGCGTCTTCCACCAGGCGGATAATTCGCGACAGCACGGTTTCCGCGCCGAGGGCGGTGGTTTCCACCAGCAGACGGCCTTCGCCATTGATAGCCCCGGCGGTGACCCTGTCGCCCGGCTGCTTGGGCTGCGGCAGGCTCTCGCCGCTGATCAGGGCTTCGTCGGCATGGCTCTGGCCTTCCGCTACCCGCCCGTCCACCGGGAAGCGCTCGCCGGGCTTGACCACTATGGCGTCGCCCAGCTGCAGGGCGCTCAGCGCCACCCATTGCTCGACCCCATCGCGCAGACGCAAGGCGCGCTCCGGGCGCAGCGCCTGCAGGGCGCGAATGGCGCTGCTGGTCTGGCGCTTGGCGCGGCTTTCCAGGTATTTACCGAGCAGGATCAGGCTGATGATTACCGCGGAGGCTTCGAAGTACAGCTGGGGCATGCCGGCTGGGGTCGTCGACCACTGGTAGAGGCTTAGGCCATAGGCGGCGCTGGTGCCTATGGCCACCAGTTGATCCATATTCCCCGCCCCGGCGCGCAGGCCACGCCAGGCGGCGCGGTAGAAGCGCGCGCCGAAGACGAACTGCACCGGGGTGGCCAAGGCGAACTGGGCCCAGGCCGGCAGCATCCAGTGCAGGCCGAGGGACTCGGCGAGCATGGGCACGACCAGGGGCAGGGTCAGCAGCATGGCCAGCAGCAGCGCCCAGCGTTCGCGTTGCAGATGGTGCTCGGCCGCAGGCGCAGTGGGACTGTCGAGGTCCAGCAGGCTGGCGCTATAGCCGGCCTGTTGCACCGCGGCAAGCAGGCTCTGGGGATCGAGGCCGCGGACTATCTGCAACTGCGCCTGCTCGCTGGCCAGATTGACGCTGACCGACAGCACGCCCGGTTGCCGGGCCAGGGCGCGTTCGATGCGGCCCACGCAGCTGGCACAGCTCATGCCGTCGATGGCCAGCTCCAGGTGTGCGCTGGGCACCCGATAACCGGCGCTTTCGACGGCTTGAACCAGCTGCTCCAGGCTGTCGCTCGGTGCCTGGATGCGCGCCTGTTCGTTGGCCAGGTTGACGCTGACGTTGGCCACCTCGGCCACTCTGGCCAGGGCGCGTTCTACCCGTCCGGCGCAACTGGCGCAGGTCATGCCGCCGATAGGCAGATCGAAGGTGGTAAGGCTGGACATGCGAGGCCCTCCGTTGAGTTCCAGCATAGGATCAACCTTGACCTGATGGTAAGGTCAAGCGCTGTTTTATGCCTTGACCTTGCCCAGGGGGTAAGCCTGACACTGGCCGCATCCCGCCAGCCGGGAACAGACATTCAATCAGGAGGTTGCAGATGCAAGTAGCAAAGGTTCACACATTCAGGGTCGAAGGCATGACCTGCGAGCACTGCGTCAAGGCGGTGACCGAGGCCGTGCAGGCCCGTGATGCGGCCGCCGAGGTCAAGGTGAAACTGCAAGGCGGCGAGGTGCGGGTGAACAGCAGCTTGTCCAGCGATGAGCTGATCATCGCCATAGCCGAGGCGGGTTATGGGGTTGGCCTGGGTTAACGCTGCTGGAGCCAGGCCTGTCCGCTAAGCCGGTTCGCTGAGCGAGCCGACTTTCTCCTGCTGCGGGGGCCTGGTCGAGCCGATATACACCGCAATGACCGTCAGCAGGGCGCCGCCGATCTGCAGGGCCGAACTGGCTTTGTGCAGGAACACCAAGTCGATAAAGTAGGTGATCACCGGTTCGAGCAGCAGGATAAGTCCGGCCAGCCCCAGGCTTATGCGGCCAATAGAGCGGTTGACCAGCAGCCAGCCAATAAATTGAACCATGACACCATAGATGACGAGCATGACCAGCGTTTGGCCATCGGGTATGGCCAGGCTTTCATCATTGAACAGGGCGTAGCCGAACAGTACCAGGGCGGCCCAGATACTCAGGTTAAGCATCTGGGCTATCTGGTCGCCGCCGCGATCGGGCCGATCTGCATTCAACTTCAAGAAGTACAGGCAGATGGCGTAGGCCAGGCCCGAGGCGATACCAAACACAACGCCCTTGATGCCAGCCGTGCTGGTCATTTCCGGGAGCAACAGCAAGTAGAGCCCGACAAAAGCCAGGGCCATGGCCATGACGAAGTGTAGCGATGGCCGTTCTTTGAATAAGAAAAGGCCGAGCAAGGTCATAAAGAACACCTGGCAGTTGGTCAGGATAGAGCCTATCCCCGGGCCAACGATGTAAATGCTCTGGTGCCATAGAATCAAATCAATCGCCAGAAACACCCCGGCCAGGCCGGTGTACAGGGTCGATTGCTGGCTGCTCAATCGGCTTGGGATGTTTCGCCACTTCAATGTGAGATAAAACAGCAGGGCAGCAATCAGCATTCGATAAAACCCGGCACCGCCCGGGCCTATATCGGAAAAGGCTACGGCGAGCGCCGAGAGGCTAAGCATAAGCCCGCCTAGGGTCAGTTCGATAATGGCTCTGCTATTTTGCATATTGGCTATCTCTATAAATTACGCTGCGCTCAGCAATACGCACTTAATTGCTGGGCGCAGCCTGCAATTAGCAGTTGTCTGGTAGTGGTCTGGTTTTCCCAATAAACCTAAATGCTTATTGGGCTTCTTTAAGCGCCAGCTTTACCCACTGTTGTACGGGGGCGTAATTCAATATGTTATTGGCATAGCCTTGCAGATCCGCCGGGAGGGCGATGCCATATCTGCGCAGGCGGAATATGACCGGAACATACATGGCATCGACTATGCCGAAGTTGCCGCAGAGGAATTCACTGGAGCCGCTGATGGCCAGGAGATTGCGCCAGATCTGGCAGATACGCTGGATTTCACCCTGGGTTTCGCTGCTCAGGGTTTCCGGAGTGTCGCCCGTGTTAAGGCCAAAAGACAGTTGCGTACGCAGGTTGGTGAAGCCTGAGTGCATTTCGGCCGCGGCGGCGCGGGCCAGGGCCCGGAGACTCTGCTCTTCGGGCCAGAGGCGCGCGTTTGGATAGATTTCGGCAATATATTCGGCAATGGCCAGGCTGTCGTTGATGGTAATTCCATCTATGCCCAGCGCCGGTACTTTCCCGGACGCGGAGTACTGCAATATAGTGGCGCGGGTATCGGCTTGTTCAAGCTTTACTTGCTGGGTCGAAAAACTAACGTCGGCAGTTTTCAGTACTAACCATGCGCGCAGCGACCATGAAGATTTGCCGAAGTCACCGATTGCCAAGGTAATTACCATGGGTTTTCCTACTCGATAGAATTTGTTGGAAGGCTAATCTAGCAGGGCTGTTGAGCGGCTTATTGTACAAAACTGGACAGGCATATGGATAAGATGCAGCACGATGAAGTCCTAGGTCGGGATAAGGATTACTCGCACTTCTGGCGGATTCCAGAAGGGCAGTGCGAATTGCTATCGGCTAAATACTCTCAGCAGCGATTTGGTCGTCATTCCCATGACAGATACGCGCTTGGCGTTATCACGGGTGGTGTGGAAAAACTCTATTACCGTGGCGCGCATTATCTGGGCTGTGCGGGAAGCGTGGTCACTATCAGTCCTGGGGAAATACATGACGGCTTGCCGGGTAGCGATGCCGGGTGGATGTACCGCATGCTCTACGTCGACCCGCTTTGGCTGAATTCGCTGGTGCTGCCAGGGCGTTGCGCCGCCGAGCATATCCATCTGTTTCAGCAGCCCCTGAGTGCGGATAAAGGCTTGGCCAGGTCGCTGCTTGCGGCGCATCGTTCGATCGAGCAATCCAGCCAGCCACTCGAGCGTGAAACCCTTCTGCTCGAAGTGCTGGCCGAGGTTTTCCAGCGGGGTGGCTTGGCTTTAACCGCGCAGGCGGTGTTCGAGCGTGACGCGGTGCGGCGCATCAAGGCGCGCCTGGAGGATGAGCTGGAGCAGAATATCTCCCTGGAACAGCTGGGGCAGGAAGTCGGCATGGACCCCCTCTACCTGATCCGGGTCTTCAAGAGGGAGGTGGGCGTGCCGCCCCATAGCTATCAAATTCAGAAAAGGATTGCCCAGGTGCAAAGGCTGTTGCGGGCGGGGATGGGGGTGGCGGATGCCTCCCTGGCCTGCGGCTTCTTCGATCAGAGCCATATGGCCAGGGCCTTCAAGAAAGTGGTGGGCGTCACGCCGGCAACTTTCCGCAGCGGGCTGGCTAGAGACAAGGCGTTCTTCGGCTATTGATGGGCGCTTAATCCCAATCCTTAATCAAGCCGCGAAAGCAGGCGTCGACCATGGGCGCGGTGTCGCTGAGTGGGTCGAACAGCTTGGGGTCGCGCAGCCAGTCGTGGAACAGGCCAACGATCAGCGCGTGCACGGCGCGGGCCGCCAGGCGCGGGCTGATGCCCGGCTGCAGGCGCTGGCTGACGCAGGGCTGGGCGAACTGCTGTTCGCACAGTTGGATAAACAGATTGATAAAGGCCTCGTGGCGTTCCTCGGCCTCGCGTAGCTCTGCGGTGAACTCGCAGCGGCGCAGCAGGATGGTGAAGATGCGCCGCTTCTGCTCATCCCGCGCCAGGTTCTCGATGGCATCGATGCACAGCCCGCGCAGGGTCAGCAGCGGGTCGTGCTCGGCGCAACCGCGCAGGCGCTCGGCCAGTTGTTCGGGCGGCAGGCGCACCTGGTTGAGCATCTCGCTGAACAGGTGGGCCTTGTTGGTGAAGTGCCAATACACCGCGCCCCGGGTGACCCCGGCGTGGCGGGCGATATGCTCCAGGCTGGTGTGTGCCACGCCTTTCTCCAGAAACAGGGTTTCCGCCGCCGCGAGTAGGGCGCAACGGGTTTGCTCGGCTTCTTCTTTGGTTCGACGCATGGCGGTAGGTGGGTTTCTGGCTAGGCTCAGGTGACAAAGTGTAATGAATCCAGGCGCAATGTTCTATTTACAAACACTTGTGTATGTAACTAGCATTGCCGGTCTCAGAATCTGTTTAGGGTCTTGCGAGCTAGAGTCAGACAAGGCAAAAACAGCCGAGGAAGCGCAGTTTACGAGTTGTAAATGAGCATTCCGAGGCTGTTTTTAACGCCGGATGGCCGACGCGCAGCAGACCGTAAGCAGGTTCTTACACGTAGCGCCTTGCGTTGTCCCGGAGCCACCCATGCTTTTTTCTCGCCATTTCCCCGTAGCTATCGGGGCCTTGCTGTTCACCGCCCTCATCCCCGCACTGCAGGCCGCCGATGCACCGCCGGCGCCTGAAGTGGTAGTGGAGACCGTCAAGGTCGAGGCCTTGCCGCTGGAGCTGGAATATTCCGCGCGCACCGCCGGTTTTCGCGAGGTGCAGGTACGGGCCCAGGTCAGCGGCATCCTGCAGGAGCGCACCTACCTGGAGGGCAGTCAGGTCAAGCAGGGCCAGGTGATGTTCCGCATCGACTCGCGCACCTACCAGGCCGCCTTGGCCCGGGCCAAGGGCGCGCTGGCCCAGGAGCAGGCGCGCTACCGGCAGACCGAGCGCGACCTCAAGCGCATCCGCGAGCTGCAGAAGAAGGGCTTCGCCAGCGAGAGCGAGCTGGATAACGCGGTCTCCAACTTCGAGCAGAGCAAGGCCAATATCCAGGCCGCCGAGGCCGAGGTGCAGTCCAAGCAGATCGACCTCGACTACTGCACGGTAAAGGCGCCGATTTCCGGCATCACCAGCAAGGAAACCGTGTCCGAAGGCAGCCTGATGGTGGCCGGCGACCCGAATGCCAGCCTGCTGAGCAATATCACCCAACTCGATCCCATCTACGTCAACTTCGCCGCCCCGGATTCCGATGTGGAGGGCGTGCGCAGCGGCCTGCAGAACGGCAGCCTGGTGCTGCCGGCAGACGGCAAGATGAGCGTGCAGATCACCCTGGGCGACGGCAGCGTCTACCCGCTGGAAGGCAAGGTGGACTTCACCGACCGCCTGGTCGACCGCGGCACCGGCACCGTCAGCGCCCGCGCCGTGGTACCCAACCCCGAGCAGAAGCTGCTGCCCGGCCAGTTCGTGCGGGTGCGGGTCTTGGGCATCAGTATGCCCAAGGCCATGACCCTGCCGGAGCGCGCCATCGCCCAGAGCCCGGGTGGCACCTTCGTCTATGTGGTGGATGAGGGCGGCATCGCGCGCATGCGCCAGGTCACCACCGGGCACACGGCCAAGGGCCGCTGGGTGATAGTTTCCGGCATCAGCGCCGGCGAGCGGGTGATAGTCGAAGGCCTGCCCAAGGTGCGCCCGGATACCCCGGTCAGAGTCGCCAGCCAACCCGCCAAGCAATCCTAAGGAGCGTCCCAGGTGATTTCACGCTTCTTTATCGACCGCCCGGTATTCGCCGCGGTCATCTCGGTGGTCATAGTGTTGGCGGGCCTGATGGCCATGCGCACGCTGCCGATTGCCCAGTACCCGCAGATCCTGCCGCCCCAGGTGTCGGTCAGCGCCAGTTACGGCGGGGCCAGTGCCCAGGTGATCGCCGAGACGGTGGCCGCGCCGCTGGAACAGTCGATCAACGGCGTCGAGGGCATGATCTACCAGCAGTCCAACTCGGGCGGCAACGCCATGAGCCTGTCGGTGTATTTCGAGGTGGGCCGCGACCCCGACCAGGCCACCATCGACGTCAACAATCGGGTGCAGGCCGCCCTGGCCAAGTTGCCGGAGGAAGTGCGCCGGCAAGGCGTCAAGGTGCAGAAGAAGTCCTCGGACATTCTCCAGGTGGTCACCCTGTATTCCCCGGATGGCTCCCGCGACCCGGTGTTTATCAGCAACTACGCGCTGATCAACGTGATCGACGAACTCAAGCGCCTGCCCGGCGTCGGCGATGTCAGCCAGTTCGGCTCGAAAGACTATTCCATGCGCATCTGGCTGCGCCCGGACAAGCTGGCCCAGTACAACCTGACGCCCACCGATGTGGTCAGCGCGATCCGCGAGCAGAACTCGCAGTTCGCCGCTGGCAGCTTCGGCCAGCAGCCGCTCAAGCAGGAGCAGGACTTCACCTACACGGTAACCACCCAGGGCCGCTTTACCGACCCGAAAGAATTCGAGAACGTCATCCTGCGCACCGACGACACCGGCGCCAGCCTGCTGCTCAAGGACGTCGCGCGGATCGAGCTGGGCGCCCAGGACTATTCGCTGATGACCTCGCTCAACGGCCAACAGAACGCCGCCTTCGGCGTCTACCTGCAACCCGGCGCCAATGCCCTGGATACCGCCGCCGCGGTCAGTGCGACCCTCGAGCGGCTGTCGCAGAACTTCCCCAGCGGCATGACCTACAAGGTGCCCTACGACACCACCAAATTCGTCCGGGTCTCTATCAAGGAGGTGATCCACACCTTCTTCGAGGCCCTGGTGCTGGTGGTGCTGGTGGTGTTTATCTTCCTGCAGAACTGGCGCGCTACCCTGATCCCGCTGCTGGCGATTCCGGTGTCGCTGGTCGGTACCTTCGCCGGCATGTACCTGCTGGGCTTCTCCATCAACCTCTTGACCCTGTTCGGCATGGTGCTGGCCATCGGCATAGTGGTGGACGACGCCATAGTGGTGATAGAGAACGTCGAGCGGGTGATGGCCAGCGACAAGATCGGCCCGCGCGAGGCGACCATCAAGGCCATGCAGGAAGTCACCGGGCCGATAGTCGCCATCGTTCTGGTGCTGTGCGCGGTGTTCGTGCCGGTGGGCTTTCTCGGCGGCCTGGCCGGGGAGATGTACAAACAGTTCGCCATCACCATCGCCGTGTCGGTGGTGATCTCCGGCATAGTCGCACTGACCCTGAGCCCGGCGCTGTGCGCCCTGCTGCTCAAGCCCGGCCAGCACGAACCGGCCGCGCCGTTCCGCGCCTTCAATAGGCTGTTCGACAAGTTGACCGCGGGCTATACCGCCGGCGTGCGTTTCTTCCTCAAGCGCTCGGCGGTGGGCCTGCTGCTGTTCGGCGCGATGATTGCGCTGATGGTCGTGCTGTTCAACCGGGTGCCCAGTTCCCTGGTGCCCAGCGAGGACCAGGGCTATGTGATCAACGCCTACTTCCTGCCGCCGGCCGCTTCCCTGACCCGCACCGAGAAGCTCACCAGCGAGGTGACCCAGCAGCTGATGGAACACCCGGCGGTGCAGGATGTGGTGACCTTCGCCGGTTTCGACGTGCTGACCTTCGGCACCCGCAGCAACGCCGGGGTGTCCTTCGTGCCGCTGAAAGACTGGAGCGAGCGCACCACCCCCGAGCTGGATGCGCGCAACCTGACCCGCACCTTTATGGGCATGGGCGCGGCGCAGAAGGACGGCGTGGTGATGAGCTTCAACCCGCCGCCCATCACCGGCATGAGCACCACCGGCGGCTTCGAGGGTTATATCCAGGACCGCAGCGGCGCCAGCACCGCGCAGCTGGCGGGCAAGGTTCAGG
>NZ_JAUYNP010000134.1 GCF_030696055.1 Pseudomonas sp. | reverse complement strand
GGCCCCTCAAGATTGAGGGGTGATCAATGTTAGACAAAGGGCTAACATGCCGGCCTGTTCTGCTTTCCCGTGTCCTCCTGACCTATGCCCAATCAGACCATCAAGACCCCCTGCGTCGGCCTCTGTTCCACTGTTTACGGTGATCTGGTGTGCCGTGGCTGCAAGCGCTTCCACCATGAGGTGATCAATTGGAACAGCTATAACGACGAGGAGAAACACGCCGTGTGGCTGCGCCTGGAGGTCTTATTGGTCCAGGTGATGGCGGGCAAGTTGGAAGTATTCGACAGCGTCCGACTGCGCAATCAGTTGGAGCAGCGCAAGATCCGCTTCGTACCGCAGCAGTCGCCTTATTGCTGGGCTTATCAGCTGATTGCCCGTGGCGCGCGGGTCATCAGTCAACTGGAGGCCTACGGCATGGTGCTGCTGCCGGAGTTTCGCACCTGGGCGCTGCCCGAACTGCGCGACGCCATCGATAGCGAGTTCTTCCTGCTGTCGGAAGCGCACTATGAACGCTATATAGCGCCCAGATTCCTCCGCGAAGGCTTGGAGCTGCGCGTCTAGAGGCGAGGCCGCCGTGTTGCAAACGGTAGCGCCCCGTGTTCAGGCCACCCGGTCGTTGCTCTGCTCGGCCAGTCGAGCAGGCGCCTCGTAGGGCTTTAACACCAGCACATCGCTCTCCAGCCCATCCAGTACGGCCTCGGCGGTATTGCCGATCAGGATGCCTTCCAGCCCGCTGCGGGCGATAGTACCCAGCACGGTCAGTACCGCCCCCTGTTCATGGGCGATGCGCGGGATCAGGACCCTGGCGGGCCCTTCGCCGATATGCAGGCGGTGCTCGGCGAGTTCGTACTCGCGCTGGAACCATTGGCACTGGTCATGACAATGCAGGGCTATGGCCTGGTCGTGGTGAGCGACCGGATCGGCCAGATCCAAGGAGGGGACGTCGTAGGCACTGACCACATGCAGCTCGGCATCGAACAGGCCGCACAGGTCGACGGCGTAATTCATGACGTTGCCCTGCAGCATGCGATGTTGCGGGTCCTGGTGATCGACATCCATGGCCGCCAGGATGGTGCCGCCCGCCCAGGGGCGCTCACTCTTGACCAGCAGCAAGGGTACCGGCAGCTGGCGCGACAATTGCCAGTCGTCAGGGGGCGAGAGGAGTTTCCTGAGCTGGGAGTCTGGGTGGTGTTGCTTGATCACCAGATCACAGTTGTACTGCTGTTGGGCAGCGAGAATGGCGGCGCAGCTATGCTTCGGCTCCACCGTCGCCTGCTCGCCATAAGCGCGCAAGCCTTCCCGGTGCAGCTCGCTCAACAGTTGCTCGAGGTATTCGCCCTGTGCCAGGTGCGGGTTGCAGAGTAAAACCTTGAGTTCGGCATCGAGGGCTTTGGCAAGTTGTTTGCCGCGCTCGAGGGCCGGATCTGTGGCCGAAGTCGGGTGGATCACTATCAGGATGTTCTGCATCGAGCGCATGGCTATCTCCTTCAACGTTGCTTGTCTGGGGCGCCTATGTGTGTGGTCGATGGTGATAGGGCCAGGAGCACGAGACATCCGCCGCGAGGGTCGATAGTGGGGCGGCCAGCTCTTCCAGGTGATTAATGACGTCGTCCGGTTTGAGCACCAGGACGTCGCTCTCCAGGGTGTCGAGGATCATCTCGGCGGTGTTGCCGATCAGCGCGCCGGACAGGCCGCTACGGGCCACATTACCGATCACCGTCAGGGCTGCCTTGAGCTTGTGCGCGATGTGCGGAATGAGCGCGTCGGCCGAGCCTTCCTCGATATGCACCCGTTCGTCGCTGATATTGAATTCGCTCTGGAGGGTTTTGCACTGTTCGCGGTAGAAGGCCTGGATGCTCTCCTTGAGCTGGAAGGTGGGGTCGGGCGCCGAGAGCATCGGATAGGGGTGGGCACTCAGCATGTGCAGCGTGCCGCCTGCCATCTGGGCGATGTCGTAACCGTGGCTGACGATGCCGGCATGCAGGACGCGGTGTTCGATCTCGCTGTTGCCCACATCGACGGCCGCGAGAATGGCGCCACCTATCCAGGGTGTAGCGGTTTTCACTATGAGTACCGGGCTGGGGCAATAGCGCAGCAGTTTCCAGTCATCCGGGGTGAGCAGGGCTTTCTTCAGTGGGTTGTCAGGGGCATGCTGCTTGATCACCAGGCCACAGCCCTTCGCCTGCTGCGTGGCGATAATGGTCTGGTGCGGACTCTTGTGCCAGGCCTGTTCGGTGCTGACGCTGAAACCCTTCTTTTCCAGGGCCCCGCGCATGTCGTTCAGGTAAGAGGAATGGTTGAGCCGCTTGTCGCAGACCAGCAGATGCAAGTGCGACCGGGTGGCGTCGGCAATCATTTTGGCTCTGTTTAGAATCAGCTCCTCAGGCTGCTGCGAATCCACCACCACTAAGGTGTTACGAATGGTATGCATGAGTGTCTTCCCGCGTACGAGTACGGTTGTCAGGTAGACGGAGGTGCAAGCGCTCTGGGCTTATACCTCTGTGGGCGATTAGGGGGCATTGGTTGCCAACCCTTGCCGCTCTGTCCTTCAGTCGGAAGCTCCCTCACCGACATCATGCACGCGATAGCCGAAATCGAAACTCGTCCGCTCAGTTCGATGGTTGATGCCTGAGCCGAGCGGTCGGCGATGACCGCTGAACTGCTGCTGATCGTTTATGCAACTGCGAAAGTTGCCTCCACAGCGTTGCTGCTGTTGTTCCAGCGCATCTAAATTGAGACGATCGAGCCGGAGCGCGTCTGCTGCCGGAGTAACTGCGCCACCACTTCGGGCGGATTGCCTAAGGATGCTGGTTAGCCTCTACAGCTCTCAGTACGGCGCCGACATGCACTCACCTCGATTATCGGGGTATGCATCGGGATGCTCACCGGCGAGCCCTGCCGTTCAAAGGGCAATAGCTCTTGCTCGCTCAACTCAATAAGTCAGTCTGGTGGCTGTTTGGTTGCACGCCAAGGTGATTGGTCGCCTGGGTCAGTCGATTTATGCCTAAGCGTGCGGCGGATGGTTATATGGTCGGGTGGGTGCCTAGGCACCCACCCTGGTGTTCAGCGTTGCGCCATCAGTTCTTCCAGGTGGGCAATGATGTCGTCGGGCTTGAGCACCAGCACATCGCTTTCCAGCGAGTCGAGAACCACCTCGGCGGTATTGCCGATCAGGGCGCCGGCAATGCCGGTGCGCGCCACGGTGCCGATCACGGTCACGCCTGCGTTGAGCTGGTGCGCCATCTGCGGAATCAGCACATCGGCCGGCCCTTCGACTATATGCAGGCGTTCCTCGGCTATGTCGTATTCGGCCTGGAAGGCCCTGCACTGATCGCGGTAGCGCGCCTCGATGGTTTCCTTGAGCTGGAAGGTCGGGTCGGCGGCCGAGAGCATCGGGGTCGGGTGGGCGCTGATTACATGCAGTTCGGCCTTGGCCAGCGCGGCGATTTCGAAGCCATGGCTGACGATGCTGGTGTGCAAGGTGCGGTGTTCGCTATCGGCATTGCCCACATCGACCGCTGCCAGAATGGCGCTGCCGGCCCAGGACTTGTCGGTTTTCACCATCAGCACCGGGCCTGGGCAGTAA
This sequence comes from Pseudomonas sp., assembly GCF_030696055.1. Taxonomy (GTDB): domain Bacteria; phylum Pseudomonadota; class Gammaproteobacteria; order Pseudomonadales; family Pseudomonadaceae; genus Aquipseudomonas. The sequence continues at coordinate 3,537 of NZ_JAUYNP010000134.1, read as the reverse complement.
CGCAGCAGTTTCCAGTCATCCGGGGTGAGAATGGCTTTTTTCAGCGGGTTGTCGGGGAAGTGCTGCTTGATCACCAGGCCGCAACCTTCGGCCTGCTGCACGCTGATGATGGTTTGGTGCAGGCTTTCATGCCAGGCCTGTTGGCCGGAAGCGCTGAAGCCTTCACTGTTGAGCAAGCCGGTCAGATCGCTCAGGTAGGCGGTGTGATCATTCTTCTTGTCGCACACCAGTAGATGCAGATGCGATTGCGTGACTCCGGCTATCAGTTTGGCGCGTTTCAGCGCCAGGCCTTCCGCTCGTTCGGGCTCCATTACCACCAAAATGCTGCGAATAGCTTGCATGATCATCTCCCTGTGAAGTCAGTTGCGCGTCAAATCACTATAGATGTCTGAATCTGTATCTGTACTTGATTGGTGTCAATGGCCTCTCTGGTTGTTCCTGTGTCCATTCGTATAATGGTGGGCTTCGCGCGCCTGTCGGCGCTACCAATCCACTGTGTGAGCCTATGCCCGAGTTACTTGAAGTCGAAATTCACCCGCCGAGCCTTGGGCATGCCGCCCGGATCGCGCCGATCGCCGGGAGTCAGCCGCGATGAACTTGCCGGAAATTCATGAGTTTCTCGCCTGTCGCACCCCGGACGCCTGGATTGCCGCGGCCTTGGCCGATCAATCAACCCTCTTGATCGACCACAAGAACTGCGAATTCAAGGCCGCCAGCACTGCCCTGAGCCTGATGGCCAAGTACAGCACCTATGTCGACCTGCTCAACGCCATGTCGCGCCTGGCGCGGGAAGAGCTGGTGCACCATGAGCAGGTGCTGCGCATCATGAAGCGGCGCAAGATTGGCCTGCGCCCGGTCTCGGCGGCGCGCTACGCCTCGGGTTTGCGCAAGGTGGTGCGCACCCACGAACCGCACAAGCTGGTGGATACCCTGGTGGTGGGCGCCTTTATCGAGGCGCGCAGTTGCGAGCGTTTCGAGGCCTTGGTGCCGCATCTGGATGAAGAACTGGGCAAGTTCTACTTCGGTCTGCTGAAAAGCGAAGCGCGGCACTTCCAGGGTTACCTGAAGCTCGCCCATCAGTACGGCGATGAGCGCGACGTCAACCAGGCCATAGCGCGGGTGAGGGCGGCCGAGCGCGAACTGATCGAGTCGCCAGATACGGAGTTTCGCTTCCATAGCGGCGTGCCACCAGCCTGATTGGGCATAGGTGGTGGCCATAAAACCGATCCCCGGATTGCATTCGGGCTACGAAGGCTGGCGATCCGCGATCCATCAAGCGAAGGCAAACGGCTCCAGCCGAAACCCTTGCGTATCCACTTGCAACGCCCAGCCTTGCCTATCCCAGTCGCCCAGTACGATGCGCCGTGCCGGTTGGCCATCCAGCGTCAGCGCATGCACCGCCGGTCTATGGGTATGCCCATGAATCAGGGTGCGCACGCCATGGGCGGCCATGATCCGTGGCACCTCATCCGGGGTGACGTCGACTATATCGCTGGCCTTCATGCGGGTCTGCGCGCGGCTCTCATTGCGCAGCTTGCGCGCCAGCTGGTGACGGGTGGCCAGCGGCAAGTGGCGCAGGATAAACAGCGACAGCGGGTTGCGCAGCAGGCGGCGCAGCTTCATATAACCGACGTCCTGGGTGCACAGGCTGTCGCCGTGCATCAGCAGCACCTGCTCGCCGCCCAACTCGACCAGGCTGGGGTCGCGCAGCAGGGTGCAGCCGGCTTCGCGGCAGAAGGCCTTGCCGATCAGGAAATCACGATTGCCATGCATCAGGTAGATGCGCGTGCCGCCGTCGCTCAGTTGGCGCAGGGCTTGGGCAATCGAGCGTTGAAATGGGCTGATGGCGTCGTCGCCGATCCACACTTCGAAGAAGTCGCCGAGGATATACAGTGCCTCGGCCTGGACCGCGCGAGTCTTGAGGAAATGCAGGAACGCCCGGCTGATGTCCGGGCGCTCCTGTTCAAGATGCAGATCGGAGATCAGTAGAATCACTCAAGGATCTCGGCACGCTCGATGATCACATCTTCCACAGGTACATCCTGGTGGCCGGATTTGCTGGTGGTGGCGACGCCCTTGATGGCGTTGACCACGTCCATGCCCTCAACCACTTCACCGAATACCGTATAGCCCCAGCCCTGCACGGTCGGCGCGCTGTGGTTGAGGAAGCTGTTGTCGGCAACGTTGATAAAGAACTGCGCGCTGGCCGAATGAGGCTCCATGGTGCGGGCCATGGCGACGGTGCCGATCTTGTTGGCCACGCCATTGTTGGCTTCGTTCTTGATGGTGGCGCGAGTGGCTTTCTGCTTCATGCCCGGCTCGAAACCGCCGCCCTGGATCATAAAATTGCTGATCACCCGGTGGAAAACCGTGTTGTCGTAGTGGCCGTCTTTCACGTATTGCTTGAAGTTGGCCACGGTTTCCGGGGCTTTGTCTTCGAACAGCTTGAGGGTGATGACGCCGTGGTTGGTGTGCAGCTTGATCATGTAGGTAGTCGCTCTGTCGAGAAATCCACGAACCGCCTCAATTTCCTTTGATTACGCCGCGTTAGCTTGGCGCAAAGGGTATTGAAGCGGTTCTTGGGCCTGTCAGGGGGTTGACAGCTTCGGCTATGATAAGCGCTTTGTTTTAGTCGGCCTACCCTGCGCCACGCACCTGCATGATCAAGGACCCCATGAGCAAGCCACCTGTCGATCCAAAAGCCAGCCAAGCCGCCGCCAATTTTCTGCGCCCCATAGTCCAGGCCGATCTGGATGCCGGCAAGCACGCGAAGATCATCACCCGTTTTCCGCCGGAGCCCAATGGCTACCTGCATATCGGCCATGCCAAGTCGATCTGCCTGAACTTCGGCCTGGCCCAAGAGTTTGGTGGCCAGTGCAACCTGCGCTTCGACGACACCAACCCGGCCAAGGAAGACCAGGAATATATCGACGCGATCAAGAGCGACGTGCAGTGGCTGGGCTTTCAGTGGGCCGGCGAGGAGCGTTACGCCTCCAATTATTTCGACCAGTTGCACGACTGGGCCGTCGAGCTGATCAAGGCCGGCAAGGCTTACGTCGACGACCTGTCGCCGGAGCAGGCCCGCGAGTACCGCGGCAACCTCACCGAGCCGGGCAAAAATAGCCCGTTCCGCGAGCGTAGCGTCGAAGAGAACCTCGACCTGTTCGCCCGTATGAAGGCTGGCGAGTTCCCCGATGGCGCCCGTGCCCTGCGCGCCAAGATCGATATGGCCGCGCCGAACATGAACCTGCGCGACCCTATCCTCTACCGCATTCGCCACGCCCATCACCACCAGACCGGCGACAAGTGGTGCATCTACCCGAGCTACGACTACACCCACGGTCAGTCGGACGCCATCGAAGGCATCACCCACTCCATCTGCACCCTGGAGTTCGAAGATCACCGTCCGCTCTACGAGTGGTTCCTCGAGCAACTGCCGGTGCCGGCGCAGCCGCGGCAGTACGAGTTCGCCCGCCTCAACCTGAACTACACCATCACCAGCAAGCGCAAGCTCAAGCAGCTGGTCGATGAAAACCA
>NZ_JAUYNP010000120.1 GCF_030696055.1 Pseudomonas sp. | reverse complement strand
ACGAGAAGATCGTATCTATCCACGCGCCATCAGGCTCAAATCGTCGAAGTATCCGATCAGAAATAAAAATGCCAGTCAGCTTAACTGACTGGCATTAGGCATTAAGCCGGTTTTTTTGTGCAGCAACGCAGCCTTTAGAACCTGTTTCGGATCTCGCGAGCTAGAGCGAGACAAGGCAAAAACAGCCGAGGAAGCGGAGTTTACGGGTTGTAAATGAGCATTCCGAGGCTGTTTTTAACGCAGTATCGCCGACGCGCAGCAGATCCGAGGCAGGTTCTTACAGCTTGGCAGCGTTCTCTGCCAGGTACTGAGCCACGCCTTCTGGGGACGCGGTCATGCCTTTGTCGCCTTTCTTCCAGTTGGCCGGGCAGACTTCGCCGTGCTCTTCGGTGAACTGCAGGGCATCGACCAGACGCAGCAGCTCGTCCATGTTACGGCCCAGCGGCAGGTCGTTGACGATTTGCGAACGCACCACACCTTTGGTGTCGATCAGAAAGGCGCCACGGAAGGCCACGCCATCGGCGGACTCGACGTCGTAGGCTTTGCAGATGGCATGGTTGATGTCGGCGGCCAGGGTGTACTTGACCGGGCCGATGCCGCCCTTGTCCACCGGGGTGTTGCGCCAGGCATTGTGGGTGAAGTGGGAGTCGATGGAGACACCTATCACTTCCACGTTGCGCGCCTGGAATTCAGGAATGCGGTGGTCCAGAGCGATCAGCTCGGACGGGCACACGAAGGTGAAGTCCAGCGGGTAAAAGAACACCAGGCCGTATTTGCCTTTGATCGCCGAAGACAGGCTGAAGCTGTCAACGATTTCGCCATTGCCCAACACGGCAGCGACGTTGAAATCCGGGGCTTGCTTACCTACGAGTACGCTCATTCGAGATCTCCTTAAGTGATGAGTTCGGCGTAAGCCTGTTGGATCGCATAAAGCTGATGCGATCTCAACGAGACAGGGCTTACACCAACAGGGCCAACCATCATACACCGCACTTTTCAGCCTCGCCCACCGCTTTTGCCCTTCGCCCCAGGCCGTTAGCCGCCCTGCGCAGACAGGCCGCCGGCTGATCCGACACCACCAAAAGTTCAAATTCCCAATTGTTCTTTGACAAGCATTCTCATTAGCATTAGTATCTCTCGCAACTTATCACTGCCCTGCCACGAGCCTTAATCATGTACGTCTGTCTCTGCGAAGGTGTTACTGACGGTCAGATTCGCGAAGCCATCTATGAAGGCTGCTGCAGCTACCGCGATGTGCGCGCGACCCTGGGCGTCGCCAGCCAATGCGGCAAATGCGCCTGCCTGGCCAAGCAAGTGGTCCGCGAAACCTTGAGTGAAGTGCACAGCAGTCAGGCTGCCTTGGCCTACCCCGGCAGTTTTGTTGCCGCCTAGATTTAGCCGCTGTGGAAACAACCGGACCTGGCGTCCGGTTTTTTATGGCCTGCCATCCATGGCGGCCACCCTGCGGGCCGTCGATGCGCGACGTTAAAAATTGTTCCAGACAATTTTTAACGGCCTGCCTGTCATAAGGGTCACCCTGCGGGCAGCGTCGATGCGCGACGTTAAAAATGTCTCCCGGCCATTTTTTATGCCTGATTTCAACGCCTTAGCGCCGCGATGCGGAACTTAAATATTCGCATTCAGATTAATTTTTACTTAGCTTTCATACGCTTAGGTTTGACAGAGGAAATACCCCAGCCCAGACTCATGCATCCACTCTTTCACTCAAGGGCAGGCAGCATGAAAGGCGACAAGAAAGTCATCCAGCATCTGAACAAGATCCTCGGTAACGAGCTGGTCGCGATCAACCAGTACTTCCTGCATGCGCGCATGTACGAGGACTGGGGCCTGAAAAAGCTCGGCGAGCACGAGTACCACGAGTCCATCGACGAGATGAAGCATGCGGACAAGCTGATCAAGCGCATCCTGTTCCTCGAAGGCCTGCCCAATCTGCAAGACCTCGGCAAGATCCTGATCGGGGAAAACACCCAGGAAATGCTCGAGTGCGACCTGAAGATCGAGCACAAGGCGCATATCGACCTGAAAGCGGCCATCGCCTACTGCGAAAGTATCGGCGACTACGCCAGCCGCGAACTGCTGGAAGAGATCCTCTGCTCGGAAGAAGACCATATCGACTGGCTGGAAACCCAACTGAGCCTGATCGAGAAAGTCGGCCTGCAGAACTACCTGCAATCGCAAATGGACGAATAAGGCGCAGCAATAGCCTCAACCCCTCAACAAAAAACCCGCACTAGGCGGGTTTTTTGTTGCTACAGAAAGCGGATTAAGCGTCGGCTTTCTGCACGGCATTCTTGATCAGGGTCTGCAGCTCACCCTTCTCGAACATCTCGGCCAGGATGTCGCTGCCGCCGACCAGCTCACCGCCGACCCACAGCTGCGGGAAGGTCGGCCAGTTGGCGTACTTCGGCAGATTGGCGCGGATTTCCGGGTTTTGCAGAATGTCGACATAGGCGAATTTCTCGCCACAAGCCATGACAACCTGTGCAGCTTTGGAGGAAAAGCCGCACTGCGGAGCGTTCGGCGAGCCTTTCATGTACAGCAGAACGGTATTGTTGCCGATCTGTTCTTTGATGGTTTCGATGATATCCATTGGGCACCTCAGGACTTAACTTCCCGACTCACGGGTCGGCACGGTGGCGCCATTGTAACCAAAAGCCGAGCGTAATGCTCGGCCTTGCCTCAGCGCGGCCACTCCCCGGATTGCATCCGGGCTACCGCTCTCAGGCGGCGCAAACCTCAACCGGTACGCCGTTAAGCGCCGCATTGCCGGACAGGGCATCGAGCTGGCGTTCGTCGGTCAGGTCGTTGGCGCTGGCGCCCGGCTGTGCGCTGGCAATGCTCATCTGCACCCCTGGGCGCGCATGGCCCCAGCCGTGGGGCAGGCTGACCACCCCAGCCATCATCTCCTCGCTGGCCGCCACTTCCACCTCGATAGCCCCGACCCGCGAACGCACCCGCACCAGTTGGCCATCGGTCAGGCCGCGCTGAGACAAATCCGCCGGATTCATCAGCAGTTGATGACGCGGCTTGCCCTTCACCAGGCGGTGGTAGTTGTGCATCCAGGAGTTATTGCTGCGCACATGGCGGCGACCGATCAGCAGCAGCTCGTCGGCCTTGGGCAGCGGCTGCTCGGCGAAGCGCGGCAGATCGCTCAGGAGCAAGGCCGGCGCGGCCTGGACCTGCTTGCCTGGCGTATTCAAACGCGCGGCCAGATTGGGCTTGAGCGCACCCAGGTCGAGGCCATGCGGGTGTTCCAGCAGCTTGGCCAAGGACAGCTGCTGCTCTGACTTGTCGCCATAGCGGCCCATGCGCAGGCCCATATCGATCATCTGCGCCGGGGCCATGGTCGGCTTCAGTTCCACCTCGAGCTTGCTGGCGAAGGCCTTGGCCAGGCCGACGAAGATCTCCCAGTCGTGCAGCGCGCCGGCCGGCTTGTCCAGCACCGGCTGGTTGAAGCGGGCGACGTTGCGCACGGCGAAGCTGTTGAAGGTCATGTCGTAGTGATCATGCTCCAGCGGCCCGGTGGGTGGCAGGATCAGGTCGGCGTAACGGGTGGTTTCGTTGATATAGGGGTCGATGCTGAGCATAAACTCCAGACCGTCCAGAGCCTGCTCCAGCTGGCGCCCGTTGGGCGTCGACAGCACCGGATTGCCGGCAACCGTGACCAGGGCGCGGATCTGCCCTTCGCCCTCGGTGAGCATTTCTTCGGCCAACGCCGCCACCGGCAGTTCGCCGCCGTATTCCGGCAGCCCGGAGACGCGGCTGCGCCAACGGTCGAAGTGGGTGCCGGAGCTGGAGGTCGTCAGGTCGATGGCCGCCTCGGTGCACAGCGCCCCGCCCTCGCGGTCGAGGTTACCGGTGACCAGATTGATCAGCTGGATCAGCCAATGGCAGAGGGTGCCGAAGGCCTGGGTGGAGACGCCCATGCGGCCATAGCACACCGCCTTGTCGGCGGCGGCGAAGTCGCGGGCCAGCTGGCGGATCTGCTCGGCCGGCACACCGCAACGCGCGCTCATGGCCTCGGCGGTGAAACCGGCGATGGCCTGGCGCGCCTCATCCAGACCGGCGACCGGTAGGTGGCTGGCACGCCCCAGGTTTTCCTCGAACAGGGTATTGAGCAGGCCGAACAACAGCGCCGCATCCTGGCCCGGACGCACGAACACATGCTGATCGGCAATCGCCGCGGTCTCGCTACGGCGCGGATCGACCACCACCACCTTGCCGCCGCGCGCCTTGATCGCCTTTAGGCGCTTCTCCACGTCCGGCACCGTCATGATGCTGCCGTTGGAGGCCAGCGGGTTGCCGCCGAGAATCAGCATAAAGTCGGTGTGGTCGATATCGCAGATCGGCAGCATAAAGCCGTGGCCGTACATCTGCAGGCTGACCAGGTGATGGGGCAGCTGATCCACCGAGGTGGCGGAGAAGCGGCTGCGGGTTTTGAGCAGGCCGAGGAAGTAATTGCTATGGGTCAACAGCCCGTAGTTATGCACGCTGGGGTTGCCGTGATAGGTGGCCACGGCACTGGCCCCATGGCGGGCTTGAATATCGGCGAGACGGCTGGCGACCAGTTCGAAGGCCTCTTCCCACTCGATCGCTTGCCACTCGCTGCCCACTCGGCGCATCGGCTGGCGCAGGCGATCCGGGTCGTTCTGGATATCCTGCAAGGCCACGGCCTTGGGGCAGATATGACCGCGACTGAAGCTGTCCTGGGCATCACCCTTGATCGAGCGAATCTGGGTCGAACCGTCGGCCTGCAACTCGGTTTCAATGGTCAGGCCACAGATGGCCTCGCAGAGATGGCACGCACGGTGGTGGAGGGTCTTGGTCATGGCCTGGCCTCTTGTCTTGTATTGGCAACGACCACCGGGGTCGTCAACAGCCTGTCGAGGCATTGACTATGGCGGCTGACCAGCCAGCACGCCAGCAGGGTTCGCTGCGTGAATCGCACAGCATTATGCCTGCCGATACAGGCGGCCCCGCCTGCCGCGGCAAAACCCGCAGCGCAGGGTGAACAACCGAGCAATTTGCGCCTGCGCGGCATTTGCTTATAAGATCGCGGCTCCCCGTTTCGTCGCACTGTGCGGCTCCCAGCCGCAGGCTCTGCCGTTTCTTCTATTCCGGCCCTTGAACCTGCGCCCTGTTGTCAAAAGGTAGTTAACGATGAGCGCAAGACACTTTCTCTCGCTGATGGATTGCACACCGGATGAACTGGTGGGCCTGATCCGCCGCGGCATGGAGCTGAAGGACTTGCGCAATCGCGGCGTGCTGTTCGAGCCGCTGAAGAATCGCGTGCTGGGGATGATCTTCGAGAAGGCCTCGACCCGTACCCGGCTGTCCTTCGAAGCCGGCATGATCCAGCTCGGCGGCCAGGCCATCTTCCTCTCGCCGCGCGACACCCAACTGGGCCGTGGCGAGCCGATCGGCGATGCCGCCATCGTCATGTCGCGCATGCTCGATGCGGTGATGATCCGCACCTTCGCCCACAGCACCCTCACCGAATTCGCCGCCAACTCGCGGGTACCGGTGATCAACGGCCTGTCCGATGACCTGCACCCCTGCCAGTTGCTGGCGGATATGCAGACCTACCAGGAGCTGCGCGGCAGCATCAAGGGCAAAACAGTGGCCTGGATCGGCGACGGCAACAATATGTGCAACTCCTATATAGAGGCGGCGCAGCAGTTCGACTTCCAGCTGCGCGTGGCCTGCCCTGCAGGCTATGAGCCGAATGCCAAGTTCCTCGCGCAAGCCGGCGAGCGCGTGCAAATAGTCCGCGACCCGCGCGAGGCGGTGGCCGGCGCCCATCTGGTGAGCACCGACGTATGGGCCTCCATGGGCCAGGAAGAGGAAATCGCCGAGCGCCACAAGCTGTTCCAGCCCTACCAGGTCAATCGCGCCCTGCTCGATGCCGCCGCCAGCGATGTGTTGTTCCTGCATTGCCTGCCAGCCCACCGCGGCGAAGAGATCAGCGAAGATCTGCTCGACGACCCGCGCTCGGGCGCCTGGGATCAGGCCGAGAACCGCCTGCACGTGCAGAAAGCCCTGCTCGAGTTCCTGGTCGCCGCGGCGTACCGCCACGCATGAGCCAACCCCTGCTGCTGAGCCTGCGTGATCTGAGCTGCGGCTACCACGAACACAAGGTGGTGCAGAATCTCAATCTGCACCTGAATGCCGGCGATATAGGTTGCCTGCTCGGCCCCTCGGGCTGCGGCAAGACCACCACCTTGCGCGCCATCGCCGGTTTCGAGCCGGTGCTGGAGGGCGAGATCCAGCTGGCCGATCGGGTCATCTCCAAAGCCGGCTTTACCCTGGCCCCGGAGAAGCGCCGGATCGGCATGGTGTTCCAGGATTACGCGCTGTTCCCGCACCTGAGCGTGGCCGAGAACATCGGCTTCGGTATCCGCAAGCAGCCCGACTGCGAACGCATCACCCACGAGCTGTTGGAGTTGGTCAAGCTCAACCACCTGGGCAAGCGCTACCCCCACGAGCTGTCCGGCGGCCAACAGCAGCGCGTCGCCCTGGCCCGCGCCCTGGCGCCGGAACCGCAATTGCTGCTGCTCGACGAGCCTTTCTCCAACCTCGATGGCGAACTGCGCCGACGCTTGAGCCATGAGGTCCGCGACATCCTCAAGGCCCGCGGCACCAGCGCCATCCTGGTCACCCACGACCAGGAAGAAGCCTTCGCCGTCAGCGACCACGTCGGCGTATTCAAGGAAGGCAAGCTGGAACAGTGGGACACGCCCTATAACCTCTACCACGAACCGCTGACGCCTTTCGTCGCCAGCTTTATCGGCCAGGGCTACTTTATTCGCGGCCAGTTGCTCAGCCCGGATGCGGTGCACACCGAACTGGGCCTGATTCGCGGCAACCGCGCCTATACCTGGCCGACCGGCAGCGCGGTGGACGTGCTGCTGCGCCCGGACGATATCGTCTACGCCCCGGACAGCCCGCAGAAAGCCCTGATAGTCGGCAAGACCTTTCTCGGCGCCGCCACCCTGTACCGCCTGCAGCTGGCGACGGGCAGCCAGCTGGAATCTATCTTCCCCAGCCACGCCGACCACCTGCCGGGCGAGGAAGTCGGTATCCGCGTCGCCGCCGACCACCTGGTGGTCTTCCCCGCCCCGGGCAGCATCGCCGCCCAGGTCACACTGGGGGAGTCGGGTGTACGCCGCTATAGCAGCGACAGCTGACGCGGCAGCCCCTCAAGCCTCCGGCAAAAATAACCGGCCGCTGGCCACCAACAGTGCCTGGCCGGCGATCTTCACCCGTTCGCCCTCGAGCCGGCAGCGCAGCTCGCCGCCCCGGGCCGAACACTGGTAGGCGCGCAGCTCAGTCTTGTCCAGGCGTTCGGCCCAATAGGGCACCAGGATGCAATGGGTCGAGCCGGTGACCGGGTCCTCCTCTATGCCGATGCCGGGAGCGAAGTAACGCGAGACGAAATCGTGCCGCTCACCCGGCGCGCTGATCAGCAGGCCCAGGCCCGGTAGCTTGGCCACCGCGGCGAAATCCGGCTGACAGGCACGCACCGCGGCTTCCGTAGGCAGAATCGCCAGCAACTCCTGGATACCTTGCGCGCCGGGCAAGGCCAATAGCGACTGCAACGGCATGCCCAGGGCCTGCTCGACCTGCGCGCGCAACGCACAGGGCGCGGCGCGCCGCACGGGGAAGTCCAGCACCAACTGGCCGGCCTCACGGCTCACCCGCAGCGCGCCGGACTGGCAGCTAAAGTCTATCCACTCGCCTGGCTCGGCATACTGCTCGAACAGCACATGGGCGCTGGCCAGGGTCGCATGCCCGCACAGTGGCACCTCGGCAGTCGGGGTGAACCAGCGGATATGCCAGGCCGCGCCCTTCTTCACCAGGAAAGCGGTTTCCGCCAGGTTATGTTCGGCGGCGATCTGCTGCATCAACGTCTCGTCGAGCCAGCTATCCAGGCGGTAGACCATGGCCGGGTTGCCGGCGAAGGGGCGGTCGGCGAAGGCATCGACCTGATGGAACTCAAGCTGCATAAGAGAAACTCCTGATCTGCGGTAAGCGCGAGCATGCCGCAGACCGCCTCCCTGCGCCCCCTACAGACAGCAGCTATCAGGGGGATACAGCTGCACCGTCGCAATGCGCAACGGGCGAGCACGGTGCATCTTTTAATCGTTAAAGGCTATTAAAAACAGGTTAAATCAATATATATCAATAACTTATAAATTCTGGCACGCCAGCTGCAGAGACCCACCCCGGTCAGCACAACGGCGTGTCTGCCACACATCCGACAACGACGTCATGGCATCCCCTTCCTAATCCGAAGAAGCGGGAGCTGTGGCGTTTTTTTTTGCGATTTTTGGCCCGATTAGGAAGACCGCTATGCGCATGATGAAACTGACCCTGCTGTCGCTGGCCATTGCCAGCACCACCCTCAGCCACGCCGCCCTCGCCGAAGAGGCGCTCAGCAACCTGTTTACCCAGGGTAAGCCGATCCTCGATGCGCGCTACCGCATTGAACATGTCGATCAGGACAATGCCCTCAAGCATGCCAACGCCCAGACCCTGCGCACCCGCCTCGGCTTCCAGAGCGGCAAGTGGTACGGCCTGTCTGCGCTGGTCGAGGCCGACAATGTCAGCCGTGTCGGCAACGCCAGCTACAACGAAACGCGCAACGGCCAGAGCGAATACTCGGTGGTCGCCGACCCGGACGGTAGCGAAGTCAACCAGGCCCTGCTGCGCTACGACCACAAGTACGGCAGCGCGGTGCTCGGCCGCCAGCGCATCAACCTGGACAACCAGCGCTTCGTCGGCGGCGTGGCCTGGCGGCAGAACGAGCAGACCTACGACGGCGTGCTCGGCCAGCTCAAGCCTTTGGACGGCCTGACCCTGAGCTATGCCTATATCGACAACATCAACACCATCTTCGGCCCCGGCAACGGCAAGTACGACACCGCGGCCAACCCGGCCAATATCGAAGGCCACAGCCACCTGCTCAACGCTCAGTACATCCTGATGCCCGAGCTGACCGCCACTGCCTACCAGTACCGCCTGGGCCTGGACAACCTGACCGGCGCCAGCCAGTCGAGCAAGACCACCGGCCTGCGCCTGAACGGTGCCGTCCAGGGCGTCAGCTATGCCCTGGAATACGCCCAACAGACCGAATACGCCGACAACCCCCTGGATCTGGACAGCGATTACCTTCTGGCCGAGCTGGGCTACAGCATCAAGGGCATCGCCCTGAAAGCCGGCTACGAAGTGCTAGGCGGCGACGAAGGCCCGGGCAACCGCGCCTTCCAGACCCCGCTGGCAACCAAGCACGCCTTCCAGGGCTGGGCCGATATGTTCCTGCTGACCCCCGCCGCCGGGGTCGAGGACGCCTATGTCGGCGTTACCGCACCGCTGCTGGGCGGCACCCTGCAGGCCTGGTACCACGATTTCCGCGCAGAAGAAGGCAGCAGCCAGTACGGCGAGGAAATCGATCTGTCCTACGCCCACCCGATTCCAGGAGTGAAGGGCCTGGTCGGCATGCTCAAGTACGCCAGCTACGATGCCGACGACTTCGCCGTGGATACCGACAAGTTGTGGGCTCAGCTGCAATACAGCTACTGATCATCCCGGCCCCGCAATGGGGCCATCTACTGATGGGCGTGCGGCGCTTAGAACCTGTTTACGATCTTGCGAGCTAGAGCCAGACAAGGCAAAAACAGCCGAGGAAGCGGAGTTTACTGATTGTAAATGAGCATTCCGAGGCTGTTTTTAACGCCGGATGGCCGACGCGCAGCAGATCCTAAACAGGTTCTTACGCCGCGTGCCTATGGAGAGTCCTATGACAAGCCGTCTACTCGCCCCCCTCATACTGCTGCTCGTCCTGCTCAGTCCAACGGCCTGGGCCGGCATCAACAGCGCCGAGGCGATGAACCTGTCGGGCATGCAGCGCATGCTCAGCCAACGCATCGCCAAGAGCTACCTGATGGTCGGTGCCGAGATCCGCCCCGACCTGGCCGAACAACAACTCGACCAGAGTATCGCCAAATTCGAAAGCAACTACCTGGCCCTCATCGACTATGCGCCCACCGCGGAAATCCGCACGGCCCTGGAAGAGGCCGGAAAAACCTGGCAACGCTACCGCGAACTGGCGCTGTCGCGCCCGGAAAGAGAGACCGCGTTGAGCGTGCTAGCGCTTAGCGATCAGCTGCTGGCGCAGAGCGAGCGGGTGGTGCAGTTGCTCGAGCAGCATAACGGCGGCCAGAGCGCACGCCTGGTCAACCGCAGTGGCCGCCAGCGCATGCTCAGCCAACGCATCGCCAAGCTGTATCTGGCCATCAGCTGGCACCTGCCAATCGACGGCCTGCAGCACAACTTCGACCAAGCGGTGGCTGAATTCGAACTGGCGCTGCAGGAGTTGCAACAGGCCAGCCAGAACACCCCGCAGATCACCAAAGGCCTGAGTCAGGCCGAGGCGCAGTGGCGCTTCACCCGCGCCGGCTTCAACCTGGCCAGCGACTCACGCTATGTGCCGACCGTGATCGCCACCACCACCGAAACCCTACTGTGGCAGATGAATGCGCTGACCAATCAATACGAAGGGGTGATGCTGGCGGGCTCATAAAGCAGTTTGGAGCGTGCACTGGCCGGCCATCACCTGTAGGAGCTAGCTTGCTGGCGATCCCTCTAGACGGAAAGCATCGCCAGCAAGCTGGCTCCTACAACAGCACGCTAGCCTCAGCCCTCGCTGCGCACCCGCTTGACCGCATCCAGCCAGCCGTCATACAGCTTGCTGCGGTGGCTGTCGGCCATGCGCGGGTCGAAACGTTGCTGGCGGTGCCAATGGCTGGCGATGCTGTCCAGGTCCTGGTACAGCCCGGCTTGCAGGCCGGCCAGATAGGCCACGCCGAGCGCGGTGGTTTCGGTAACCTGGGGGCGCTCGACCGGCACGCCGAGGATATCGGCGAGAAACTGCATGACCCAGTTGTTCTCCACCATGCCGCCATCCACCCGCAGCGCGCTGGGTTCGGCGGCGCCGTCCTGGCGCATGGCCTCGAGCAGGTCGCGGGTCTGGTAGCACACCGACTGCAGGCCCGCGGTGACGATTTCCTTGATCCCGGTGTCGCGGGTCAGGCCGAAGATGGCGCCCCGGGCCTTGGGGTCCCAATAGGGCGCGCCCAGGCCGGTAAAGGCCGGCACCAGATAGACCCCGCAGGCATCGCCGGTCTGTTCGGCCAGCGCCTCGCTGTCGCGGGCATGGCTGATCAGCTTGATGCCATCGCGCAGCCATTGCACCGCCGCGCCGGCGACGAAGATGCTGCCTTCCACCGCATAGGTGACCTGGCCATTCAGGCGATAACCGACCGTGGTGAGCAGGCGATTTTTCGACTCCACCGGGGTAGCGCCGGTGTTCTGGATCATAAAGCAGCCGGTGCCGTAGGTACTCTTCACCATGCCGCGCTGGAAGCAGGCCTGGCCGACCAGGGCCGCCTGCTGATCGCCGGCCATGGCCAATACCGGAATGGCGGCGCCGAGCAGCTCGGCCGCGCTGGTGCCGAAGTCGGCGGCGCAATCGAGCACCTCGGGCAGCAGGCTGGCGGGAATCTCGAACAACGCCAGCAGCTCCGCATCCCATTGCTGGGTATGGATATTGAACAACGAGGTGCGCGACGCATTGGTCGCGTCGGTCTTGTGCGACTGGCCGCCGGTCAGGCGCCACAGCAGGAAGCTGTCCACCGTGCCGAAGCGCAGCTCGCCGCGCTCGGCCCGCTCGCGGGCACCCGGCACCGTCTCGAGAATCCAGCGCAGCTTGGTGGCGGAGAAATAGGGATCGATCAGCAGGCCGGTCTTCGCCGCCACCATCGGCTCATGGCCGGCGGCTTTCAACTGGCTGCAGTAATCGGCGGTGCGCCGATCCTGCCAGACGATGGCCCGATAGATCGGCTCGCCGCTCAGCGCGTCCCACACCAGGGTGGTTTCGCGCTGGTTGGTGATGCCGATGGCGGTGATATCCCTGGCCTGCAGGCCGCTCTGCGCCAACGCCTCGCGGCACACCTGGAGGGTGCTGCGCCAGAGCTCCTCGCCCTCATGCTCGACCCAGCCGTCCTGGGGGAAAAACTGCTGGAACTCCTGCTGCGCACTGGCCACCCGCTTGCCTTCGCTGCTGAAGACTATGGCGCGGCTGCTGGTGGTGCCTTGGTCGATGGCGAGCAGGTAGTGAGGCATAAGGTTTTCCTTGTTGTAATTGTGTCTGCAATTGAATGTTGGGCTTCGCTGCACTCAGCCCAACCTACGGAGCCTGCTGTAGGTTGGGCTGAGTAGCACGAAGCCCAACAAAGCAAGGCGCAACATCCTCTATGGCCGACCAATGGCGGCAAAAGCCGCCTGGGTCAGCTGCGCCAATAGCTCGGCTGCCAGTTCCACTTCCAACCCACGTCGACCAGCGCTGACATAGATAGTCGAATATCGCTTGGCCGACTCATCGATAAAGGTGCGCAGGCGTTTCTTCTGCCCCAGGGGGCTGATGCCGCCGAGCAGGTAGCCGGTGGCGCGCTGCGCGGCAGTGGGATCGGCCATATCGGCCTTCTTCACGCAGGCCACCTGGGCCAGGGCTTTCAGGTCGAGACTGCCGGCCACCGGCACCACCGCCACCAACAGCTCGCCCTTTTCGCTGGCGGCCAGCAGCGTCTTGAACACCAACTCCGGCTGCAGCTTGAGCTTTTCCACCGCCTCCAAACCATAGGAGGCGGCCTTGGGGTCGTGGCTGTAACTGTGCACCTGATGCACAGCCTGGGCCTTTTTCAGTAAGTCGATGGCGGGGGTCATGTTCGAATGTGAAAACGATCTGACAAAGTTCGCGTACCTTAGCTGAAAAAACTGCCGGGAGCAGTTTTTAACGTCGCGCAGCGACGGCCCGTAGGGTGGCCGCCATGGATGGCAGGCCATAAAAAACTGCCGGGAGCAGTTTTTAACGTCGCGCAGCGACGGCCCGTAGGGTGGCCGCCATGGATGGCAGGCCATAAAAAACTGCCGGG
>NZ_JAUYNP010000127.1 GCF_030696055.1 Pseudomonas sp. | reverse complement strand
ACTGACAAGACCAATCAGTCCTGGGGCGGCCGCTTCAGTGAACCCGTCGACGCCTTCGTCGCCCGCTTCACCGCCTCCGTCACTTTCGACCAGCGCCTGTATCGCCACGACATCATGGGCTCCATCGCCCACGCCACCATGCTGGCCAAGGTCGGCGTGCTCAGCGATGCCGAGCGCGATGCGATTATCGACGGCCTCACGCAGATCCAGACGGAAATCGAGGCCGGCCAGTTCGACTGGCGCGTCGACCTGGAAGACGTGCACATGAATATCGAGGCGCGCCTGACCGACCGCATCGGCGTCACCGGCAAGAAGCTGCACACCGGCCGTTCGCGTAACGACCAGGTGGCCACCGATATCCGCCTGTGGCTGCGCGACGAGATCGACCTGATCCTGGCCGAGATCACCCGCCTGCAGCAGGGCCTGCTGGAGCAAGCCGAGCGCGAGGCGGACACCATCATGCCCGGCTTCACCCACCTGCAGACCGCCCAGCCGGTGACCTTCGGTCATCACCTGCTGGCCTGGTTCGAGATGCTCAGCCGTGACTACGAGCGCCTGGTCGACTGCCGCAAGCGCACCAACCGCATGCCGCTGGGCTCGGCCGCGCTAGCCGGCACCACCTACCCGATCCAGCGCGAAGTCACAGCCCAGCTGCTGGGTTTCGACGCGGTGGGCGGCAACTCCCTGGACGGCGTGTCGGACCGCGACTTCGCCATCGAATTCTGCGCCGCGGCTTCGCTGGCGATGATGCACCTGTCGCGCTTCTCCGAAGAGCTGGTGCTCTGGACCAGCGCGCAATTCCAGTTTATCGACCTGCCGGACCGCTTCTGCACCGGCAGCTCGATCATGCCGCAGAAGAAGAACCCGGACGTGCCGGAACTGGTGCGCGGCAAGACCGGCCGGGTGTTCGGCGCGCTGATGGGCCTGCTGACCCTGATGAAGGGCCAACCCCTGGCCTACAACAAGGACAACCAGGAAGACAAGGAACCGCTGTTCGACGCCGCCGACACATTGCGCGACTCGCTGCGCGCCTTCGCCGACATGATCCCGGCGCTCAAGCCCAAGCACGCCATCATGCGTGAAGCGGCGCTGCGCGGCTTCTCCACCGCCACGGATCTCGCCGACTATCTGGTGCGCAAGGGCCTGCCGTTCCGCGACTGCCATGAGATAGTCGGCCACGCGGTGAAATACGGTGTCGACAGCGGCAAGGACCTGGCCGAGATGAGCCTGGACGAACTGCGTCAGTTCAGCGATCAGATCGAGCAGGACGTGTTCGCCGTGCTGACCCTGGAAGGCTCGGTGAATGCCCGCGACCATATCGGCGGCACCGCCCCCAATCAGGTGCGGGCGGCGGTGGTGCGCGGCCAGGCGCTGCTGGCCAGCCGCTAGCTGGCCGTTACGCGGCGCGTCCTGCGCCGCGTAGCCTCAGCCTTTGGCCTTGGCCTGAGCCATCGCCAGAAACCCAGCCATCCCCGCCTCTTTATCCGCGGCGATGCGTTTGACGTGCGGGTTCTGGTTGAGCAGCACGAGCAGCTCGTGGGCCTTCGAGAAGTCGGCCAACAGATCGATACCAAACAGCTTCTTCGCCACCCCGCAAGCCAGGTCGATGCTGTAGAGGAAGTAGATATCGGCCAGGCTGAAGCTGTCGCCCGCCACATAAGGGGCAAACTTGCCGTGCCGCTTGAGCGTGTCGATCCCGGCCAACAGCTCGGCCTTGCACTTGCTTTTCAAGGCGGAGGAAATCTCCCCACCGAAGAATGCTTCCGGGTAGCCAATCCGCGCTGGCAACTCGATATACAGCTCGATCTCCTTCATCAGTGCGCGCACTTGGGCCCGGGCGAATGGCTCGCTGGGCAGCAGCGCCCTGCCGCCACCGCAGTCTTCCAGATAGTCGAGGATCGCACTGGTCTCGTTGATAAAACCCTGCTCGACTCCCAGCACCGGCACCTTGCCACGTGGACTGATGCTGAGAAATTCGTCGCTCTGGTTGCCGTAAAGGGTCACGATCTCGAACTCCAGCCCCTTCTCCAGCAAGGCCAACTTGACCATATTGAAATAGTTGCTAACGGCAAATCCATATAGTTTGAACATGGTGACAGGCTCCAGGCCGGCGGATGGACAGTCCGAGTTATAGCCCCAGATACGCCATGCCAGCCAGCCGTATCCAGGCAGTGAATGGCGCGGGCGCCGTCGCGCTGGCACACTGCATGCCCAGTCCAGGGATAAGCCACGGATAAGCCACGCATGAGCGAACACGACGAAGACGAAGCATTTGCCGAATCGACCCTGATCCAGGCCATCGAGAATCAGCTGGAGGCCGGCGAACCGGCCTTCGTCCAGGCGGTGCTGAACAAGCTGCTGCTGGTGGGCTATGAGCGCGAAGAAATACTGCCACTGATGGCCCTGGTGCTGGCCGATGAAATCGACGCCATGCTGCGCGAAGACCGCGCCTTCGACGCCGCCCGCTACGAACAGGGGTTGCGCGCCCTGCCGGAACTGCCCGCCCAGGATTAGCAGGCCGCTGAAAAACGTTGGCGAGGCAAAAACAGGCGAAGAAGCGGAGTTTACGAGCTGTAAATGAGCATTCTGAGCCTGTTTTTAACGACGCATCGGCAACGCAGGTAGTTTTTCAACGGCCTGTTAGAAAATTTTTAACCCTCAGCCGCGCCACTTCTGGCAGCATCGGCTGGCGGCAGATTAGCCGGGGCTTCACTACACTGCCTGGACTGGCTGCAGCAGTTCCGTCCAATCGCCGCACGCCGCTTCCGCTGTCGCCCGCAGGGGCGCAGTTCACTACAACAAGAAGCAGGAGTACTTATGGCCTTTACCCCCGAGCTGGTTGCCGAACTGGAAATCCTCGCGCTGTTCAACCTGGGCAACACCCAGGAAGGCATCAAGGTCCACCACACCGCCGCCCCCCCGGCCATTGCCGCGGCCAAGCGCCTGCATGACAAAGGCCTGATCAGCCAAGCCGATGGTGGCTATCTGACCAGCCTGGGGCTGGATGCCGCCGAGCGCACGCAAGTCCTGTTGAGCATTCTCACTGTGCCTGAAGTGGCCTGACCCGCCACCGCCCGCGTCGCCCGGCCCTCTGCATGCGCTCGGCGACGCAGGCTTCCCTTATCGGCAAGCGGACTAATCACCTTGTTCTATCGCCGCGCAGAGCCTGAGCATGAGTCGCACCGAGGAAATTCGCCCGGATATCGATGAAGGTATCGACCGCAAGGTTCTGACCCTGCTGCGCGCGCGCTTTCTCAAACTCAACCAGGGCCGCCTGCAGCGTGCCATGCAGGCGCTGTCCACGCGCCAGCAGCTGGTCCTCAAGCTGTTGCCGCTGTTATTCCACGTCAATCACCCGCTGCTGCCCGGCTATGTCTCGGGGCTGACCCCGGCCGGCCTGAGCGGCTACGAGCCGAGCGACGAGCTGCTCAGCGAAGCCCAGCGCCTGACCCGCTCCTTCGCCTACAAGCCGTACCGCGAAAAACTGGCGCTGCCTATCCATGGGCTGTTCCTGATGGGCAGCCTCGGCACCGTGGCCCAGGCCGAACAAAGCGATATGGACATGTGGCTGTGCCACGCCGCCGGTCTCAGCCCGCAGCAGATCGGCGAGCTGAGCAAGAAGTGCGAACTGCTGGAGATCTGGGCCGCGAGCCAGGGCGCCGAGGCGCATTTCTTTCTGATCGACCCGGCGCGCTTTACCGTCGGCGACCGCGAAGCCCAGCTGACCTCCGATGACTGCGGCACCACCCAGCACTACCTGCTGCTCGATGAGTTCTACCGCACCGCGATCTGGCTGGCCGGGCGCACGCCGCTGTGGTGGCTGGTGCCGGTGTACGAAGAACAACGCTACCAGCACTACACCAACGCGCTGCTCTCCAAGCGTTTTATCCGCGCCGCGGATGTGCTCGACCTCGGCCACCTGGCGCGCATCCCGCCGGAGGAGTTTATCGGCGCCGGCATGTGGCAGCTGTACAAGGGCATAGAGTCGCCGTACAAATCGGTGCTCAAGCTGCTGCTGACCGAGGTCTACGCCAGCGAACACCCCAAGGTCGAATGCCTGTCGCTGCGCTTCAAGCAGGCGGTGTTCGCCAATCGACTGGATCTCGACGAACTCGACCCCTACATAGTGGTGTACCGGCGCCTGGAGGAGTACCTCAAGGCCCGCGGCGAACACGAGCGCCTGGAGCTGATCCGCCGCTGCCTGTACCTGAAAGTGGACAAGAAGCTCAGCCGGCCGCCGCGCAACAACCGCAAGAGCTGGCAGCGCCTGCTGCTCGAACGCCTGACCAGCGACTGGAACTGGGACAGCCGCCAGCTGGCCATGCTCGACAGCCGCAGCCAGTGGAAGGTGCGCCAGGTCAGCGCCGAGCGGCGCATGCTGGTCAACGAGCTGACCTACAGCTACCGCTTCCTCTCGGCCTTCGCCCGCAGCGCGCAGGCCGGCACCTCGCTCAACAGCCGCGACCTCGGGGTACTTGGCCGGCGCCTGTACGCCGCCTTCGAGCGCAAGGCCGGCAAGGTCGAATTTATCAACCCAGGGATAGCCCCGGACCTGGCCGAAGACACCCTGACCCTGGCCCATAACCCCAGCCCGGAAACGCCCCATGAAAGCCAGTGGGCGCTGTATACCGGCAGCGTCAGCGCCCAGGACCTGGACGACTTCTCCCCGCTCAAGCGCGCCCGCGAACTGATCGAACTGCTCGCCTGGTGCCAGCGCAACGGCGTGATCGACAACAGCACCCGCCTGTCACTGCACCCCGGCGACAGCGACCTGACCGAGTACGAACTGGCCAACCTGCTGGCCAGTCTGCAGCAGGTGATACCGCTGCCATTGCCGGCGGTCGACGAAGCCGCCCTGCTGCACCCCAGCGTGCCCCGCGAGGTGCTGCTGCTGGTCAATGTCGGGGTCGACCCGCTCAAGCAGTACAGCCAGCTGAACGTGCACATGACCAGCGAGCGCACCGATTCCCTGGGCTATTCCGGGGTGCGGGAAAACCTGATCCAGACCATCGACCAGGTCAGCCTGAACAGCTGGAACGAGTTGCTGGTCAGCCGCTACGACGGCCCCCACGCCCTGCTCGACTGCCTGCGCGACTTCCTCAGCAGCCTGCCGAGCCTCGGCCAGCAACCCAATCTGCGGGTGCGCTGCTTCTGTCGCAACCGCGCCACGGCCATCGCCGAACGGGTCGAAGAACTGTTCCGCGAGACCCAGGGCAACTTCAGCGACGAGCAGCACAACCGTTATCTGCTGCAGATCAAGCAGCACTACCACCTGCTCGATCTGATCCCCGGCCAGGTCAGCCATACCGCGCTGAAAGACCTGCCGGCGCTGATCGAGCACCTGGGCGCAGAACAGCCGTACTACAGCGAACTGCACCTGGACCGCAGCGCCCTGCAAGGCGAAGACCTGGCGCTGATCCTGCCGCTCGGCCGCCCGCAGTGCATCCAGGTGTTCTACCGGATCAACGAAGCCAGCGGCCAAGCCGAGTTGACTGTGCTCGACGAACACAACGGGCTGTGGCGCCAGCAGATGCCGTTCCGCGACGAACAGAGCCTGCTGACGCCGCTGCAGCGCTTTCTGCAGTCGGTGCTGTACCGGCGCAATGCCCTGCTGCCACTGGACAGCCCGCACGGCAATCCGAACCTGGACATCCTCTACTACCGGGTGGAGCCGGACGCGCCGCAACGGGCCCAGCGCCTGGAGCGCCGCCCGGCGCCACACGCGCCGATCAGCCACCCCTTCTACGATGTGCAGGCGATAGCCGAGTCGGCCGCCGGCAAACGCGCCCATGTCACCCTGTACTGCAACCACCGCGAGTTTTCCGAACTGGAGTACGCCGGCGACCTGTTCGCCGCCGTGGCCCAGCATATCCTCGCCCAGCGCTCGGGCGGCGCGCGCTACCCCTGCTATATCACCGACCTCGACCTCTCCGCGGTGCTGAACGAGGGCCATACCCAGACAGTGCATTACCTGCGCTACAAGACCCGTCTGGAAGAGGCGCTGAACCAGGCCCTGCAGAAGGCCTGAAAAACGGAAGCCGCCCATGAATCTGAGTCTGTTGCTGTTCGCCGGTCTCGCCTTGCTCCCAGCCGTGCTACTGCTGCGTCGCAGCCGCCTGCGCGCTCGCGAGCGCTTTATCCAGGCTTACGCCTTTCCCCAGCGGCTAAGCCGCACGTTGCGGGAACGCTACCCCCACCTCGATGAGCAACAGGCGGCCCAGGCCGTGCTGGGGCTGCGTCAGTATTTCCAACTGTGTCGCGCGGCCAAGCGCCGGCTGGTCGCCATGCCCTCCCAGGCCGTCGATGTGCTCTGGCACGAATTTATCCTGCATACCCGGCAATACCAGCAGTTCTGCCAACAGGGCATCGGCCACTTTCTGCACCATGTGCCGAGCGAAGCCATGCGCAGTCCCACAGTGGCGCAACAAGGCATACGCCGCGCCTGGCGCCTGGCCTGTGCCCGCGAGCGCATCACGCCCAGGGCGCCGCAGCGCCTGCCTCTGCTGTTCGCCCTGGACACCGAATTGGCGATCGCCGACGGCTTCCGCTACAGCCTCAATTGCCGCGACGGACGCGGCGGCGATTATTGCGCCGGGCATATCGGCTGCAGCTCGGGTTGCGCCAGCGGCTGCGCCGCGGATGGCGGCGCAAGTGGCGATAGCAGCGACGGGGGCGGGGATGGCGGCGGTTGCGGGGGCGGCGACTAACAGCCTGCTAACAGGCCGTTGAAAAATGTCGGCGAGGCAGCCGAGACAAGGCAAAAACGG
>NZ_JAUYNP010000113.1 GCF_030696055.1 Pseudomonas sp. | reverse complement strand
TACCTTCCGCGTGCGCTCCCAGGTCATCGCCCATATCCGCAGCTTCCTGGCCAAGCGTGACTTCCTCGAAGTCGAGACGCCGATGCTGCAGACCATTCCCGGCGGCGCCGCGGCCAAGCCGTTCGAAACCCACCACAATGCCCTGGACATGGAAATGTTCTTGCGCATCGCCCCGGAGCTGTACCTCAAGCGCCTGGTGGTCGGTGGCTTTGAGAAAGTGTTCGAGATCAACCGCAACTTCCGCAACGAAGGCGTCTCGACTCGGCACAACCCCGAGTTCACCATGCTCGAGTTCTACCAGGCGTATGCCGACTACGAAGACAACATGGACCTCACCGAAGAGCTGTTCCGTGAGTTGGCGCAGCTGGTACTGGGCAGCACCGACGTGCCCTACGGCGACAAGGTGTTCCATTTCGGCGAACCGTTCGTGCGTCTGTCGGTGTTCGACTCGATCCTCAAGTACAACCCCGAGCTGACCGCTGACGACCTGACGGACATCGAGAAGGCTCGCGCCATCGCCAAGAAGGCCGGCGCCAAGGTGCTGGGCTTCGAAGGTCTGGGCAAGTTGCAGGTGATGATTTTCGAAGAACTGGTCGAGCACAAGCTGGAGCAGCCGCACTTCATCACTCAGTACCCGTTCGAAGTGTCGCCGCTGGCCCGTCGTAACGACGACAACCCAAGCGTCACCGACCGTTTTGAACTGTTCATCGGCGGCCGCGAAATCGCCAACGCCTACTCCGAGTTGAACGACGCGGAGGACCAGGCCGAGCGCTTTATGGCCCAGGTGGCCGACAAGGACGCCGGTGACGACGAGGCCATGCACTATGACGCCGACTTCGTTCGCGCCCTGGAATACGGCATGCCGCCGACCGCCGGTGAAGGCATCGGCATCGACCGCCTGGTGATGTTGCTGACCAATGCGCCGTCGATCCGCGACGTGATCCTCTTCCCGCATATGCGCCCGCAGGCCTGATGTCGATAAAGCCGCCTTCGGGCGGCTTTTTATTGCCTGCAAGGAATAGTTTTGGCGTTTTACTGCCTAAGTTAATAAACGCGCAATAAACCGAGAGGAAGCTCTTGCTGTGACTGCCAAGCCCGCCCCAGAAAGCGCCACCCATATGGCCCATGCCGTCGCCGAAAGTGTTCAGTACCAGGGGCGCAAGGCCAGCCGCCAGGGCAGTGAGCAGCGCCGTCAGGCGATTCTCGATGCGGCCATGCGCGTCATAGTGCGCGACGGCGTGCGCGCCGTGCGCCACCGCGCGGTGGCGGCCGAGGCGGGGGTGCCGCTGTCGGCCACTACCTATTACTTCAAGGATATCGACGACCTGATCACCGATACCTTTGCCCAGTTCGTCGAGCGCAGCGCCGCCTATATGGCGCATTTCTGGAGCAGTACCCAGGGCCTGTTGCAGCAACAGGTCAGCCAGCTCGATGGCAGTGCCGAGGCGCGTCGGCGCCTGGCGGGTGAAATCGCCCGCCTGGCGGTGGAGTATGTGCGCCAGCAGTTGCTCACCCGTCGCGAACATCTGCTGGCCGAGCAGGCCTTCCAGCAGGAGGCCTTGCTCAACCCGCGGCTGCATGAACTGATGCGCGCCCATCGGCAGATACTGCTGCAGGGCGTCACGCATTTCTTCGAGGTGTTGGGCTCGCAACAGCCCGAGCAGGATGCCAAGCTATTGACGGCGATTATTCTGCGCATGGAGTATCAGGGCCTGCTCGATGGTGTCGACCATCTGGACAGCGAGGGTATGTTGGCCATTCTTAAACGTTATATGCACCTGGTGCTGGGGCTCTGACCCCGGCTAACCCGTTCACAAGGAGAGCTGAATGAACGCCTGGCGCGCGCTACTTGCCGTGTCCTTCCTGTTGCTCAGTGGTTGTCTGGTCACCTTCAAGGACCCGATTCCCGCCAACGAGCCCGCCCCCATTCCCTTGCTTGGCGAGTGGTCGCGCAAGAACGAGTGGGGCGAGCAGCTATATCTGCTGATCACCCGCGCAGGCTCCAATGTCTACAAGGCTCGGGCCTATGTCGACAGCCTGGACAACCTCGACAGCCTCGAAGAGTACGGCTTTACCGTGGCTCATCACGGTCGGCGCTGGTATTTGTCGGCGGGCTTGCCGAAGAGCAAGGGGGCGAATTTCGCCATCGCTGGCTTTGAGCTGACCACGGACAACGAGTTGGTGATCTACAACCTGGATGTCGATCGCATCCTCCAGGAGCTGGAGCAGGGCGCTTTGCAAGGCGAGGTCGTCGCCAGTGGCCAGGACGATGGCGTGCTGATCACCAGCCCGCTGGATAAGGTGTTCACCTACCTCGACGATCAGGCCAATTCGGATGTATTTATCGAAGTCGCGCGCTATCAGCGTGTGGGCGACTAGCCGGGCATGGGGCCAGCATGAACAGTCATACAGGGTTGGACGACTATCAGTTGATCGTGCGGGTGTTGTCCGACCGCATAGTCGAGGCGCAAACGCCGATCCGCGTGCTGGATGCGGTGAAGTGGGATGAGGGGATTCGCAGCGAGTTTCTCAAGCACAAAGGCAAGAGGCTGCCGGCGGTCGACCGCGCCTACTACGACAATCGCCCGCTGGCCTTCGATGCCCCGGCCAAGAAGCTGGAATTCCAGAATATCGAGCGCGATATCACCCGCCAGCTCGGCCAGTTCAACCCGGTCGGGCAGATCATGCGGCGCATGTGCCGCGAATACCGCATGGTCATCCGCATGCTCGAAGCCCGCGGTACCGAGGAGTTCGGCCTGATTTCCCAGGAACTCTACGGCGCCGCCTCCGATGCCTTCCATGCCGGTGACCCGACTCTGGCCGATCTGGGCCTGATGTTTTCCGACTTCCTGAATAACATCGACAGCCGGGGCGACCTCAAAGACGAGCCCAAGACCCTGAATGCCAAGGAGGCGGTCGACCTGTTGCAGCGCCGCCTGAACAAGGTGTTCGGCGAGGAAGAGAGCACCATCCGGGTGTTCGAGTCCGACGGCATTCTCGCCGATGCGGCGGCCGGCGCCGATTACATCAAGATCCGCGCCGATGCCATGTTCAACGAGCGCGATGTGAAAGCCCTGGAAGTCCACGAAGGCCTGGTGCATGTGGCCACCACCCTCAATGGCCTGAATCAGCCGGTGTGCACCTTCCTGTCCAAGGGGCCGCCATCCTCCACCGTGACCCAGGAAGGCCTGGCGATTTTGATGGAGGTGATCGCCTTCGCCTCCTACCCGACCCGTCTGCGCAAGCTGACCAACCGCACCCGCGCCATCCATATGGCCGAGGAGGGCGCGGACTTCTTGCAGGTGTTCGACTTCTACCGCGAGCAGGGCTTCAGCCAGGAAGACAGCTACAGCAACGCCAACCGGGTGTTCCGCGGCTCAACCCCGGGCGGCCTGCCTTTCACCAAGGACCTGTCCTATCTGAAAGGTTTCATCATGGTCTACAACTACATCCAGTTGGCCGTGCGCAAAGGCAAGCTGGAGCAGATTCCCCTGCTGTTCTGCGGCAAGACCACCCTGGAAGATATGCGCACCTTGCGCCAGCTGGTGGACGAAGGCCTGGTGACGCCACCCAAGTACCTGCCGCCGCAGTTCAGCGACCTGAACTCCTTGGCGGCCTGGATGTGCTTCTCCAACTTCCTCAACCATTTAAGCCTCGATCGCATCGAAGCCGATTACTCCAATATTCTGTGATCCTTTCGTTGGGCTTCGCCGAGCTCAGCCCAACCTACCTGAGGTCCGTGGGTTGGGCTGAGAGTCCGTAGGCTGGGTTGAGCCGCGCAGCGGCGAAGCCCAACAGCCGGCATCGCCTCGCGTAGCCCGGATAAAATCCGGGGAGCTTGCCCCGAGCTGCCAGGAGCCCTATATGCCCAGCCATCCACTCGCTTACGAAATTCTCGGTGCGTCGGCGCAGAGTGTGGAAGTCATACTCGAACCCGGCGCGACTGTGATCGCCGAGGCCGGGGTGATGAATTATATGACCGAGGGCGTGCGCTTCGAGACGCGCATGGGCGATGGCGCGGCCAGCGGGGTGCTGGGCAAGCTGTGGAGCGTCGGCAAGCGCATGCTCACCGGCGAATCGCTGTTTATGACGCACTTCTCCAACGCCGGCCAAACCCAGGCGCGAGTGGCCTTTGCCGCGCCTTATCCGGGTACCGTGGTGCCGATCCAGCTGGCCGAGCATGGCGGCAGCCTGATCTGCCAGAAGGATGCCTTTCTCTGCGCGGCCTATGGCACGGCGGTCGGCATCAGCTTCAACAAGCGCCTGGGCGCCGGCTTCTTCGGCGGCGAGGGCTTTATCCTGCAGAAGCTCGAAGGCGATGGCCTGGCCTTCGTGCATGCCGGCGGCACCGTGATCCGCAAGGAACTGAACAACGAGACCCTGCGCCTGGACACCGGTTGCCTGGTGGCCTTTACCAGCGGCATCGATTACGACATCGCCCTGGCCGGCGGGCTGAAAAGCATGCTGTTCGGTGGCGAGGGCATTCTGCTGGCCACCCTCACAGGCACCGGCACCGTGTGGGTGCAGAGCCTGCCGTTCTCGCGCCTGGCCGAGCGCATCTACGAGGCCACCTTCAAGGCCCGCGAGGAAGTGCGGGCCGGCGGCAAGTGAGGGTTGCGACCCGGGCCTTTGCAAGATCGGGCGTTTGTAGCAAGCTGCGCCGCCTGGCGCCCTTGGCCCCCAGGCATTGCTTGAGCGGCTTTGGCGCTGCGGCTGACCTGTTTAATCTTGAGACTTGCTAATGAGCGAATTGAACCCCATCCCCCTGATCCTTACCGCTATCGGCAGCGTCTGCGCCACCGTGGCGCTGCTCGGCTACTACGGCTACCTGCATGTCGCCCAGCCCGAGGACGCCTTGCTGCTGTCCGAGTTCACCATGCTCAAGACAGTGCCCGGCGAGGACTACAAGGTCGCGCTGAAGCCGGCCAGCCAGGTGGCGCAGTGCATCGATGGCGTGCTGGTGCTGTTCGACCTGGAGCAGAAGGGCCTCAGCGGCGTGCTGGTGGACCCGCGCAAACAGGCCGTGCACTGCACCGAAGGCCCCGCGGCCCCCGCGGCAGAGTAGGCGAAGCGCGTATCAATGCTCGCTACTGTCCTGCTGCTGGTTCAATAGCTCCAGGTGCTTGCGCGATAGCGCCAGAAAACGCGGGGTCAGGCCTATGTCTTCATAGAGCGGATCGCCCTGCTCGTCGGTGGCCACCACCTGACTGCCCTTGACATAGGGGAGGCTGGCTTCCAGTTCCTCCAGGGCCGCGCCCAGCAGTTCGCCGAGCAACTCTTCGATATGGCGCTTGGGGTACATCTCCTGCAGCGTCGCCAGGCGCGCGGCGGATTCCAGATCCAGATGGATCTGGTAGGGGCTGCGGGTCAGGCTGCCCTTGGCGTTCTGTTCCCAGTGGCGAATCAATTCGCGAATCTTCATAAACCACCTCATCCTTCGCCCATTCGTGGTGGGCGGCTATTAAACCGCCAGGCACAGCCTAGCGGCCAGGCGGATTAGTCCTTTGGGGCGGCGTCGCGCAACGGCGAGGTTTGCCCCGCTTATCGACTGCGCCGCCGACAGCCGCATCGGCTCGATAAAAGCCACGGCTGCTACTAGCAATACTAGCTGACGCAGCGCTCGGCCAGTCATTGGCGCACAAGCCCGCCTTGCCCGACCTAGAGCTGACCAGCGACTAGCGCGGGGGTCCGCCAGCAACTAGGGTTAGCAAGAGGAATACGCCGAGTGGCCCGTCCTGGGGGATCGACGGAACCTCCTTGCGGGTGCCGAAGCGCCTGGAAGCCGCACTCATCACACCCGTGAGGTTAGGGATGACCCAACTCTTCGACAGCCGCATCGTCAGCGCCCCCGAAAACGCGGTCGATTTCATCAGCAACATCCTGCAGGCCTCCACCGAATATTCGATCATCGGCAAGGACCTGGACGGCACCATTCAGCTGTGGAACGAAGGGGCGCGGCGGATCTACGGCTACGCGCCCGACGAGGTGGTCGGCACGGCCAACGCCGCGATCCTGCACGTGCCGGAAGACGTGGCGTCCGGCCGCAACAGCGAGATACTCGCCGCGGCGCTGCGGGACGGCAAGTGGGAAGGCACCATCCTGCGCCAGCGCAAGAACGGCGAGCGCTTCACCGCGCGGGTGGTGATCACCCCGCGCCACGACGCCGCCGGCCAGCCGATCGGCTACCTGCTGATCTCCAAGGACCTGACCGACGAGCTGCGGCTGGCCGAGGAAGCCCGCGCCACCCAGCTCTACACCCGCTCGCTGACCTCGGCCAAGCTGTTCGACTCCACCATAGTCGGCGACGCCGCCAGCGCGGTGGACTTCATCACCAGCATCCTGCAGGCCTCGACCGAGTACTCGGTGATCGGCAAGAGCCTGGACGGCACCATACTGCTGTGGAACGAGGGCGCGCGCCGCCTGTACGGCTACGAGCCGGACGAGGTGGTGGGCAAGGCCAATTCCTCGATCCTGCATGTGCCCGAAGACGTCGACGCCGGCCGGCCCGGCGAAATCCTCGCCTCCGCGCTGGCAGAGGGCAAGTGGGAAGGCACCATCCAGCGCCTGCGCAAGAACGGCGAGCGCTTCACCGCCCGCGTGGTGATCACCCCGCGCCTCGATGCCTCCGCCAAACCCATAGGCTATTTGCTGATCTCCAAGGACATTTCCGACGAGATCCGCCTCACCGAGCAACTCAAGGCCACCCAGCTCTACACCCGTTCGCTGATCGAATCGAATATCGACGCGCTGATGACCACCGACCCGCTGGGCATCATCTCCGACGTCAACAAGCAGATGGAAGCGCTGACCGGCTTCGCCCGCGACGAGCTGATCGGCTCGCCGTTCAAGAACTATTTCACCGAGCCCAAGCGCGCCGAGGAAGGCATCAAGGCGGTGCTGCGCGAAGGCAAGGTGACCAACTACGAACTCACCGCGCGCAGCCGGGCCGGCCGCGAGACGCTGGTGTCGTACAACGCCTCGACCTTCCACGACGCCGACGGCAAGTTGCAGGGCGTGTTCGCCGCCGCCCGCGACATCACCGACCAGAAGCGCCTGGAACAGCAACTGCGCGACTCCGAGGCGTACAACCGCGGCCTGATCGAGGCCTCGGTGGACGGCCTGATCACCGTCGACCCCTCCGGCACCATCAGCGACGTCAACGCGCGAATGTGCCAGATGAGCGGCTATTCGCGTGAAGAGTTGATCGGCACCCTGTTCGCCGACTACTTCGGCGATGCCGAGCGGGCCGACGCCGGCGTGCGCGAGACCTTCGAGCGCGGCGTGGTCACCGACTACGTGCTGACCCTGGCCACCCGCGACGGCCGCCAGCTGGGCGTATCGTTCAACGCCTCGGTGTTCCGCGACCCGGCAGGCCAAGTGCGCGGCATCTTCGCCAGCGCCCGCGACATCACCGACCAGGCCAGGCTGCAGGCCCAGCTGGCCGACGAACGCACCTACAACCGCGGCCTGATCGAGGCCTCGCTGGACGGCCTGATCACCGTCGACCCGCTGCTGAACATCACCGACGTCAACGAAACCATGTGCCGGATGGCCGGCTTCAGCCGCGAGCAGCTGGTCGGCTCGCCCTTCCCGCAGTACTTCCTCGACAGCAAGCGCGCCGCCGACGGCGTGCGCCTGACCCTGGACGAGGGCGCGGTCACCAACTACGAGCTGACCCTGCGCACCGAAGACGGCCGCGAACGCCTGGTGTCGTTCAACGCGGCCATCTTCAAGGACCAGTCCAATGCGGTGCGCGGCATCTTCGCCAGCGCCCGCGACATCACCGAGCAGGCCCGGCTGCAAGGGCAGCTGGCCGAGGAGCGCGCCTACAACCGCGGGCTGATCGAGGCGTCGGTGGACGGCCTGGTGACGGTGGACGAGTCGATGAACATCACCGACGTCAACGACACCCTGTGCCGCATGCTCGGTCGCCAGCGCAGCCAGTTGGTCGGCTCCTCCTTCCCAAGCTACTTCAGCGAGCGCGAACGCGCCGCCGAAGGCGTGCGGCTGACCTTCAAGGAGGGCGCGGTCACCAACTACGTGCTGACGCTGCAAGCCGCCGACGCCAGCCAGCTGCCGGTGTCGTTCAATGCCGCGGTGTTCAAGGACTCCGCCGGCAGCGTGCGCGGCATCTTCGCCAGCGCGCGCGACATCACCGCGCAGAAGCAGCTGGAAGCGCAGCTGCAGGTGTCGCAGTTCTACACCCGCTCGCTGATCGAATCGAACATCGACGCGCTGATGACCACCGACCCGCTGGGCATCATCACCGACATCAACCAGCAGATGGCCGCGCTCACCGGTTGCACGCGCGAGGAGCTGATCGGCAGCCCGTTCAAGACCTATTTCACCGACCCGCAGCGCGCCGAGGAGGGCATCAAGCTGGTGCTGCGCGAGGACAGGGTGACCAACTACGAGCTGACCGCCCGCGCCAAGGACGGCAAGCAGACGGTGGTGTCGTACAACGCCACCACCTTCAACGACCGCGAGGGCAAGCTGCAGGGGGTGTTCGCCGCCGCCCGGGTGATCACCGATCAGAAGACCCTGGAACAGCAACTGCGCGAGCAGCAGACCTACCTGCGCGGCCTGATCGAGTCCTCGGTGGACGGCCTGATCACGGTCGACCCCTCCGGCACCATCACCGACGTCAACGACCGCATGTGCCAGATGACCGGCTATAAGCGCGGCGAGCTGATCGGCACGCCCTTCGCCGACTACTTCACCGAGCCGCAGCGGGCGCGCGACGGGGTCAAGGAGACCTTCGACAAGGAGGTGGTCACCGAGTACGCGCTGACCCTGGTGTCGCGCACCCGCCGGCTGCTGCAGGTGTCGTTCAACGCCTCGGTGTTTCGCGACGCGGCCGGCGAGGTGCGCGGCATCTTCGCCAGCGCCCGCGACATCACCGACCGGGTGCGCCTGGAAGAACAGCTGCGCGAGCAGCAGACCTACCTGCGCGGCCTGATCGAATCCTCGGTGGACGGCCTGATCACGGTCGACCCGGAAGGCTTTATCACCGACGTCAACGAACAGATGTGCCGCATGGCCGGCTACGCCCGCGAAGAACTGATCGGCTCGCCGTTCAAGCAGTACTTCACCGAGCCGGAGCGGGCGGACAGCGGGGTCAAACGCACCTTGGCCGAAGGGGTGGTCACCAACTACGAGCTGGTGCTACGGCACAAGGCCGGGCGCAAGGCCACGGTGTCGTTCAACGCCTCGGTGTTTCGCGGCGCCGACGGCCGCATGCAGGGCATCTTCGCCAGCGCCCGGGACATCTCCGAGCAGGCGCGCCTGCAGACCCAGCTGGCCGAGCAGCAGGCCTACAACCGCTCGCTGATCGAAGCCTCGGCCGACGCGCTGTTCGCCATCGCGCCGGACGGCATAGTCACAGACGTCAACGAGGAAGCCACGCGGGTCACCGGCTACTCGCGCAAGCACCTGGTGAACTCGCCCTTCCCCGAATACTTCACCGAGCCCGAGCAGGCGCGCTTAGGTGTGCAGCAGACCCTCAGCGAGGGCCGGGTGCTCGGCTACGAACTGGTGCTGATCACCCGCCAGGGCCGGCGCATCGCGGTGAGCTTCAACGCCGGGGTGTTCACCGACGCCGCCGGCTTGGCGCTGGGCATCCTCGCCGCCGCCCGCGACATCTCCGGGCAGAAGCAGCTGGAGCAGCAGCTGCGCGACCAGCAGTTCTATTCGCGCTCGCTGATCGAGTCGAACATCGACGCGCTGATGACCACCGACTCGCTGGGCATCATCACCGACATCAATCAGCAGATGGCGGCGCTCACCGGCAACAACCGCGACGAGTTGATCGGCACCGCCTTCAAGAACTACTTCACCGACCCGGCGCGCGCCGAAGAGGGCATCCGCCTGGTGTTGCGCGAGGGCAAGGTGACCAACTACGAACTGACCGCGCGCGCCAAGGACGGCAAGGAGACCGTGGTGTCCTACAACGCCACCACCTTCAACGATCGCGACGGCAAGCTGCAGGGCGTGTTCGCCGCCGCCCGCGACGTGACCGAGCGCAAGCGCTTCGAGCAGACGCTGCAGGAGAAGAACCTCGAGCTGGAGAACGCCAGCCTGGCCAAGGACCGCTTCCTGGCCAGCATGTCGCATGAGTTGCGCACCCCGCTCAATGCCATCATCGGCTTCACCGGCACGCTGCTGATGAAGCTGCCGGGGCCGCTGACCGGCGACCAGGACAGGCAGCTCTCCACCATTCAGTCCAGCGCCAAGCACCTGCTCTCCCTGATCAACGACCTGCTGGATCTGGCCAAGATCGAGTCCGGCAAGGTCGAGATCAATCTGCAGCGCATCTCCTGCCAGAGCGTGATCGAGGAGGTCGCCAGCTCGCTGCGGCCGCTGGCGGAAAACAAGGGCCTGGCCTTCGAACTGAACATGCCGGCGGCCGACATCGCGCTGCTGACCGACCGCCGCGCCCTCAGCCAGATAGTGATCAACCTGACCAACAACGCCATCAAGTACAGCGAGCAGGGCCAGGTCTGCATCAGCCTCACGCGGCGGCGCGCCAACGGCCAGGGCTATGTCGAGATCCAGGTAGCCGACAGCGGCGTCGGCATCCGCGACGAGGACCAGGCCAAGCTGTTCCAGGCCTTTACCCAGCTGGACTCCTCCAGCACCCGGCGCTACGAGGGCACCGGGCTGGGCTTGCATCTGTCGCAGAAGCTGTCCGACCTGATCGGTGGGCGTGTCAGCTTTCGCAGCGAGTTCGGCAAGGGCAGCACCTTCACCCTGACCCTGAGCGAGAGATAGCCATGGCGCGCCTGCTGGTGATCGAAGACAACCCCGCCAACCTGGAACTGATGACCTATCTGCTGCACGCCTTCGGCCATCAAACGCTCACCGCCGACGACGGCGAGGCCGGGCTGGCGCTGGCCGAGGCCGGCGGCGTGGATTTGATCGTGTGCGACATTCACCTGCCCAGGCTGGACGGCTACGCAGTGGCCAAGCGGCTGAAGGCGCATCCCGCCTTGTGCAGGCTGCCCCTGGTGGAGGTGACCGCGCTGGCCATGGTCGGCGATCGCGACAAGGTGCTGGCCGCCGGCTTCGACGGCTATATCGCCAAACCTATCGAACCCAAGACCTTCGTGGCCGAAGTGGATGCCTTCCTGGCCGTGCATATGCGCTCGGCCGGCGCGCCGGAAATCGCGGCGGTCACCGATGCGCCCGCGCCTGCCCGCGTCGGCGGGGTGCATGTGCTGGTGGTGGATGACTCGCCGACCAACCGCGAGCTGGCGAAGGCCTCGTTGGAACCCTCCGGCTACCGGGTGACGCTGGCGCTGAGCGTGGACCAGGCGCTGACTGTGCTGGCGGGCGAGGCGGTGGACCTGATCGTCTCCGATCTGCATATGCCGGATGCCGATGGCCTGGCCCTGCTGACTGCCGTACGCGGCAATCCACGCCTGGCCGGGACGCCGTTCCTGATGGTCTCCGCCTCGCTCTGGGGCGAACGCGACCGCCAGCGCGCCCTCGCACAAGGCGCGACCGCCTTCCTGCAACGGCCGGTCGACCCGCAGCAGTGGCTCGCCGAGGTCGCGGCTTGCCTGGCGACCAAGGAGGCCTGAGGTGGCGACTATCCTGGTGGTGGACGACCGGCCGCTGAACCGGGAGTACCTGGTCACCCTGCTCGGCTACTACGGCCACGTGCTGCTGGAGGCGGCCGATGGTGCCGAGGCGCTCGCGGTGGTGCGCGCGCAGCACCCGGATCTGGTGATTTCCGACCTGCTGATGCCGACCATGGACGGCATCGAGCTCGCCCACCGCCTGCGCGGCGACGAGCGCACGGCCGCGCTGCCGGTGATCTTCTATACCGCGACCTACCGGGTGCGCGAAGCGCGCGAGCTGGGCCTGACCTGCGGCGTCACCGCGGTACTGGCCAAACCCGCGGAACCGCAGGAAATACTGGCGGCGGTCAACGCCGCGCTCGGCCTGCCGCCGCCCACCGCCGCCCAGCTAGCCACGCCGCCGGAGCAGGCGCCGGGGTCGCCCGCGGCCCAGGCTCGTGACAATACACCGGACTACCTGCAGGACCTGGCGCTGCTGCAGCAGCAACTGCAGCGCATCCTGGAGGAGGGGCTGTCGCTGCTCGGCGAGCAGGGCGAGCTGAGCCAACTGTCGGAGCGCCTCACCACGTCGCTCACCGCGGCCCAGTCGCTGGGGTTGCGCCTGACCACCCTGATCGAGCTGGGGCTGGAGCTGGCCTCGGAGCGGGACGTGCCGCGCCTGCTGGAGCTGTTCGTGCGCGCCGCCCAGGACATCCTCAGCGCCAAATATGCCGCTGTCGGTCTGGCGGATGTTGAGGGCCGAGTGCGACTGGTGGCCACCCGCGGCCTACCCGAATCCGTACAGGCGGCCTTCGCCGGGTTGTCCGCACCCACCGGCATCCTGGGCCGGGTCCTGGCCACCGGGCGGCCGCAGCTCGGCAAGGGTGGCGACCCCGCGTTGGGGCTGCCGGCGGGGCATCCGCCGGTGCAGGAACTGCTGGCCGTCCCGGTCAAATCCTCGATGCGCGTGCACGGCTGGGTCTATGTAGCCGACAAGCTCGGCGCAGACGCTTTCTCTGCCGAGGACGAACGCATCTCGACGACCCTGGCCGCCCAGCTGGCGCTGGCCTACGAGAACCTGGCGCTGTACGACGACGTGCGCCAGCACGCCGGGCAGTTGGAGCACGAAGCCGTCGAGCGGCAGCAGGCCGAAGCGCAGCTGCGCGAGAGCGAGCAGCACTTTCGGCAACTGGCGGAAAACATCCGCGAGGTGTTCTTCCTGGTTGATCCGGCCAGCGGGCAGCAGCTGTACGTCAGCCCGGCCTACGAGGACATCTGGGGGCGCAGCCTGGAAAGCGTGTACGCGACCCCCATGGCGTGGGCCGACGCCATAATCCCCGAGGACCGTGGGCGGCTAGAGGAAATTCTGCAGAAACGCGACAGCGTGGGGCAGTTCGACGACGAATACCGCATCGCCCGCCCGGACGGCGCGATTCGCTGGATCTGGGTACGCGGCTTCCCGATCCTCAATGCGGCCGGCCAACTCTACCGAGTCGCCGGGATCGCCGAGGACATCACCGAGCGCAAGCAGCAGCAGGCCAAGATCGCCCGCCTGAGCCGCATCCAGGCCATGCTGTCGGGCATCAACTCGGCCATAGTGCGCCTGCATGAGCGCCAGGCGCTGTTCGACGAGGCCTGCCGCATCGCGGTGGAGCACGGCGGCTTCGGCCTGGCCTGGATCGGCCTGCTGGATAAGGTCACCCTGGCCGTGCAGCCGGTGGCCGGCCACGGTATCGAAGCCGAGGCGCTCGGCGGCCTGCGTCTCGGCGCGAGCCTGTCCGCCGCTGGCATCCCAGTGCAGGCGCAGGTCCTGCATGACTTGGACCTGATCCAGGACCTCGGGCTGCTGCATCAGGAGGTGCAGGCCGGCGCTTACCGCTCGGTGGCCGCGCTACCGCTGCTGGTGGACGGCGCACCGGTCGGGGTGCTGCTGCTCTATGCCAGGGAGGCCGGCTACTTCGACGAGGAGGAAATGCACCTGCTCAAGGAGCTGGCCGGCGACATCTCCTTCGCCCTGCAATATATAGAGCGCGAGGAGCGCCTGCAGTACCTGGCCTACTACGACGCCCTGACCGGGCTGCCCAACCGCGCGCTGTTCCAGGACCGTCTGGAGCAGTTCCTGCACAGCGCCCGCCACGAGCGGGGCGGGGTGGCGGTGATCCTGCTCGACCTGGACCGCTTCAAACAGCTCAACGATAGCCTCGGCCGGCACGTCGGCGACGCGCTGCTGCGCACGGTCGGCGAGCGCCTGGGCGCGGCGCTGGAGCAGCCCTGCGTGCTGGCGCGGGTGACGGCGGATACCTTCGCCGTGGCGGTCGCCGGCCTGCCCCTGGGCACCGACGCCACCAGCATCCTGCGCAAGCGCATCTTCGCCCCGCTGGAGGCGCCGCTGGCGCTCAACGGCGGCGAGGTGCATCTCGCCGCCAAGGCCGGCATCGCCCTGTATCCGGCTGACGGGCAGGACGCCGAGACCCTGTTCACCCGCGCCGAGGCCGCGCTCAAGCAAGCCCAGGCCACGGGCGAGCGCTACCTGTACTACGCACCGGAGATCAATGCCCGCATCGCCGAGAAACTGGTGCTGGAGAGCGAGTTGCACACGGCCCTGGAGGCCGAGCAGTTCGTGCTCTATTACCAGCCGCGGGTCAGCCTGCGCAGCGGCCGGATCGCCGGCGCCGAGGCGCTGATCCGCTGGCAGCACCCGCAGCAGGGCTTGGTGGGCCCCGGCCAGTTTATTCCCCTGGCGGAACAGACCGGGCTGATAGTGCCGATCGGCGCATGGGTGCTGCGCAACGCCTGCGCCCAGCAAACCGCCTGGCTCGCCGAGCAGCTGGACACGGTGCCGGTGGCGGTCAACCTGTCCGCCGTGCAGTTCCACAAGGGCGAGGTGCTGCCGCTGCTGCGCGAGTTGCTGGAGGCGGACCCCGCGCTGGCCAACTACCTGGAGTTGGAGCTGACGGAGAGCGTGGTGATGCAGGACCCGGACGAGGCGGCCAGGCTGCTGCACGCCTTTCGCGGGCTCGGCCTGCGCCTGGCGCTGGACGACTTCGGCACCGGCTACTCGTCGCTGGCCTACCTCAAGCGCTTCCCCTTCGACGTGGTGAAGATCGACCGTTCCTTCGTCACCGACATCACCCATAACCCGGGCGACGCCGCCATCGCCATCGCCGTGATCGGCATGGCCCAGCGCCTCAACCTGCGCGTGGTGGCCGAAGGGGTGGAGACCGAGGGCCAGCTCAATTACCTGCGCGCCAGCGGCTGCGACGAGATCCAGGGCTACTATTTCAGCCCGCCGGTGCCGGCAGCGGAGTTCGCCGCCATGCTGCGCTCGACCAAGCGCCTGCCGCCGCGAAGCGCCGCCGAGCAAGAGGAGCGCACTGTGTTGGTGATCGACGACGAGCCGGGGGTGCAGAACGCGCTGATCCGCGCCCTGCGCCCGGACGGCTACCGGGTGCTGACCGCCGCCGGTGCCGAGGAGGCGCTCGAGCTGTTGGCGCTGCACCGGGTCCAGGTGGTCATCTGCGACCAGCGCCTGCCGGGCATGAGCGGCACCGAGCTGCTGGACCGGGTCAAGTCCCTGCACCCGGACACCATCCGCATGGTGCTGTCCGGCTACACCGACCTGAATGTGGTGATCGAGGCGGTCAACCGCGGCGCCATCTTCAAGTTCCTCACCAAGCCCTGGGAAGACGAGTTGCTGCGCGAGCATATCCGCGACGCCTTCCTGCGCTACCGCTCGAGCGCCCCTTGAGCCGGCGCGCCTAAATAAAGGTTCTTCACGGATTTGCGTGAAACAAGGCAGTGGTTAGCAGGCAAGCGCAGCAACCTCGTAGGCTGGGTTAGCGGCGCATGTCACCGAGGTACAGGCGACACACCTTCCGAGCGCCGCGTAACCCAGAGCGTGGCCCGGATGCAATCCGGGAGCGGCTGGGCAGAGGCTAGAGTTCCCGGACTTTATTCGGACCACAAAAAATGCCCTTTATGTGGCTTCAGTGCAGGGCATGACCGCGCCGCCTGGCTTTTGTAGGATCGGCCCAGGCCGCGCCGACAAACTGCTAACTTGTGGGCAGGACCTTAACTCGAACCTCAGTGGAGAGATCGGCATGGCGGAAATCGACGCGCGCTTGCGCGAGGATGTGCATCGGCTCGGTGAGCTGCTGGGTCACACCATCAGCGGCCAGCGCGGCGCGGCCTTTCTCGACAAGATCGAACGCATTCGCAAGGGCGCCAAGGGTGCGCGCCGTGGTTCGGCCGCCGGTGCCGAACAGCTCAGCGCGACCCTCAAGCAGTTGGCCGACGACGAGCTGCTGCCGGTGGCCCGCGCCTTCAACCAGTTTCTCAACCTGGCCAATATCGCCGAGCAATACCACCGCGTGCGCCGCCGCGGGCCCGCCGAACCCGAGCCCTTCGAGTCCGGCGTGCTGGCCGAGCTGCTGCAGCGCCTGTTGGCCAATGGCCAGGGCGGCGAGGCCCTGGCGCGGCAGTTCGGCCGCCTGGATATCGAGCTGGTGCTGACCGCCCACCCCACCGAAGTGGCGCGCCGTACCCTGATCCAGAAATACGATGCCATAGCCGCGCAGTTGGCGGCCGGCGATCACAACGACCTGTCCAGTGCCGAGCGTGAGCAGGTGCGTCAGCGCCTGCAGCGGCTGATCGCCGAGGCCTGGCACACCGAGGAGATCCGCCGCAGCCGGCCCAGCCCGGTGGACGAGGCCAAATGGGGCTTCGCGGTGATCGAGCATTCGCTCTGGCAGGCCCTGCCGAATGTGCTGCGCAAGGCCGATCAGGCGCTGCAGGCCGCCACCGGCCTGCACCTGGCGCTGGACGCCGCGCCGATCCGTTTCGCCTCCTGGATGGGCGGCGACCGTGACGGCAACCCCAATGTCACCGCCGCGGTGACCCGCGAGGTCTTGCTGCTGGCGCGCTGGATGGCCGCCGACCTGTACCTGCGCGATATCGACCAGCTGGCCGCCGAGCTGTCCATGCAGCAGGCCAGCGATGAATTGCGGGTGCAGGTGGGGGTGCATCCAGAACCCTATCGCTGCCTGCTCAAGCAGCTGCGCGAACGCCTGCGCGCCACCCGCAGTTGGGCCGAGGCCGCCCTGCACGAACGCCTGGACCCGCCGGCGGCGGTGCTGCAGGACAACCGCGAGCTGCTGGACCCCCTGACCCTGTGCTACCAGTCGCTGCATGACTGCGGCATGGGCGTGATAGCCGAAGGCCCCTTGCTCGATTGCCTGCGCCGCGCGGCGACCTTCGGCCTGTTCCTGCTGCGCCTGGATGTGCGCCAGGACTCCAGCCGCCACGCCGCGGCCATGAGCGAGATCACCGATTACCTGGGCCTGGGCCGCTATGCCGAGTGGGATGAGGAGGCGCGGGTGCAGTTCCTGCTAGGCGAGCTGGAAAACCGCCGGCCGTTGCTGCCGGCGCACTTCATGCCCAGCGGCGAAACCGCGGAGGTGCTGGCCACCTGCCGCGAAGTGGCCGCCGCGCCGGAGGCGTCCCTGGGCTCCTATGTGATCTCCATGGCCGGCGCCGCCTCCGATGTGCTGGCGGTGCAGCTGCTGCTGAAGGAAGCCGGCCTGCAACGGCCGATGCGCGTGGTGCCGTTGTTCGAGACCCTGGCCGATCTGGATAACGCCGGCCCGGTAATCAGCCGCCTGCTCGGCCTGCATGGCTATCGCGCCCGTTTGCACGGCCCCCAGGAGGTGATGATCGGCTACTCGGATTCGGCCAAGGACGCCGGCACCACCGCCGCGGCCTGGGCCCAGTACCGCGCCCAGGAGACCCTGGTGCAGGTGTGCCGTGAGCATGAGGTCGAGCTGCTGCTGTTCCACGGCCGTGGCGGCACGGTCGGCCGCGGCGGCGGTCCGGCCCATGCGGCCATCCTCTCGCAGCCGCCGGGCTCGGTGGCGGGGCGCTTCCGCACCACCGAGCAGGGCGAGATGATCCGCTTCAAGTTCGGCTTGCCGGATATCGCCGAGCAGAACCTCAACCTCTATCTGGCCGCCGTGCTGGAAGCCACCTTACTGCCGCCGCCCAATCCCGAGCCGGCCTGGCGCGCGCTGATGGACCGGCTGGCCCGCGATGGCGTCGGCGCCTACCGCGCCGTGGTGCGCGAGCATCCGCAATTCGTCGCCTACTTCCGCCAGGCTACTCCTGAGCAGGAACTCGGCCGTTTGCCCCTGGGCAGCCGCCCGGCCAAGCGCCGCGAGGGCGGGGTGGAGAGCCTGCGCGCCATTCCCTGGATCTTCGCCTGGACCCAGACCCGCCTGATGCTGCCGGCCTGGCTGGGCTGGGAGGCCGCCCTGGGCAACGCCCTGCAGCGCGGCGAAGGCGAACTGCTGGGGCAGATGCGCGAACACTGGCCGTTCTTCCGCACCCGCATCGATATGCTGGAGATGGTCCTGGCCAAGGCCGATGACGCCATCGCCCGGCTCTACGATGAGCGTCTTGTCGATGCCGAACTGCGACCTTTGGGTGCACATTTACGCGGCTTATTGTCGCAGGCGGTGGCCACGGTACTGGGCCTGACCGGGCAGTCTAGGTTGCTCGCGCACAGCCCCGAGACACTGGACTCGATCACGGTGCGCAACACCTACCTGGACCCCCTGCACCTGCTCCAGGCCGAGTTGCTGGCGCGCTCCCGGCAGCGCGAAAACCAGGCCGACAGCCCTCTGGAACAGGCCTTGCTGGTCAGCGTGGCGGGAATTGCCGCGGGGCTGCGCAATACCGGCTAGCCGGCTTGCGCAGGGGCTTGGCAGCACCGCCGCGGCGGCGCGTTTGCAGGCCTTTGCAGGGCTCTTTAGCCCTCCGTTGGTCGCAGGCGTATCAGACTTTCGGTGGCTTGTGCGCTGGTGGTGCGCTGTGTATCTTGAGCGGCCTTTGGCATTCCGGGCACCCCCTGCGGGACCGCTTGCCTGAACCATTCTGAGATTGGCCCCACGAGGCGAGTCCGACGATTTTTACTTAAATTTGAGGAGCACATCGATGCGCGTGATTTTGCTGGGGGCGCCAGGTGCCGGTAAAGGTACCCAAGCTGGTTTCATCACCAAGAAATTTGGTATTCCGCAAATCTCCACCGGCGACATGCTGCGTGCCGCGGTCAAGGCGGGCACCGAGCTCGGCCTGATCGCCAAGAGCGTGATGGACAGCGGCGGCCTGGTTTCCGATGACCTGATCATCAACCTGGTTAAAGAGCGCATCACCCAGGCCGATTGCGCCAATGGCTTCCTCTTCGATGGCTTCCCGCGCACCATTCCTCAGGCCGAAGCCCTCAAGCAGGCTGGCGTGAGCATCGACCACGTGGTGGAAATCGCCGTCGACGACGAAGAAATCGTCGGTCGTATCGCCGGTCGTCGTGTGCACCCGGCCTCGGGCCGCGTGTACCACACCGAACACAACCCGCCACAAGTCGCAGGTATTGACGACGAAACCGGTGAAGAGCTGATCCAGCGCGAAGACGACAAGGAAGCAACCGTGCGCCATCGCCTGTCGGTTTACCACTCGCAAACCAAGCCGCTGGTGAATTTCTACCAGCAGCTGGCCGCCGCCAACGGCACGCCGAAATACAGCGCCATTGCCGGCGTCGGTTCGGTGGACGAGATTACTGCCAAGGTGTTGGCTGCGCTCAGCTAAACCGCTGTTTGCAGTGATTCAACGGCCCGCTATATGCGGGCCGTTGTCGTTTCTGCGGTTGGCGCGTTGGAGCCGCTGAGCGTCGTTCACAGAACAGTAACCTCGTTCGCCTAAGCTAGCATCGGTTCCTGGTCTAGACCATTGTGAGGTGGTCGTAGACTTTAGGTCTTAACCCATACTAGGAAGAGGGCGCGTTCAATGACTGAGAAAACAGCAAAGAGTGCTATCTGGCTGGGCCTTGCGGTGTCGCTGTTGGCTATTCCCGCGGCCTTTGCCGATACATCTGCGAAGCCCAAGACGGACTGCGCTGTCGCCGAGTTCAGCATGGGGCTGCGTTTCCAGCAGCAATCGGCGGAGGTTCAGGCCCTGCAGCTGCAGGCCTACAACATCGCGACGCTGAAACTGGATGCGGCCGTGGCCGCCGCGAAAGATCCGTCGAAGTTGGCCATCGTGACCGACCTGGATGAAACCGTCATTGATAACAGCGCCTTGTTGGCACGGGACCTGGCCAACTGCCACACCTATGACGCCTGGGATACCTGGCTGCCCTGGGAGCGTGACGGGACTCCGGTGCTGATCCCCGGCGCCAAGCAGTTTCTGCAGCACGCCGACAGCCTGGGCGTGACCATTCGCTACATATCGGACCGTGCCGACGAGCAGAAGCCATACACCCAGGCCACCCTGAGCAAGCTCGGCCTACCCCAGGTGTCGGCGGAAAGTGTTCTACTGCTGGGGCCGCCCAAGGTCGAGCGGCGCGCCATCGTCAGTGCCGATCATCAGATCGTGCTGCTGCTGGGCGATACGCTGCACGACTTCGATGCGCGTTTCCGCAAGACGCCACTGGCCGATCAGCGCGCAACCGTGGCCGCCGAAGCGGGCAAATGGGGCGCCGAGTGGATCGTCTTCCCCAATGCGAGCTACGGCACTTGGTCCAAGGCGCCCTTGCAGGCCTGGGAAGCAAAGACCGTCATCCAGGCCTGGTAAACCGCTGTTTGCTGAGGCTGCGCCGGGCCGTTCTGGCCCGGTGCGTGCCTGTTGCCCGGCGGACTCGTTCGCGTGGCAGGCGCGAGCCGCGCTGATGGCGCTGGAAAAAAAACCCTCAAGCCGTTCTAATGCCGGTCCTTTTCGTCTCCTGTGCGAATGCAATGACCACTCTCCTGGCCCTGGATACCGCCACCGAAGCCTGTTCGGTCGCCTTGCTGCATGACGGTAAGGTGCTCAGCCATTACGAAGTGATCCCGCGCCTGCATGCCCAGCGCCTGTTGCCCATGATCAAGACGCTGTTGGCTGAAGCCGCTGTGCCGCTGTCGGCCCTGGATGCCATCGCCTTTGGCCGTGGCCCGGGGGCCTTTACCGGCGTGCGCATCGCCATCGGGGTGGTGCAGGGGTTGGCCTTCGCCCTGGAGCGTCCGGTGCTGCCGGTGTCCAACCTGGCGGTGCTGGCGCAGCGCAGCCTGCGTGAGCATGGCGCGCAGCAGGTCGCCGCGGCCATAGACGCACGCATGGACGAGATCTACT
Source organism: Pseudomonas sp. (assembly GCF_030696055.1). Taxonomy (GTDB): domain Bacteria; phylum Pseudomonadota; class Gammaproteobacteria; order Pseudomonadales; family Pseudomonadaceae; genus Aquipseudomonas. The sequence continues at coordinate 14,901 of NZ_JAUYNP010000113.1, read as the reverse complement.
GGGGCTGCTATCGCGCCGAGCAGGGCGAGATGCGCTTGCAGGGGCTCGAGGCCGTGTTGCCACCCGAACAGGCCTGCCTGCCGCGCGATGCCACGGGCGACTGGTTTGGCGCCGGCACCGGCTGGGGCACCTTTGCCGCGCGCATCCCGGTTGCGGTCACCGGCCAGGACGCCGCCATGCTGCCCCATGCCGAAGACCTGCTCAGCCTGGCGCGTTTCGCCTGGGCGCGCGGCGAAGCCGTGGCGGCAGACGAGGCGCAGCCGGTGTATCTGCGCGATAAGGTGGCCACGCCCAAGGCCCCGGTCTGATTGTCTGCGGCAGGTCGGCCGACAAATGCTTTTGTAGGATGGGTTGAGCCTGTGAAACCCATGCTGCTGGAGTTCGATGGGTATCGCTACGCTCAACCCATCCTACGTCTGAAAGCGTAAACACCTTCTGTCGCGCGCGGGCCCTTGCTTGGCAGTGCTGGATTGCCAAGCCGCCTTGGCAAGGCTAGATTGCCACTACTTGTGTCCATCGTTGGCCGAACAGGCCGAGCAGTAACTGATGCGTATCGACGGTTTTACCCCCTCTTATTCGCCAGACCGCAGTTCCCGACCGGGTACTGCGGTTACGCCGTTTCGCGAAGCCCAGCGCGAGATAGAGGAACGTCGTGAGCAGCCGGCATCTCCCGCCAGCAGCCAAGGTTTCGAGTCGGTCGCCCAGCCCCGTAAGGTCGAGGCGAGCAATGCCAGCGGCGACAGCCTGCCGGCTCGCCTGCAGGACCAGCTCTATCAGCCCCCCTTGAACAACCGCGCCGCCCAGGCCATTGCCAGCTACAGCTCGACCGCCAGCTTCGCCACCGATCCGGATGCGCAGCAAGTGCTGGGGCTCGACCTCTACGCCTGATCCCAGGCCCTCCTGACCCTAGAACCCGATGCTTCCCTACTATCTTGGCTGCCCGTCATGGAGCGAGCCGGCTTGGCGCGGTTCGCTCTATCCCGCAGGCAGCCGCAGCGCAGACTTTCTGCCGCTGTATGGCCAGCAGTTCAATGCCGTCGAAGGCAATACCACCTTCTATGCCCAGCCCTCGGCGGAGACTGTCGCGCGCTGGGCGGCGTTGATGCCCGGGCACTTTCGCTTCTGCGCCAAGTTGCCGCGGGAGGTCAGCCATGCCGGCGATCTGCGTGAGCAACTGGAAGCCGCCGAGGCTTTTCGCCGTTTGCTGGCGCCCTTGGGAGCGCGGGTCGCGCCGTTCTGGTTGCAGTTGCCGGGCAGTTTCGGCCCGCAACGTTTGTCCGAGCTGGCCGGTTTTCTCGACGACTGGGACGGCACGCAGCTGGCCGTCGAGCTGCGTCATCCGGCGTTTTTCGCCAAGGGCGACGAGGAACGGGCGCTGAACCGGCTATTGCACGGGCGCGGCATCGAGCGCATCTGTCTGGATGCGCGGGCGCTGTTCAGCTGCGTGTCGAGCGCGCCGGCTGTGTTGCATGCGCAGGCCAAGAAACCGCGCCTGCCGCCGCGGCCGACGGCCTTTAGCCAGGCCCCGCAACTGCGTTTTATCGGCCATCCGGAACTTGCCGCCAACGACAGCTTTATGGCGCCCTGGCTGACCAAGGTCGCGGCCTGGATCGAGGAAGGGCGCACGCCCTATGTGTTTCTGCATACCTCGGACAACCGCCTGGCGCCGCAGTTGGCCAGGCGTTTTCATCAACAGTTGCTGGGGTTATTGCCCGGGCTGCCGGCCTTGCCGGAATTGCGGGTCGAGCCAGAGGTCGAGCAGCTGGGGCTGCTCTAAGACAAACTCAGCGGTGCGCCAGCAGCAGGTCGGCGGCTTGACCGCTACGGCCATCGCTGAACTCGAAGCGGCCGAGCTGGGCGATCTGGTCATAGGCGCCCAGGGCTATGTTCACATCGCGGGCTTGCAGGTCGATCGCGCCGACCCCGGCCTGGCTCAGCGACTGGCTGGACTGCCGGCCCTGGGCGTCGAAACGCAGCAGGCTCAGGCGCTGGAAGATGGCGTCCTGGCTATCGATGCGGCCATCGGCGTTGTCGTCGTATTTGCCCAGTTCGGCGAAGCCGTTGGCCGCGCCGTGCTGGTCGCCGAACAGCTCGCGGCCATCATCGATGCGCCCGTTGCCGTTGCGGTCCAGCGCCAGCAGGGCGTCGTCGCCCGTGGGTACGCTGATCTGCTCGCGCTTGCCGTCGCCATCCAGATCGAAGCGCACTGGGCCACTCGGGCCGCTGCTGCTAAAGCCATTGCCGGCCATATCCAGTACCAGGGGGTCGGTCTTCTGCGGCTCGGCGTTGACCGTGACGTTCAATTCCATCTGGCGCTGCGCGACCACCTGCTCGAAGTCGCTGGCCTGCACGCTGACCGCGGGTGGTTCGCTTTCAGGGGCGCTGTCGCTGCTGGGCGGCGCTTGCGCTTCTTCCGCTGCAACCTGGTCGGGCATCAGGGTGCGGCGCAGGATCTGATAATCCAGCGAGGAACGCATGCCTTCATCCAGGGTCTGGCCGATGGAACCGTGGCTGGCCGCAGGGGGAACACTGCGCGGCGCGGAAATTACGTCAAACATGGCGAACTCGGTGCGGCTGGAAAGTGCCGGGTCTGGCAAAATGCCGCTTGAGCAGGTTATCGGCCGTTTTGCCGGCCTATTGAGTATTTTTTGAGCACATTTCCTGATGAGTGATGAGCAGCATATAGCCAGAATTCGTATGCAGGCCCTGGCTCCCCATTTGACGGAGGCCGCCGCAGCCTGGGCCGCGCGCCTGGGTTTGCCGCTGGAAGGCGACAGCGAGTTCGCCCTGCAATTGGGCGAGGCCGGTTTGCAACTGGTCGAGCTGGGGCCCCAGGCGCCCGGGCCGGTGCGGGTGGATTTTGTCGAGGGGGCGGCGGCGCATCGGCGGCTGTTCGGCGGTGGCAGCGGGCAGATGATCGCCAAGGCGGTCGGCGTGCAGGCCGGGGTGCGCCCGCAGGTGCTGGATGCCACCGCAGGCCTGGGCCGCGATGCCTTCGTGTTGGCCAGCCTGGGCTGCAACCTGACCCTGATCGAGCGCCAGCCGCTGATTGCCGCGCTGCTCGAAGATGGCCTGGCGCGCGCCGCCCTGGATCGCGACGTGGCGCCCATCACCGCGCAGATGCGCTTGCTCACCGGCAATGCCATCGAACTGATGCGCGCCTGGCAGGGCGAGCCTCCCCAGGTGATCTATCTGGACCCGATGTTTCCCCATCGCGACAAGAGCGCCCTGGTGAAGAAGGAAATGCGCCTGTTCCGTCCCTTCGTCGGTGACGACCTGGATGCCCCGGCCTTGCTCGAGGCCGCCCTGGCCCTGGCCAGCCACAGGGTGGTGGTCAAGCGCCCGCGCAAGGCGCCGCTGATCGAGGGGGCCAAGCCCGGTTATGCCCTGGAAGGCAAATCCAGCCGGTACGACATCTATCCGAAGAAAAAGCTGCAGGCCTAAAGCAAACCGCATTGTGGTGCGTAGCCCGGCTGCAATCCGGGGCAGATCCGTAGGGCGGGCCGCGTAGCGGCGTAACCCGCCAAGGGTGCCGACAGGCACCGCCGCTTGCGCGCCGGATGGTGGGTTACGTCTACGGCTAACCCACCCTACGATCTGATCTGTGATATGGCAGATTCTTGGTATGTAACCAGCGGGGTAGCCCGGATGTAATCCGGGGGAGGGGCCGCCCTGGATTGCATCCAGGCTACGGCTCTACAGCCTCTAGATTGCGCGCTTACTCGGCGCGGTAGGCGCGCAAAAACATCGCTACCGCCTCTTGCACATGCAGCTCGGCTTCTTCGCCCTGCAGGGGCTCGCAGCAGCCGATCAGCAGGCGGAAGTTGGCCCCGCCCTTGATCAGGCAGAAGAACTGATCGGCGGCGTTGAGCGGGTCGCCGACCCGCAGCTTGCCGGCCTGGTCGGCCTGCCTGAGCAGGTGCGCCATCTCATCGAGCAGCCGCTGCGGGCCGGCGTCGTAGAACATCTTCGACAGTTTCGAGTCCTGCGCGGCCAGGCTCACCATCACCCGATGCAGCTCCACCGATTCGCGGCTGTTGATCAGGGTATTGAAGCCGCGGCCAATATTCAGCAGCAGGCTGTCGATGGGCGCGTCTTCGCTCAGCTCGAACAGCAGCTCGGGCAACTGCTCCTCGCATTTGGACTTCACCGCCGCGGCGAACAGCTTCTCCTTGTCGGTGAAGTGGCTGTACACCGTGAGTTTGGACACGCCGGCTTCGGCGGCAATCGCATCCATGCTGCTCCCGTCATAGCCATTGCTCAGAAACAGGGTTTTCGCCGCTTCCAGAATGGCTTGGCGCTTGGCCAGATCTTTCGGGCGGCCGGGGCCGCTGGGTGGCAACATTTTGTTTGGCATTGGTCGTTTTTAATACTGGACTAGTGAGTTTGCTATTTTTACTATACCCGTCAGTATAAATATTCCAAGGCTTCCTGAAAGGTTAGACATCATGTTACGCCAAGCCCTGTCTGTTGCTTTGCCTGCCAGTTTGATTCTGTTGCTCGCCGCCTGTGGCAATGACGAGCAGGTCGCGGTGGCCGTGCGTCCGGCCATGGTGGTGCAGCCACAGCTGGCGGCTGACCTGATGGATGCTTATCCCGGCGAGGTGCGGGCGCGCCTGGAGCCGGAGCTGGCCTTTCGCATCGCCGGCAAGGTGAGCAAGCGCCTGGTGGAAGTCGGCGCGCGGGTCAAGAAGGACCAGCCGCTGGCCGAGCTGGACCCCCAGGACGTGCGCCTGCAACTGGAGGCCATGCGTGCCCAGGTGGCGGCCGCCGAAGCCAATCTGCAGCTGGTGCGCGCCGAGCGTGACCGCTACAGGACCCTGATGGGGCGCAACCTGGTCAGTCGTTCGCAGTACGACAATGCCGAGAACGCCTACCGCGCAGGTAGCGCGCGGCTGAAACAGGTGCAAGCCGAATTCAATGTGACCAACAACCAGGCCGGCTACGCGGTGCTGCGCGCCTCCCAGGATGGCGTGGTGGCGCGGCGCATGGTCGAAGTGGGGCAGGTGGTGGCCGCCGGGCAGACGGTGTTCACCCTGGCCGCCGATGGCGAGCGCGAGGTGCTGATCAGCCTGCCGGAACAGGCCTTCGAGCGTTTCAAGGTGGGCCAGGAAGTGGCGGTCGAGCTCTGGTCGCAACCGGATCAGCGTTTCCCTGGGCGCATCCGCGAGATGTCGCCTTCGGCCGACCCGCAATCGCGCACCTTCGCCGCCCGCGTCGCCTTCGTCGAAGGCAAGGTGCCGGCCGAGCTGGGGCAGAGCGCACGGGTGTTTATCGCGCACAACGGCAAGGTGCCGCTGGCGGTGCCGCTGTCGGCCCTGACCGCGGAGAAAGGCCAGCCCTATGTCTGGGTGGTCGATCCCAAGGATTCCACGCTCAAGCGCACCAACGTGCGTATCGGCCCTTATGGCGAGAAGTCCGTGCCGGTGCTCGAAGGCCTGAAGGCCGAGGATTGGGTGGTGGCCGCCGGCGTGCAGGTGCTGCGCGAAGGTCAGCAGGTGCGCCCGGTCGACCGGGATAACCGCACCGTCCAGCTGACGGCCAAGCTGACGGTCAAGGAGTAAGCCCGATGGATTTCAACCTGTCCGCCTGGGCCCTGCGTAACCGCCAGATCGTGCTGTACCTCATGTTGCTGCTGGCCGTGGTCGGCGCGCTGTCCTACACCAAGCTGGGGCAGAGCGAGGATCCGCCCTTTACCTTCAAGGCCATGGTGATACGCACCAACTGGCCGGGGGCGAGCGCCGAAGAGGTTTCGCGCCAGGTCACCGAGCGCATCGAAAAGAAGCTGATGGAGACCGGCGAGTACGACCGCATCGTGTCCTTCTCCCGGCCGGGCGAATCCATGGTGACTTTTCTCGCCCGTGACTCCATGCACTCGGCGCAGATTCCCGAGCTCTGGTACCAGGTGCGCAAGAAGGTCGGCGACATTCGCCATACCCTGCCGTCGGGCATCCAGGGGCCCTTCTTCAACGACGAATTTGGCACCACTTTCGGCAATATCTATGCACTGACCGGCGAAGGCTTCGACTACGCCGTGCTCAAGGATTACGCCGACCGCATCCAGCTGCAGCTGCAGCGGGTCAAGGACGTCGGCAAGGTCGACCTGCTCGGCCTGCAGGACGAGAAAGTCTGGATCGAGCTGTCCAACACCAAGCTGGCGACCCTCGGTCTGCCGCTGGCGGCGGTGCAGCAGGCGTTGGAAGAACAGAACGCGGTGTCCGCCGCCGGCTTCTTCGAAACCGACTCGGACCGCGTGCAGTTGCGCGTCACCGGGCGTTTCGAGTCGGTGGAGGAAATCCGCAACTTCCCCATCCGCGTGGCCGAGCGCACCTTCCGCATCGCCGATGTGGCCGAGGTCAAGCGCGGCTTCAACGACCCACCCGCGCCGCGCATGCGCTTTATGAGCGAGGACGCCATTGGCCTGGCGGTATCGATGAAAGGCGGTGGCGACATCCTGGTGCTTGGCGCGGCCCTGGAAGGCGAGTTCGCCCGCCTGCAGGAAACCCTGCCGGCCGGCATGCAGCTGCGCAAGGTGTCGGACCAGCCGGCCGCGGTGAAGACCGGGGTGGGCGAGTTCGTCCAGGTGCTCACCGAGGCGGTGATCATAGTCCTGCTGGTGAGCTTCTTCTCCCTCGGCCTGCGCACCGGCATGGTGGTGGCCCTGTCGATCCCCCTGGTGCTGGCGATGACCTTTGCCGCCATGTACTACTTAGGGATAGGCCTGCACAAGATTTCCCTCGGCGCGCTGGTGCTGGCGCTGGGCCTGATGGTGGACGATGCGATCATCGCCGTGGAGATGATGGCGATCAAAATGGAGCAGGGCTTCGATCGCATCAAGGCGGCCAGCTTCGCCTGGACCAGCACCGCCTTCCCCATGCTCACCGGCACCCTGATCACCGCCGCGGGCTTCCTGCCGATCGCCACCGCGCAATCCGGCACCGGTGAATACACCCGCTCGATCTTCCAGGTGGTGTGCATCGCCTTGCTGGTGTCGTGGATCGCCGCGGTGGTGTTCGTGCCTTACCTGGGCGCCAAGTTGCTGCCCGACCTGGCCAAGCTGCACGCGGCCAAGCATGGCGGCAGCGCTGCCGGCCATGACCCCTACGGCACGCCGTTCTACCAGCGCGTACGGCGCATGGTGGAGTGGTGCGTACGCCGGCGCAAGACGGTGATACTGCTGACCATCGGCCTGTTCGTCGCCTCGATTCTGCTGTTCCGTTTCGTCCCCCAGCAGTTCTTCCCGGCCTCCGGGCGCCTGGAGCTGATGATCGACCTCAAGCTCAACGAAGGCGCCTCCCTGGCCGCCACCGAAGAGCAGGCCAAGCGCCTGGAGCAGCTGCTCAGCGGCCACGAGGGCATCGACAACTTCGTCGCCTATGTCGGCACCGGTTCGCCGCGCTTCTACCTGCCGCTGGACCAGCAACTGCCGGCGGCCAGCTTCGCCCAGTTCGTGGTGCTGGCGAAAAGCATCGAGGAGCGCGAGAAGATCCGTCTGTGGCTGATCGATGTGCTGCGCGAGGAATTCCCCAGCCTGCGCACCCGTATTTCGCGTCTGGAAAACGGCCCGCCCGTGGGTTACCCGGTGCAGTTCCGCGTCTCCGGCGAGCATATCGACGAAGTGCGCGTCCTGGCCCGTCAGGTCGCCGACAAGGTGCGCGAAAACCCCCATGTGACCAACGTGCACCTGGATTGGGAAGAGCCGAGCAAGGTGGTCAACCTGAACATCGACCAGGAACGCGCCCGCGCCCTGGGGGTGAGCACCGCCGACCTGTCGCGCTTCCTCCAGGGCGCGCTGTCCGGCGCCAGCGTCAGCCAGTTCCGCGAAGGCAATGAGCTGATCGAGATCCTCCTGCGCGGCACCTTGAACGAGCGTCAGGAGCTCGGCCTGCTGCCGAGCCTGGCGGTGCCGACGGACAGCGGCAAGAGCGTGCCGCTGGCACAGGTCGCCACCCTGGAATACGGCTTCGAGGAAGGCGTTATCTGGCACCGCAACCGCCAACCCACCGTCACCGTGCGCGCCGATGTCTACGGCGCCGAACAGCCGGCCAGCCTGGTCAAGCAGATACTGCCGACCCTGGAGCCGATCCGCGCCAGCCTGCCGGACGGCTACCAGATCGACGTGGGCGGCACGGTGGAAGACTCGGCCCGTGGGCAGAAGTCGGTGAACGCCGGGGTGCCGCTGTTTATCGTGGTGGTGTTGACCCTGCTGATGCTGCAGCTGAAGAGCTTCTCGCGCTCGGCCATGGTGTTCCTCACCGCGCCCCTGGGCCTGATCGGCGTGACCCTGTTCCTGCTGATCTTCCGTCAGCCCTTCGGCTTCGTCGCCATGCTCGGCACCATCGCCTTGTCGGGGATGATCATGCGCAACTCGGTGATTCTGGTCGACCAGATCGAGCAGGATATCGAGGCCGGGCTGGACAGCTGGCACGCCATTATCGAAGCCACGGTGCGGCGTTTCCGCCCCATAGTGCTGACCGCCCTGGCCGCGGTACTGGCGATGATCCCGCTGTCGCGCAGCGTGTTCTTCGGGCCCATGGCGGTCGCGATCATGGGCGGCCTGATAGTTGCCACGGCGCTGACCCTGCTGTTCCTGCCGGCGCTGTATGCGGCGTGGTTTAGGGTTAAGGAAGTGGAGTCACAGCCGGTCTGAATAGGCGGTTGATGATGTGAAAAAGCCAGACCTTAGGGTCTGGCTTTTTTATGGCAATGGCCCAGCGATGTGTTGCGTGATTGCACGGCTTACGCCGACCAGTCCCTCGCCCCTTGGGGTTAGGGAGAGGGGGCTCCAGCTTTGTAGGATGGGTTGAGCGCAGCGATACCCATGCTGCTGCTGAATTTCAGGATTGCGGGTTGTCCGCCGCATCGGCTGCATGTGATTGAGCGTGTTGCGCCCCCTCGGGCGCCTCACTTTTCTTTGCTCGTGCAAAGAAAAGTAAGCAAAAGAAACACGCCCCGGCATCCGGGTTTCGCTGCGCGAAACTCTCCTCACTCCATCATTGCTCCGAGGGCACGCCGAGAAGGGCCGTCCCTGGCCCATCACGGCTCTCGCGGCATCCATGCCGCTCAACCCTCTACGCAACGATTCCGTTCGGCCTACTGAACGGGGTGTTTGGCGGTGCCTGTGCAATCGCGAGTTGATAAAAAACAACCAAATCACCACCGGGTAGGATGGGTTGAGCAGAGCGATACCCATGCGGTTGTTTGTCGTCCTGCTTGATGGGTATCGCTGCGCTCAACCCATCCTACGAGCTTTGGGCTGCGCAGCAACGATGCGACTCTAGATGATGAGACTAAGGCTGCTCTCGATGCAGTAGAGCATGTACGCCAAGTGGTGCAGGCCTCTGACTCATGGGGATTGTCATTCATCGACAAGCCAATTAGCTAGCCGTCCTGCAGCCTAAAACACCGTACACCGCCCTGAAACTCGCTCCGCCTGACTGTCGTCACCATGGCGGCATGAACACTTAAATTTCCCTCAATACCGACTTCTCCGCAACGCTGGCCAATGCTCGGGCGCCTCGGGTTGAACTGGTTCAAACCAGTTTGGAGCTGAGGCCGTTCTTCACGACATACCCAGAGCCGGAGTGGCTGTTGCAGTCGTTTGGCGTTACTTCACGCCCTCGATGAGGGCGATGTCTTTGCGCAATAAGTCATTGATAAGGGCAGTAAGGGCGACGCCCTTGCTGCGTGCGCGCTCCTCGAAATAATTGAGCACATCGTTGTCCAGGTACACCGGCAGATGCAGTTCGGCATCGGGGTGGTGGAACTTGCCGCGTTCGGCTCTGCTGAAATCGTACTCGTCACGCATGCTATTCACCCTTCGTACTGTTGCGTCTCGTGGCTCGTGGCCACTCGGGCTGAGATCAAGCGGACATGGATATGGTCGCCGCCATCTTCTCGCCAAGTATGCACCACGACGACCAGTTTGCGATTACTGGCTTGGCCCAGTGTTATCCAGCGCTCCTCGTTCTGGCCGTGGTTTTCGTCAAAGAGGGTGAGGGTCAGTGGATCGCGGAAGACTTCAGCGGCCTCTTCGAAGCTGACCCCGTGTTTGCGTAGGTTGCTGGCCGCCTTCTTGGCATCCCATTCAAAGTGCAGATGCATGCACATCATCCCGTTGGTCAGTGAGCGGTGGTTGCTTGTCAGACAGATGACGGGTTTGCTGTGATTAAACCCTTCTACAACGCCCCAAACACCTTCTTCGCCAAACTAGTCGCCGCACCCGCCGGATTCTCACGAATGCTGGCTTCCTGCTCGGCGATTATCTCGAACAGGCCGTTTAGCGCCTGCTCGGTGACATAGCTTTCGATATTCGCGCTTTTCGCATCGATCACGCCGAAGCTCGCCGCTTGCCCGGCGAAGCTGTTGTATTGCTTGGCCAGGCCGACCTGGGCGGTGGCTTGCTGGACTATGGGCAGGAACTTGGCGCGGATCTGCTCGCGGCTGGTCTTGTTCAGATACTGGGTGGCGGAGTCTTCCGGCCCGGCGAGGATGCTTTTGGCGTCCTGCACCGTCATCTTCTTCACCGAGTCCACCAGCAGCGCCTGAGCCTGCGGCATGGCGGCTTCGGCGGCCTGGTTCATGCTGGTTTCCAGCTGCTCGACCTGGGCGCCCATGCCCATCATCTTCATGGTTTTCGCCGCCTTGCCGAGGTTGCCCGGCAGCTCGATGCGCACATCCGGGTTATTGCTAAAGCCGCCGGGCGCGCCCAGTTGCTTGATCGCCACCTGGGCGCCTTGCACCAGCGCATCCTTGAGGCCGCCGCTGGCGTCGGTCTGGCTCAGGTCGGCGAGGGACAGGGCCAAGGCGCTGGTCGACAGCGCCAGACCGGCGACTAGGGAGGTGAAGCGCAGCATGGGGAGATCCTTCTAGCGAGATAAGTAGGGGCGAGCTTAGCGGAGCGCGGCGGCGCCAGCAAAAGCCTTGCGCCACTCGCCTGCTTGAGTGCTGTCGCGCGCACCTTAATAGCGGCCCAGACTGGGCTATTGGCGGGGCAGGCAGGGGCTGCAGTTCGGCCTATGTACAAAGTGCGACGCGGTTCCGTTTAAGCCGGCCGGACAGTGGCCTGTGGCTACTAGCAGGGCGGTTCAATGCTGCTATGCTCGGGCAATGCTAGGGCTCGCTCTGCTGCGCCTTATGGACTGGCCAAGGATTCTCAATGCCGCCAACCGCTGAACTGTCCCGTCAACCGATCAACGCCGTTGCCACATCGAGCTCTACCCGCCACGCCCTGCTGTTTATCGCCGCGTTGTTATTAGTCTTGTTTGCCGTGGCCAGCGTGGCGCTGGTGCAGATCGCGCTGCAGCAGAATACGCGCGCGACCCAGCAAAGCCTGTTCTATGTGGAGAAGGCCACCCAGGCGCGGGAAAAATCGATTCTGGCGACCCTCAGCGATTATGCCTATTGGGGCGAGGCCTATCGCAACCTGCACGCCAAGGTCGATAGTGAATGGGCCTACACCCGGCAGAACCTGGGCCCCAGCCTGTTCGATGACTTCGCCTATGACGGGGTGTTTGTGGTCGACCCCAAAGGCCAGACCCGCTATGCGGTGGTCGAGGGTCAGCTGGTGGCGAGCTCGCTGCAGCAATGGCTTAAGCAAGACATCACCGAACTACTGGAGCAGGCCCGCGCGCAAACCGCGGATGAAGAGCCGGTCCTAAGCTTTGTACAAATCGACGGGCAGCCGGCGCTGCTGGCTGCCACTGGCTTGGCCACCGGCGGCGATCCGCAGGTCGAGGCGCTGCCGGGGCCGCCCTCGGTGTTGCTCTTCGTCGATCGGCTGAGCCCCGAGAAACTGCAGGCCCTTGGCCAGGACTTCGGCGTCGACCATCTGCGGGTGGCCAAGGATGCGGCCGATGCCCAGGCCGAGCCCGCGCTGCGTCTGGCCAGCGTCGGCACTACGCCGCTGTTGTTGCGCTGGGAACCCGCGCAGCCGGGTAAACAGCTGCTGTACCTGATCCTGCCGATGCTCACCCTGGGCGGTGGCATTTTCGCCATGATCACCTGGTTGACCCTGCGCCGGGCCATCGCCTCCGCGCGCGAGATGGATGCCAGCTACGCCTCCCTGTACGCCAGCCAGCAAGCCCTGGCCGCCAGTGAAGGGCGCTTTCGCGATGTGGCCGAGGCCGCTTCGGACTGGATCTGGGAAGCCGACGCGCAATTGAATTTGACCTACCTGTCCAGCCGCTTTCAGGCGGTGACCGGGCATGTGGAAAGCGCCTGGCTCGGTCACCCGCTCAGCGAGCTGATTCACTGCCCGGGCGGGCTGTCCGCCTGGCTGGAGAAGTGCAACAGCCGGCCATCCGTCCAGCACAGCCGCGAATGCCAGTACAGCGCCTTCGATGGCGGCCTGCGCACCTGTCGCTTGGCGCTGCGGCATATCGAGGATGGCCAGGCTGCCGGGAGCTACCGCGGTACGGTCAGCGATATCACCGAAGAGATCCAGGCTCAGGCGCGGGTCGAACACCTGTTGCTGCACGACGCGCTCACCGGTTTACCCAACCGCAACCGCATGCAGGAATTTCTCGAGGGCAAGCTCAAGGCCGTACCTACGGTCGACAAGCCGCTGGTCATGCTGAGCATCGACCTCGACCGCTTCAAGCCGGTGAACGATTCGTTCGGCCATGAGGTGGGCGATCGGGTGCTCGGCGAGGTGTCCCAGCGCCTGCGTTTCGCCCTGCGCGAAGGCGACCTGGTGGCGCGCATGGGCAACGATGAATTTATTCTGATCGTCAGCGGCATCTCCTCCCAGGAGGAGGTGGAGCGCCTCTGCGCGCGGCTGATCGCGGGTATCGAGCAGCCCTTCGAGATCGACCGCCACAGCATCTTTATCGGGGCCAGCATCGGCGTGGCCATGGCCCCCGCCGATGCCACCCAGGCCGATGAGTTGCTGCGCTTTGCCGATATCGCCCTCTACGAAGCCAAGAGCGCCGGGCACAGTGCCTGGTGTTTTTATGCCAGCGACATGAACGAGCGGGTGGTCGAGCGCCGCCAGCTGGAGAACGACCTGCGCCAGGCCTTGGTCAACGATGAGCTGCGCCTGCTCCTGCAGCCCCGCTATAGCGTCAGTGGCCAACGCATGGTGGCGGCTGAAGCCCTGGTGCGCTGGCAGCACCCGCAACGTGGCCTGCTGGGCCCGGATAGCTTTATCGGCATAGCCGAAAGCACCGGCCTGATCATGCCGCTCAGCGCCTGGGTGCTGCGCACGGCCTGCGTCGAAGCCCTGAGCTGGAACGAGGCGCTGCTGGTCTCGGTCAACCTGTCGCCGGTGGAGTTCCGTCGTGGGCAGCTGGTGGAGCAGATCCGCACCGTACTCGAAGAAACCGGCCTGCCCCCCGGGCGCCTGGAACTGGAGCTTACCGAGAGCGTGATGCTCGAGGATGCCGAGGGCGCGCTGGCGCTGATGCAGGAACTGAAGGGCCTGGGGGTGAGGCTGTCGATGGATGACTTCGGCACCGGCTATTCATCCCTCAGCTACCTGCGTTCCTTCCCCTTCGATGGCCTGAAGATAGATCGCAGCTTTATGACCGATCTGCCCGCGTCCCCGGACAGCCAGGCGATTATCCAGGCGATTATCGGCCTCGGCCGGGCGCTGGCCCTGACCGTGACCGCCGAGGGCGTGGAAACCCAGGAGCAGCTCGAGCTGTTGCGCCAATACGGCTGCGATGAGGCGCAGGGCTATTTCCTCAATCGGCCGATGCCGCCCGCCGAGTTGCGCCGCTTACTCTAAAGACTAGAGTCGCTAACAGAGCGCTGCGCGCTCGGGCCAGAGTTTATCCTGCCTGCCTGCGAGGGTGCGGCGGTGAACGGCTCGGCGCTATTTCATCTATAACCACAAGAGCGCGTTAAAAACTGTCGTCCAGTTTTTGCTGAGCGCCGCGACCTTTTTGTTCAGGTTGCCTCGACAGGCCCTGCATCGCAGAGGCTCTTCGTCAACAGGAGTAGTCAGCATGGCCTTGGTTCCGGTTCGCCTGTCGCAACGTTTGACCCTGGGCAGCGTGTTGCTGCTGATCCTGACCGCCCTGGCGGTGTTCGCGGTGATGGCGCTGCGTGGCCAGCCGCGGGTGGTGGCGGCCAGCGGCGAGCTGATCGAGCAGACCGGCAGCGCCATAGTGCGCCAGCTGGCCCTGCAACTGGCCAAGATCGAAGGGGTGACTGCCAGCCTGGCGCACCTGGCCGAAGTGCTGCCCCGCGAAGAGCCGCTGTACCTCAACAGCCTGCCCAATGTGATCGACAGCCAGGGCGACCGGGCCATAGCCGGCGGTGGCGTGTGGCCGGAGCCCAATGCCTTTGCCGCGGGCGTGGCGCGCCGCAGCTTCTTCTGGGCGCGCGGTGGTGACGGCCGCCTGGCCTATTCCGACGACTACAACGCAGCCAGCGGCCCCGGCTACCACAACGATGCCTGGTATACCGGCGCGCGCAGCAGCAAGGCCGGCCAGTGCCTGTGGTCGGAGGCCTATCAGGATGCGGTGACCGGCGTGCCCATGGTCACCTGCAGCGTGCCCTACCAGCTGGAGGGGCGCTTCGCCGGAGTGGCCACCCTGGATCTGTTGCTGGACGACCTGGCGCGCTTTCTCACCGAGCAGGGCAAGGTCACCGATGGCTACGCCTTCGCCCTGGATCAGGCCGGCAACGTCCTGCATTTTCCCGGGGTGACCGGCAGCAAGGGCGGCAAGATGCTGTCGTTCACCGAGCTGGCGCAGCAGGAGAGTTGGCTGCGTCCGGTGCAGCAGGCGTTGGCGAGCAAGAGCAGCGAGGCGATCCGCAACCTGGACCTGCAGATGGATGGCCAGCTCAAGCAGGCCAGCCGGGTCAGCCTGTTCGTCATGCCCGATACCGGTTGGGTGATAGGTCTGGTCACCCCCTATGAGCGGGTAACCGGCCTGGCGCGGGCGCTGACCT
>NZ_JAUYNP010000112.1 GCF_030696055.1 Pseudomonas sp. | reverse complement strand
CCGGCTTTTTTGAGCGGCTCCGGCCGGTGGCCTGAGCCGGTCGGGGAGGACCCGCTCAGTGACTCCCGCGACTGGCGCTGGCCAAATCGAGAGAGTTTCTGAACAGGCTTAATGCAAAAACCGGCCCTGGAGGCCGGTTTTTTTATGCGCGGTAGGTTGGGTTGAGACGCGTAGCGATGAAGCCCAACAGATCCATACGCCCGGAGCGACATGTTGGGCTTCGCGGAGCTCAGCCCAACCTACCCAGCTCAAGGGTTTGGCGGCAGCGTCGCCATGGCTAGGCCGGGGAAGTCGGTGATCAGGCTGTCCACGCCAAAGTCCGCCAGGCGGCGCATCAGCGCGGGTTCGTTGACCGTCCACACCGAGACGTGCAAGCCGGCCTTCTGCGCCTTGAGCAGGCGTTCCGGGGTGCATAGCGTCCAGTTCAGCGCGAGCAGGTGGCAGCCATAGTGCTTGGCCACTTTCAGCGGATCGAGCCAGGCATATTCGGCGACCAGGCCGCGTTGCAGTTGCGGGGTCAGGCGCCGCAGGGCGCCGAGTACCTCGCGGGAGCTGGAGGTGACGGTGACCTTGTCGGTCAGTTGATAGCGCTCGGCCAGTGCGGCTATGGCCTTGACCATGCGCGCGGAACGGACCTTCGAGGCGCTTTTGACTTCCAGCTGCCAGTGTTCGAACGGGCACTGTTCGAACAATTCGGCTAGGCGCGGAATCGGGCAGGGCAGCTTCCAGTCGGGGCCGCCTTTGCGCGCGTCATAGCCGATCAGTTCGGTGGCGTCGTGTTCGACCACCTTGCCGCGGTGACCGGTGGTGCGCTTGAGGGTAGGGTCGTGGATCACCATCAACTCGCCATCGCGGGACAGGTGCAGGTCCAACTCGCAGCGGCGTACGCCGTGCTGCAGGCATTGCTGGAAGCTTGCCAGGGTATTTTCCGGTGCTTCGCCTTTGGCACCGCGATGTCCATAGATAACCGTCACTGTTGCTCCTTGGGGGCGGCGCCTGGCTGGTGATGACGCACGCTGCTGATCACCTGTTGGTATTCGAAATAGACGCTGAATTCGCGGTAGTCCCAGCGGGTGATCGGTGGGTTGCCGACGCTGGGGTGCTCTTCATCGGCCAGGCCGAAACGCTCCAGCACCGCACGCTGTGACTCGCCAAGCCGGGGCAGCTGAAAGCGGGTGGCGCCTTGCTGGCCGATGGGGATTTGTAGGGTGTCGGCGTTGGCGCCGAGGGGCAGCAAAACGGCGAGAAGTAAAAGGATGCGTGGCATGGCGGCCCTTATTAGCGTTGCAGAGGGTGTTCGCGGGCCTGGCGACGCTCCAGGGCCTGGCGCTGCAGAATATGCCGGGCGAGCAATTGGCGCTGGGCATCGGTCAGGGCTTCGAATTCGGTGCCGATCTCGAACTGTTGAGAAGGCAGCGGCCGGCAATGCACCACCTTGGCTCTTAGCAGCAGGCCCAAGGCTTGCGGCATCAGCACCATCTTGACCGCCAGATGAGTGCCCTGGGCCAGCGCCTGGGCGTTATTGAAGCTGACGCCGCCTTCGGACAGGCTGACTTGGCGCGGTAGACCAATGTCCCGCAACAGGCTCTGCGCCAAGGCCTGGCCGAGCAGGTCGATGCGTTTGTTGATGACCTTGAGGTAATTGGCCAGGGTGCGATCACGCTCGCTGATATGCCGCAGCAGGTGCTGCGACTCGAAGTCCATCAGATGCAGGTCGCTGAGCAGGTTGAACAGCGGTGAGCTGTCGTGCAGTTCATCACTGGCCAGGGCTTCGGCACCGGACAGGGGGGTGAATTCCAGTGCGATCGTATCGTCGATACGATAGTATTCGCGGCGATCATCTTCATCGTGAGTCGACATGGCGAACCCATGGCAGCAGTAGTGGTCTGAGTGTAAAGCTGCTCGCCAAGCCCCGCCACAAGGACGTTCCTTTTTCCCTCGAATCAGCCCCGACATGTTCAGACCTCTGTTCGTATTCATCGGTACGCGCTACACGCGGGCCAAACGTCGCAACCACTTCGTCTCCTTCATTTCCCTGACGTCCATGCTCGGCCTCACCCTCGGGGTGATGGTAATGATCCTGGTGCTGTCGGTGATGAATG
>NZ_JAUYNP010000110.1 GCF_030696055.1 Pseudomonas sp. | reverse complement strand
ACCACGACGGCAAGACCGTGGCGCACGCAGTGTCCGAGATCAAGCGCTTCATCGCGGAAAACTCGGTCCAGGGCGTGAACCTGCGCCTGGCCAGCGGCAACGTCGGCGTGATGGCGGCGACCAACGAGGCGGTATCGGCCGCCGAGGTCGGCATGCTGCTGGCGATCTTCGGCGCGCTGGCGCTGCTGTGCCTGCTGACGTTCCGTTCGTTCAAGGCCATGCTGTGCGTGCTGGTGCCGCTGACCGTGGTGTCCATCTTCTGCAACGCGCTGATGGCGACGCTCGGCATCGGCCTCAAGGTCGCCACCTTGCCGGTGATCGCCCTGGGCGTGGGTATAGGTGTGGACTACGGCATCTATATCTACAGCCGCCTGGAAAGCTTCCTGCGTGCGGGCCTGACGCTGCAAGAGGCCTACTACCAGACGCTGAAGTCCACCGGTAAGGCCGTGCTGTTCACCGGCTTGTGCCTGGCCATAGGCGTGGCCACCTGGATCTTCTCGGCGATCAAGTTCCAGGCCGACATGGGCCTGATGCTGACCTTTATGTTTATCGTCAACATGTTCGGCGCCCTCTGGCTGCTGCCAGCCCTGGCGCGGTTCCTGATCAAGCCCGAGAAACTGGCGGGCAAGGTCGGCAACTCGCTGTTCGCCCACTAAGCCTGGGAGCAGCACCGGAACAAAAAATTGACTGGAGCAATTTTGACGTCGCGTAGCGACGGCCCGTAGGGTGCCCGCCAGGGATGGCAGGGCACAAAAAAACCGCGGCCTGGCCGCGGTTTTTTTATGCCTATGTAGCAGTTACCTATTGAACCTGACCCGGGTCGTAGGTTGGGCTGAGCTATGCGAAGCCCAACAAGGCCCACAGGGTACAAGTGAACGGCAAGGGTTGTGCCCGAACCATCGCGTTGGGCTTCGTCGCTGCGCCCCTCAGCCCAACCTACGCAGCCATTGGACAAAGGTCTAACCCCTAACCGGGGCATAGCCTTTCTTATGGCTATATTAGTGCGCGTTCGCGGTTCGGATGAGGCCCTTCATCCTTATCCGTGGGGCCATGCCGACATGGCCTCTGCAGGCTAAAACGAGTGCAACGCGTGGGTTTATAGGCCAGAGCGCATCAGCGCGGATAAAGTGGCGGTAGCGCACTGGCTTCCGGGTTGAGGCTGGTCTCGGCGGTTTCCGCCGCGGGCAGGCTGCGAATCGCCAGCCACAGGTTACGTCCCTGCCAATGCTGGCCGCTCTCGCTGTACAGCGCGCCGTTGAGACCGTCCAGGGCGTCCGACAAGGGCGTAAAGCGTGCCGCCATATCGGCCAGGGTCTCCGGCTGTTGCCGGGCCCAGGCGTCCAGGGCATGGCGGGTGGCCAGGGAGTCATTGGCCAGGCAGCTGCGCTTCAGGTCGTCGAGCAGGTTGCGCGGGCTCGGCCCTGTCTGCTGGCTGGGCAGCACGGCGGGCTGGCGGCGGGCCCGCCACCACAGGGCGAAGCCCAGCATTGTGCTCAGGCTGAGTAGGCCGGTGCTCAATTGCCAGGGCCATAGCGCCGGCCCTGGCAGCCCTGTCGCAGGCGCTTGGGCCAGCGCCGTGGCTTGCGCCTCCAGGCTGGGGTTGCTGGCCACCTGCAGCGTGCGGGCCGGCAGGCTGCTGCGCTCCAGGCGGTCTTCCAGGGTGTTCCACCACTGCACGCCGATGGCCGCCAGTTCGATCTGGCCGCTGCGATTGGGCACCAAGGCTTCGCGTTCTTCGCGGCTGCCGGTCAGGCCGAACTCGCTGGCCTGGTTGGCCAGCTGCGGTTGATCGGGGTAGCGCCGCAAGTCGGCGCCGCGGGTGGCCGGCAGGGGCGGCAACTGGGCGCTGGAGAGGCCGTCGACCTTGAGCAGTAGGCTGCGGGTCAGCGACTCACCGGCGCGGGCCTGTTCCGGCTGGGGGTTCCAGGCCTCGCTCAGACTCAGGGAGCGGGCCGGCAGCCAGGGCACATCGGCCGGATAACTGGCCGGCTTGGCCTTGACCCGCAGCGGGATCTCCGGCGACTTGACCCGCGTCACTCGGCCGGGGCGCGGACCGAACGGGTTGTAGTCATTGGCGCCTGAGCGCTCCACCGCGGTGGCGGTGAAGACTTGGCCGGGGATCAGCAGCTCACCGCTTTCCTGGGGGAAGATGGCGTAGCGCAACTCGATCACCCCATGACGAATGCCATTGATGTCCTTCTCATAGGTACGCGGTTCGCCCAGGGCCTCGACTCGCGCCTGGGGTATCTCCAGCGGGGTCAGGCTGCTGTCGTCATACAGCGAGACCGAATGGTAGATGCGCAGGGTTAGCACGCTTTGCGCCTGCACATAGACGCTTTCCTGGTCCAGGCTGGCGTCGATAAAGATCGGCGCCAGTTGGCCGCCGGTCTGGCCGCCGCTGGCCTGCACATGCAGGGTGATCGCCTGGCTCTGGGCATCCCCCAGGCGCAGGGGCGGGATCACCACATAACCGCTGTGCTTGGGTTGCAGGGTGATGATCCAGCGAGTGACGGCGCGGGCCTGGTCATTGATGCTGGTCAGACGGTTGACCTGGCGCGTTCCCAGTACCTCGAACAAGGCATCCAGGGGCTGCAGCTCGGGTTTGCCGAAGCGGGTCGCATCGCTCGATTCCAGGGTCAGTTCGACGCTTTCCCCCTCATTCAAACGGGTGCGATCGACGCTGGCGTTGAATGTCTGGGCGCTGGCGGACAGGGCCAGCAGGCTGAGCAGTAGGGTGCAGAGCAGACGGCTCATTGGGCTTGTTCCTGACGCTGTTGTTCGAGCAAGAATTTGCGCCGCAGCAATTCGCCCGGATCATCGGGGATTTGCCGCAGCCATTGTTCCAAAGCCTGGCGCCGCTCGCCATCCAGGGCCGGCTCGGCGCTGGCGGTCTTGGGCTCAGGCGTGCTGTGGTTATCCTGCTCGCCGGGCGTGGCTTTATCCTTGGCCTCGGCAGGCTGCGACTGCTGTGGCTGCTGCGCTTCTGGTTGCGCGCTGTCACTGGCTGAGGCCGGGCTGGGTTTGGCCTGGCTGTCTTTATCCTTCTGCCCGGCCTGGCCGGGTTCGGGCTGACTGGGTTGCTGCTCGGCGGGCTGTTGCGCCTGTTCCTGTTCCTGTTGTTGCTGTTGCGCTTGTTGCTGCTGGTTGTGGCGCAGCAGTTCCTCGATCAGGGCCTTGTTCTTTTGCGCCTGAACCAGCTCCGGCTGCAGTTCCAGGGCCTGGGTGTAGGCGTCCAGGGCGGCTTCCAGTTCGTTGCTGCGGGCCAGGGCATTACCCCTGTTGTAATGGTCGCTGGCGCTTTCTCCGGTGGCAAAGCGTTCGGCCGCGGCGGCGTAATCACCGGCTTGGTAGAGGGCCAGACCTTGCCACCGTGGGTCCTGGAAGCGCTTGGCCGCCTCTGCCGGCTGCTCGGCTGCGAGCAGGCGTCGGCCCTGCTGATCGGCGCGTAGCCAGAGGTCATCCAGTTCGAAGGCATGGCCGCTTTGCGGCAGGCTCACCAGCAGCAGGGGCAAGCAGAACAACCAGCCGCGCCGCGCAGCGCAAGCCGCCAGCAATAGCAGGGGCAGCAACAGCCAATGGCCTTGATCGGCCCAGGCCTGCAGGCGCGTCAGCTCGCCGGCGCGGCGCATCTGCCGGGAATTCTTGAGCAGGCCAAGATTGCGCAAGTCGCGCTCATCGAGGCTGGCGGCCTGATACTGGCCACCGACTTCCCGGGCAAAGGCCTGCAGGCCGGCGCTGTCCAGGCGCGGGATAAGGATCGCGCCCTGCTGATCCTTGAGGAAGGAGCCGTCCGCCTGAACGATAGGCGCGCCTTGGGCGCTGCCGAAACCCAGGATATGCAGGCGTTCGCCGTCGCGGCCGAGGGCCTGGTCGAGCGCCTGGCGTTCCTGTTCATCCAGGCTGCTGGCCAGCAGCAACAGGCGGCCTTTGCCCTGGGCACCCTGTTCCAGCAGCTGCAAGGCCTTGGCCACCGCCAGGTCCGCGCGCTGACCGGGCTCTGGCATGATCGCCGGTTGCAGCGCATCGAGCAGGTTGCGGCTGGTGGCCAGGTCATCGGACAGCGGCACCAGGGTATGAGCGCTGCCGGCATACACCACTATCGCCGTTTGCGCATCCTGGCGCGCTTCGAGCAGGTCGAGCAGTTTGCGCTTGGCCTGTTCCAGGCGATTGGGCGAGGCATCGCTGGCGAGCATCGCCGGCGTCAGTTGCAGCAGTATCACCAGCGGATCGGCCGGCTTCTGCTGGCTCTGCTCCACCCGTTGCCAGCTCGGGCCGAGCAAGGCCAACAGCGCCAGTAGCCAGGCCAGGCCCAGGGCGAGCCAGGGCAAGCGGCTGTTGCGCCCGCTGCTGGCGGTCAGCAGGGCGGCCTGGAAGGCGGCCGGGAGCAACAGTTGCCAGCGCCCACTGCGCTTTTCCCGGTGCCAGAGTTGCCATAGCAGCCAGCCGAGCAGCGGCAATGCCAGCAGCCAGAAGGGACGCAGCCAGTGCGGCCAGAAACCTGCGGAGGACAGTTCGATCATGGCTGTTTACGCCGAAAATAGGCTGCGCGGCTGCGCAGGCGTAGGTGCAGGTCGGGCCACAGCGCGCGGCTGACCAGCAGCAGGCTGCACAGCAGGGCGGCGCTCAGTGGCCAGGCATAGAGTGCCAGGGTCGGGCGCGCCAGGGTCGGCTTCTGTGCCACCGGCTCGAGGCGGTCGAGGCTGTCTTCGATGGCTTGCAGCTCCTGGCTGTCGCGGGCGCGGAAGTACTCTCCGCCGGTGGCTTCGGCAATCGCGCGCAGGCTGGGTTCGTCCAGGTCGATGCCGGGATTGAAACCGAGCATGCCCAGTACGCCGCCTTGCTGCGGGTCGGCGCCTATGCCGATCGGGTAGATCTTGATGCCTTCCTCCGCCGCCAGTCGCGCCGCGATCAAGGGCTCGATTTCGCCGCCATTGTTGGCGCCGTCGGTGACCAATACCAGCACGCGGCTGTGCGCCGGACGCTGGCGCAGGCGTTTGACCGCGAGGCCGATGGCGTCGCCGATGGCGGTCTGCGGGCCGGCGATATTCTTCTGCGCTTCCTCCAGCCAGGCGCGCACGGTCTGGCGGTCGAAGGTCAGCGGCGATTGCAGGTAGGCGCGGCTGCCGAACAGGATCAGGCCGACCCGATCGCCCTGGCGGCCTTCGATAAACTCGCCGAGCAGGTGTTTGACCAGGGTCAGGCGGCTGACCTCCTGGCCCTCCCAGAGCATGTCGGCGTAATCCATGGAGCCGGACACATCCACCGCCAGCAGCAGATCGCGACCGCTGGCCGGCAAGGGCAGGGGCTCGCCCAGCCATTGTGGGCGCGCGCCGGCCAGCAACAGCAATAGCCAGATCAGCACAAAGGGTGCTTGTTGGCGCAAGGCCGGCAGCCGCACCCGGGCGCGCCGCCCGGTCAGCGCTTCCAGTTCACTGAGAAAGTTGATTTTCAGCGCCGCCTCGCCACTGTCGGCCGTCGGCAGCCAGGCGCGCAGCAGCCAGGGCAGGGGCGCGAGGAGAAAGACCCAGGGCCAGGCGAATTCAAACATGCTTGCGAATCCAGATCGATACAGCTTGGTTGAGCCCGGCGATGGCCTTGTCGTCCAGGCTGCAATGCGGGCGATAGGCGCCTTCGACCAGGATCATCCAGCGGGTCAGCCCGGCGGCCGGGCAGCGGTTATCCAGAAAGGCCAGCCAGGCGCGACTGCTCAGGGTATGGCTGTGGCTCTGCGGGTAACGTTCGCGGCACAGGCGTTTGAGGAGGGCGTTGAGTTGCTGCAGCCAGGGGCCGGCGTCCACGCCATCGTAGGGTTTGCGCAAGCATTCCAGTTCGTTCAGTGCCGCCTGGCGCAGCGGGTCCAGGGCCGGCTCGCTGGCGTCTGCCGTGCTGTTACGCGGTAGACGTTTAAGCAACCTGAGGCCGCCCCACAGCAGCAGCGGCAACAGGGCCGCGAGCAGCCACCAGCCCGGGGCCGGTGGCCACCAGCCGATAGGCGCGGGGGCTATCAGGGGTTCGAGTTGGTCCAGTGGGTTCACGAGGTTTTTCTCGGGCGCTGGGCATTCAGGTGTTCGCGCAGTTGCTCGATCATCTCGCGCTGGGTGCTCAAGGCCAGCAGCGGCACACCGAGTTTTTGCGCCAAACGTTGCCAGCGCGCCTGGCGCGCCTCGCCGAGGGATCGATAGGCCTGGCGCAACTCGGCATCCTGGGTATCCAGTTCCAGTTGCGCGCCCTGTTCGGTGAAACGCAGCAGGCCGGCGGCGGGCAAGGCGTGATCGAGGGGATCGGACAGCGGCAGCAGCAGCAGGTCGGTGTGTCGAGCCAGCAGCAGCAACTGTTGTTCGCTGCTGTCGCTGAGGGTGCGCTCATCGCACAGAATCACCACCAGGCTGCCGGGGCGCAGCACCTCGCGGGCGCGGCGCAGGGCCAGGCCGAAGCTGTCGCGGCTGCCCTGGCTGTCGCTGCACAGCGCCTGGTTGGCCCGCGTCAGGCGGTTGAGCAGCTGCAGCAGGCTCTGCTTGCTGCGCCGCGGCTTGATTTCGTGGTGTTCCAGATCGCCGAACACCAGGCCGCCGATGCGGTCGTTATGACCCAGAGCGGCCCAGCCGATTAGGCTGGCGGCCTGGGCGGCGAGCACCGACTTGAACATCAGCCCGGAGCCGAAGAACAGCCGCTTGCTCTGCTCGACCAGGATATAGATCGGCCGTTCGCGCTCTTCATGGAACAGCTTGGTGTGCGGCTCCTGGGTGCGCGCGGTGACCCGCCAATCGATGCTGCGCACGTCGTCACCGGCCTGGTAGACCCGCACCTGATCGAAGTCCACGCCGCGCCCGCGCAGCTTGGAGTGGTGCAGGCCAATCAGCGGGCTGCGCCGCGCGGGAGTGGAGAACAGCTGCACCTCACGCACGCGGTGACGCATCTCGATCAGCTCGCCGAGGCTGACACGGACGCCGGGTTGCGTGGGTTGGTTATGCATGGCTCAGCGGGGCCCGCTGTGCGGCTTGTTGCGGCATCTAGGCGACCGCCACTACGTCGAGAATGCGCTGCACCACGCGGTCCTGATCGATGCCGGCGGCCTCGGCCTCGAACGACAGGATGATGCGGTGGCGCAGCACGTCGAACAGCACCGCCTGGATATCTTCCGGGCTGACGAAATCGCGTCCGGCCAGCCAGGCATGAGCGCGCGCGCAGCGATCCAGGGCGATCGAGCCGCGTGGGCTGGCGCCGTAGGCGATCCACTCGGCCAGCTCCGGGTCGAACTTGGCCGGGGTGCGCGAAGCCATCACCAGTTGCACCAGGTATTCCTCCACCGCATCGGCCATATACAGGCCGAGGATCTCCTGGCGCGCGGCGAAGATCGCCTGCTGGCTGACCCGTTGCTCCGGCTTGGTTTCGCCGTGCAGCGCTTCGCCGCGGGCCTGGGCGAGAATCTTGCGTTCCACGCCGGCATCCGGGAAGCCGATCTTCACCAGCATGAGGAAGCGGTCGAGCTGGGCTTCTGGCAGCGGGTAGGTGCCTTCCTGCTCGATCGGGTTCTGCGTGGCCATCACCAGAAACAGCGGCGACAGGTGATAGGTGCTGCGCCCCACGCTGACCTGGCGCTCGGCCATGGCCTCGAGCAGCGCCGATTGCACCTTGGCCGGGGCGCGGTTGATCTCATCGGCCAGCACCAGGTTGTGGAAGATCGGCCCCTGCTGAAATACGAAGCTGCCGGTTTCCGGGCGGTAGATCTCGGTGCCGGTGATATCGGCGGGGAGCAGGTCGGGGGTGAACTGGATGCGATGGAATTCGGCTTCGATGCCTTCGGCCAGTTCCCTGATCGCCTTGGTCTTGGCCAGACCAGGAGCGCCCTCGACCAACATATGACCGTCGGCGAGCAAGGCAATCAGCAGTCTTTCGACGAGTTTTTCCTGGCCGAGGATCTGACTTGAAAGAAAATGTCGCAGCGCGACAAGCGCTTCACGGTGTTCCATCGTTAAGCTCATCCGGCAAATGTGACCGGCGAGTCTTGAGCCTCGCCAGAGTTAAGTGGCAGCCACTTTAATGCAATCGCTGCCTCCTAGACTAACGTTGAACAACAAGGTTGTGGCGAGTGTCATGCCTCGCACTGCCCCTAGGGTCTGTTGCCGGTTCGATGCGGCCGCGACGGAGCCTATTTTTGCGCGGGGCAAGGCACGAGGAGCGTGGTTTGGTTATTCCAAATGAGCGACGAGAAACGCAGCAGCGCGCAAAAACAGGCCCGTCCCTTCGGGTTGCGCGGCAAATGGCGCCAGGCGGCGTTGCAGGACTTGGCAAGGGAGCGACCATTACCGGCGCCCTGCGCCTTGCCTGGCGCCATTTGGCGCAGCAACGCGGCTCGCCGCGAAACGGCAACAGACCCTAATTTAATAACAAGCAAAACGGAGCACTCCCATGGCGTTCTTTACGGCGGCCAGCAAAGCCGATTTTCAGCACCACCTGCAAACGGCGCTGGCGCAGCACGTCAGTGAACAGGCCCTGCCACAAGTAGCCCTGTTTGCCGAGCAATTCTTCGGCATCATCGCCCTGGAGGAACTGACCCAGCGCCGCCTCTCCGATCTGGTCGGCTGCACCCTGTCGTCCTGGCGAGTGCTGGAGCGCTTCGAACCGAGCAAGCCCGAGGTGCGGGTATTCAACCCCGATTACGAAAAGCACGGCTGGCAGTCGACCCACACCGCCGTGGAAATCCTCCACAGCGACATCCCGTTTCTGGTCGACTCGGTGCGCATGGAGCTGAACCGTCGCGGTTACAGCATCCACACCCTGCAAAACAGCGTGTTTAGCGTGCGCCGCAACAAGAGCGGCGAACTGCAGGAAATCCTGCCCAAGGGGACCCAGGGCAAGGATGTGCAACAGGAAGCGCTGATGTTCCTGGAGATCGATCGCTGCTCCAACACCGGCGAACTCAAGACCCTGGAAAAAGTCCTGCACGAAGTGTTCGGCGATGTGCGCATGAGCGTGGCCGACTTCCAGCCGATGAAGGCCAAGGCCAAGGAACTGCTGGCCTGGCTGGACAAGGCCAAGCTCAAGGTCGAAGGCGCCGAGCTGGAAGAGATCAAGGTGTTTATGAGCTGGTTGCTCGACGACCACTTCACCTTCCTCGGTTATGAAGAATTCACCGTCGCCGACAGCGCGGGCGGCGGCAGCCTGGTGTATGACGAGAAGTCCCTGCTCGGGCTGTCCAAGCGCCTGCGCATGGGCCTCAAAGCCGATGACACGCATATCGAGGCGGAAGCGGTCAGCTACCTGCGTGAGCCGCAACTGCTGTCCTTCGCCAAGGCCGCGGTGCCCAGCCGTGTGCACCGTCCGGCCTACCCGGACCTGGTGTCCATCCGTGAGCTGGACAGCAAGGGTAAGGTGATCAAGGAATGCCGCTTTATGGGCCTGTACACCTCGGCGGTGTATGCCGAAAGCGTGTGGAACATCCCCTATATCCGCCGTAAGGTGGCGGAGATCAAGCAGCGCTCGGGCTTCGACAGCAGCGCCCACCTGGGCAAGGAGCTTGCTCAAGTGTTGGAAGTGCTGCCGCGCGACGACCTGTTCCAGACGCCGGTGGACGAGTTGTTCAACACCACCATGGCCATCGTGCAGATCCAGGAGCGCAACAAGATCCGCGTGTTCCTACGCCGCGATCCCTATGGCCGCTTCTGCTACTGCCTGGCCTACGTGCCGCGCGATGTCTACTCCACCGAAACCCGGCTGAAGATCCAGCAGGTGCTGATGGAGCGCCTGCAGGCCACCGATTGCGAGTTCTGGACCTTCTTCTCCGAGTCGGTGCTGGCGCGGGTGCAGTTTATCCTCAAGATCGACCCGAAAAATCGCGTGCAGATCGACCCGGTGCGCCTGGAAAAAGAAGTGATCCAGGCCTGCCGCTCGTGGAAAGACGACTACAGCAGCCTGATAGTCGATAGCCTCGGCGAAGCCCAGGGCACCGAAGTGCTGACCGAATTCCCCAGCGGTTTCCCAGCCGGTTACCGCGAGCGTTTCGCCCCGCATTCGGCGGTGGTGGACATGCAGCACCTGCTCAGCCTGAACAGCGAGCGCGCGCTGGTGATGAGCTTCTACCAGCCGATGATCCAGGACGGGCAGCAGTTGCATTGCAAGCTGTACCACGCCGATACGCCGCTGCCGCTGTCGGACGTCTTGCCGATCCTGGAAAACCTCGGCCTGCGCGTGCTCGGCGAGTTCCCCTACAAGCTGCGCCGCGCCGACGGCCGCGAGTTCTGGATTCACGACTTCGCCTTCACCTATGCCGAAGGCCTGGACGTGGATATCCAGCAACTCAACGACACCCTGCAGGGCGCCTTCGTCAATATCGTCGGTGGCGAGGCGGAGAACGACGGCTTCAACCGCCTGGTGCTGATGGCCGCCATGCCCTGGCGCGACGTGGCGCTGCTGCGCGCCTACGCCCGTTACCTCAAGCAGATTCGCCTGGGCTTTGACCTGAGCTATATCGCCAGCACCCTGGTCAACCATGCCGATATCGCCAAGGAGCTGGTGCGTCTGTTCCGCACCCGTTTCTACCTGGCGCGCAAGCTCGCAGGCAACGACCTGGCGGACAAGCAGCAGAAGCTCGAACAGGCGATTCTCGCCGCCCTGGACAATGTCGCGGTGCTCAACGAAGACCGCATCCTGCGCCGTTACCTTGACTTGATCAAAGCCACCCTGCGCACCAACTTCTACCAGACCGATGCCAGCGGTGCGCCGAAGAGCTACTTCAGCTTTAAGCTCAACCCTCGGGCGATTCCGGATATTCCGCGGCCGACGCCGAAGTTCGAAATTTTCGTCTACTGCCCGCGGGTCGAAGGCGTGCACCTGCGCTTCGGCGACGTGGCCCGCGGTGGCCTGCGCTGGTCGGACCGCGAAGAAGACTTCCGCACCGAGGTGCTGGGCCTGGTCAAGGCGCAGCAGGTGAAGAACGCGGTGATAGTACCCATGGGCGCCAAGGGCGGCTTTATCCCGCGGCGTCTACCCATTGGCGGCACCCGTGATGAAGTGCTGGCCGAGGGCATCGCCTGCTACCGCATCTTTATCTCGGGTCTGTTGGATATCACCGACAACCTCAAGGAAGGCGCCGTGGTGCCGCCGCAGAACGTGGTGCGCCATGATGGCGACGATCCCTACCTGGTGGTGGCGGCCGACAAGGGCACCGCGACCTTCTCCGATATCGCCAACGGCATCGCCGCCGACTATGGCTTCTGGCTCGACGACGCCTTCGCCTCCGGCGGTTCGGCCGGTTACGACCACAAGGGCATGGGCATCACCGCCAAGGGTGGCTGGGTCTCGGTGCAGCGCCACTTCCGCGAGCGCGGCATCGACGTGCAGAAGGACAACGTCACCGTCATCGGCATCGGCGATATGGCCGGTGACGTGTTCGGCAACGGTCTGCTGCTGTCGGAGAGCCTGCAGATGGTGGCGGCCTTCAATCATATGCATATCGTTATCGACCCCAACCCGGATGCGGCCAAGAGCTTCGTCGAGCGTCAGCGCCTGTTCGATTTGCCGCGCTCCAGCTGGGCCGACTACGACACCCAGTTGATCTCCGAAGGCGGCGGCATCTTCCTGCGCAGCGCCAAGAGCATCGCCATCAGCGCGCAGATGAAAGAGCGCTTCGACATCAGCGCCGACAAGCTGGCCCCCACCGAGCTGCTGAATGCCTTGCTCAAGGCGCCGGTGGACCTGTTGTGGAACGGCGGTATCGGCACCTACGTCAAGTCGAGCAAGGAAAGCCACGCCGACGTCGGCGACAAGGCCAACGACCTGCTGCGCGTCGATGGCCGCGAGCTGCGTGCCAAGGTGGTGGGCGAGGGCGGCAACCTCGGCATGACCCAACTGGGCCGCGTCGAGTACGGCCTGAATGGCGGGGCGAGCAACACCGACTTTATCGATAACGCCGGTGGCGTGGATTGCTCCGACCACGAGGTGAATATCAAGATCCTGCTCGGCGAGATAGTCGGCGCCGGCGATATGACCGGCAAGCAGCGCAACAAGCTGCTGGTGGAAATGACCGATGCGGTCGGCGGCCTGGTGCTGGGCAACAACTACAAGCAGACCCAGGCCCTGTCCCTGGCCGAACGCCGCGCCCGCGAGCGGGTCGGCGAGTACAAGCGCCTGATGTCGGCCCTGGAAGCGGCCGGCAAGCTGGACCGCGCCCTGGAGTTCCTGCCCACCGACGAGGAGCTCAACGAGCGCGCCAACAACGGCCTGGGCCTGACCCGAGCGGAGCTGTCGGTGCTGATCTCCTACAGCAAGATCGACCTCAAGGAGTCCTTGCTCAAGTCCCGGGTGCCGGATGACGAGTACCTGGCGCGTGAGATGGAAACCGCCTTCCCGCCGCTGCTGGCGAAGAAGTTCGGCGAGCAGATGCGTCGTCATCGCCTCAAGCGCGAAATCGTCAGCACCCAGATCGCCAACGACCTGGTCAACCATATGGGCATCACCTTCGTGCAGCGCCTGAAGGAGTCCACCGGCATGAGCGCGGCGAATGTCGCCGGCGCCTACGTGATAGTGCGCGACCTGTTCCGCCTGCCGCACTGGTGGCAGCAGATCGAGGCGCTGGACTATAAGGTGCCGGCCGAGCTGCAGCTGCAGCTGATGGACGAGCTGATGCGTCTGGGTCGCCGCGCCACCCGCTGGTTCCTGCGCAGCCGGCGCAACGACCTGGACGCGGCCCGCGATGTGGCGCATTTCGCGCCGCGCATCGAGGCCCTGGTGGGGCGTCTGGACGAGCTGCTCGAAGGCCCGGCCCGCGAGCAGTGGCTGGCCCGCTTCCAGACCTATGTGGAGGCTGGCGTACCGGAAGAACTGGCGCGGGTGGTGGCCGGCACCAGCCATCTGTACACCCTGCTGCCAATTATCGAGGCGTCCGATGTCACCGCTCAGGAACCGGATCGGGTGGCCGCCGCCTACTTCGCCATCGGCGGTTCGCTGGAGCTGTCCTGGTACCTGCAGCAGATCACCAGCCTGCCGGTGGAAAACAACTGGCAAGCCCTGGCCCGTGAAGCCTTCCGCGATGACCTGGACTGGCAGCAGCGCGCCATTACCGTGTCGGTGCTGCAGATGGCCGAAGGCCCTGCGGATATCGAGGAGCGCGCCTCCGTGTGGCTGGATCAGCACCGTCGCCTGGTCGATCGCTGGAAGCTGATGCTGGGCGAGCTGCGTTCGGCCACCAGCACCGATTACGCCATGTATGCCGTGGCTAACCGCGAGCTGATGGACCTGGCGCAAAGCGCTTGAGGTGGCGGCGCAGGTGATGCCTGCGCCGCAGCATAAAAAAGCCCCGCCTAGTGCGGGGCTTTTTTATAAACTGCTATCCGCCAGGGCGTGGCTTTAGTCGTCGAACTCCATCCAGCCGCCCATTTCCTTCCAGCGGTTGACTATGCCGCAGAACAGTTCGGCGGTTTTCTCGGTGTCGTAACGGGCCGAGTGTGCTTCCTTGCCGTCGAAGTCGATGCCGGCGGCCTGGCAGGCCTTGGCCAGTACGGTCTGACCGTAGGCCAGACCGGCCAGGGTGGCGGTGTCGAAGCTGGAGAAGGGGTGGAAGGGGTTGCGCTTGATGCCGGTGCGCAGCACCGCGGCATTCAGGAAACCCAGGTCGAAGCTGCTGTTATGCCCGACCAGGATCGCCCGCTTGCAGCTATTGGCCTTCAACGATTTGCGCAGGCCGCGGAAGATTTCCGTCAGCGCGTGCTCCTCGGTCACCGCCATGCGCAGCGGGTGGTCGAGCTTGATGCCGGTGAAGTCCAGCGCCGCCTGCTCGATATTCGCGCCTGCGAAGGGCGCGACGCGAAAGAACTGGGTGTGCTCCGGGTAGAGCAGCCCCTGCTCATCCATGCCAATGGTGGTGGCGGCGATTTCCAGCAGGGCATCGGTGGCGCAGTTGAAGCCGCCAGTCTCCACATCCACCACCACCGGCAGGTAACCACGGAAACGCGCGGCCATGGGGTGACGCGGGCCGGAGTGGCTGCTGCTGTCGAGTTCGTCGTCGTACAGGTCTGCGCTCACGCGTTCTCCTCCAGCAGGCGCCAGCGCAGGGTCTCACCGGCGCGCAGGGGGATCACCCGTTGTTCGCCCAGCGGCAGGCTAGCCGGGGCGGTCCAGTCTTCGCGGACCAGGGTGATGCGGTCGCTATTGCGCGGCAGGCCGTAGAAGTCCGGGCCATTCTTGCTGGCGAAGGCTTCCAGCTGGTCCAGGGCATTGCGCTGCTCGAAGGCTTCGGCATACAGCTCGATGGCAGCATAGGAGGTGTAGCAGCCGGCGCAACCGCAGGCGGCTTCCTTGGCGTGCTGAGTATGGGGAGCCGAATCGGTGCCGAGGAAGAACTTAGTGCTGCCGCTGGTGGCGGCATCCAGCAGGGCTTCCTGGTGGCTGTTGCGCTTGAGAATCGGCAGGCAATAGAAGTGCGGGCGGATGCCGCCGACCAGCATATGGTTGCGGTTGTACAGCAGGTGATGGGCGGTAATGGTCGCGCCGACGTTGGCCGAGGCGTTCTGAACGAACTGCACCGCATCGCGGGTGGTGATATGTTCGAACACCACCTTGAGCGTCGGGAAGCGCTCGACCACGCGGCTCAGGTGTTCGTCGATAAAGAACTTCTCGCGATCGAATACATCGACCTCGCTGCGCGTCACTTCGCCGTGCACCAGCAGCGGCAGGCCGGCTTCGGCCATGGCTTCGAGCACCGGGAAGATCTTGTCGATGCTGGTCACGCCGGAATCGGAGTTGGTGGTGGCGCCGGCCGGGTAGAGCTTGGCCGCATGCACGAAGCCCGAGGCCTTGGCCGCGCGGATTTCATCCGGCGTGGTGCTGTCGGTCAGATAGAGCACCATCAGCGGCTCGAAACGGCTGGCGGCCGGGCGCGCGCTGAGGATGCGCTGGCGGTAGGCATCCGCTTCGCTGGCGTTGCGCACCGGCGGCAGCAGGTTGGGCATGATGATGGCGCGGCCGAAGGTG
>NZ_JAUYNP010000101.1 GCF_030696055.1 Pseudomonas sp. | reverse complement strand
TGCAATTCCTGCACGCGCCCGACCTTGCTCGCGTAACTGTCGAAATTACGCAGGGTGCCGCCCGGCACGCAGCCCTGGTCGAGGTAATACTCGACACCCGGCAGACGCGGCACACGGTTGTATTCGATGCGTGCGGTGACGTTGCTGCCGTCGGCCATTTCCACCAGATGCCCCAACAAGCCGAAACCGGTGACGTCGGTCATCGCCGTCACGCCGTCGAGCTTGCCGAAACGGCTGCCGGGTTTGTTCAGGGTGCACATCCAGTCCCGCGCCAGGCCGATATCCGCGGGGCGCAGCTTGGCCTGCTTCTCGGCGGTGGTGAGGATGCCGATGCCCAGGGGCTTGGTCAGGTACAGCCGGCAGCCGAGCGTGGCGGTGTCGTTGCGCTTCATATGGCGCTTTTCCACCAGGCCGGTGACTGCCAGGCCGAAGATCGGCTCCGGCGCATCGATGGAATGGCCGCCGGCCAGGGCAATGCCGGCCTCGTCACAGATCGAGCGGCCGCCGCGTATCACTTCGCGGGCCACTTCCGGGGGCAATCGATTGACCGGCCAACCGAGGATGGCGATGGCCATCAGCGGATCGCCGCCCATGGCGTAGATGTCGCTGATGGCATTGGTGGCGGCGATACGGCCGAAGTCGAAGGGATCATCGACTATCGGCATAAAGAAGTCGGTGGTCGACACCACGCCGCGTTCTTCATCTATCGCATACACCGCCGCATCGTCGCGCGAGGCATTGCCTACCCAGAGTTTCGGATCGAGATTCTGCGCGCCGCTACCGGCCAGAATCACCTCCAGCACCGTGGGGGAAATCTTGCAGCCGCAGCCAGCGCCGTGGCTGTACTGGGTCAAACGTATGGGTTCGCTCATGGCATCGCTCGTATCGCCTCGATAAGCGGCGGATTCTAACAGGCCGTTGAAAAACGTAGCGAGCAAAGGCTAGGCAAGGCGAAAACAGCCGAGGAAGCGCAGTGTACGAGCTGTACATGAGCATTCCGAGGCTGTTTTCAACGACGCATAGCCGAGCGCAGTAGTTTCTCAACGGCCTGCAAATCGTGCCTTGGCGGCG
>NZ_JAUYNP010000100.1 GCF_030696055.1 Pseudomonas sp. | reverse complement strand
CGGCTCGATGCCCATGCGCCCGAACAGCTCGATCATGGTGGTGATGTCGTGCAGGTGCGGCAGGTTGCAGATGGTGACCGGGGCATCCCCCAGCAGAGTGGCGGCGAGAATCGGCAGGGCGGAGTTCTTCGCCCCGGAAATGCGGATTTCGCCATTGAGGCGCACGCCGCCGGTAATAATCAGTTTGTCCATAGTTCTCTCGTCGCCCGCAGGCTTAGGAACGCGCGGCCCAATCGGCACGGCTGAAGAATTTCATGCTCACCGCATGGATGCTGCCATCGGCAATCCAGGCATTCAGGTGAGCGTAGATCTGTTGCTGACGCTTGACCGGGCTCAGGCCGGCCAACTCATCACTGATCAGATTCAATTGAAAGTTGCAGCCTTCGCCCTCAACTTCCACCTGGGTATTCGGCAATTTAGCCTCCAGGAGGCTCTTCACTTCTAAGGCCTGCATGCTCAACCTCGATCAATGCATGGAGTAACGACAGCAGAGCGGACGCTCGCGGGCCGAGCATCATACAAAAAAGCCCCCCGCCTGCGAACCCCGCATTGCCACCGGCCGACCGAAACCCGGCCGGCGCCGCGCCTCAAGCCTCCAGCGGCAACACCTCGAGCAAGCCGCAGACGCCGGCAATCTCGCGCATATCCTCGGGCAGGCCGCGCACGCTGAGGCTTTTGCCCGCCGCGCTGGCATCGCGCATAAAGGCCAGCAACAAGGAGAGGCCCACGCTGCTGGACTTGGCCACAGAGGCGCAGTCGATCACGCAGACGCCGCCCTGGCTGGCGCCGATCAGGCGAGCGCCCTGCTCGCGCAGCGCCGGCGCACTCAGGTAGTCGAGCTCCCCCGCCAGCTGCAATACACCTGGCGCCAGCTCGCTGATAGCGGCCTGACTCACGACTCACCCGTGCTCTGACGGGCCTTGGCCACTGTATCGGCCCAGGTGTCGATGACCTTGTTCAGGTCGTTGCCGTTGTTCTGCATGGACTGGGCGAACTGGTCGCGAAACAGCTTGCCGACGTTGATCCCGTTGATGATCACGTTACGCATCTTCCAGGTGCCGTCCAGGCTGACCATGGTGTAGGACAGGGGGTACAGCGCGCCATTGCCGTCCTTGATTTCCATATTGACCGCCGTGCGCTGCGGGTCCTGCTGACCGCTGACCGGCAGCACGCGGATATCCTGGTTGTTGTACTCGAGCAGGGCATTGCCATAGAACTGCATCAGGCTGCGCTTGAAGTTTTCCTGGAAGCGCGTCATCTGCTCCGGCGTGGCCTTGCGGGAGAAACGCACCGTCATCACGCCGCGGGAAATGCCATCGACATCCACCACCGGGCCGAGAATGTTGTTCAGCGCGTTATAGAAGGCCGCCGGATCGGTGCGGTATTGCTCCTTATTGGCCTTGAGGTCTGCCAGCAACTCGGTGGTGGTCTGCTGCACCACCTCATGGGCGGCCGGCGCCGCGAGGACGGACAGCGACATAAGCGTCAAGCAAAGGAAAAGACTGTAGCGCAGTGCCTTGATCATCTGAGGTATCCCCTTATTAATTGGCCGGGTCTTTATTGACCGAATTGAGCAAGAACTTGCCAATCAGGTCTTCCAATACAAGTGACGACTGAGTGTCCTGAATGGTTCCGCCGTCGCGCAGCACTTCCTCATCGCCACCCACGCTGAGGCCGATATATTTTTCGCCCAACAGGCCAGCGGTGAGGATGGAGGCCGTGGAGTCCAGCGGCAGATTGTCCACCTGCTTATCCAGGACCATGGTGACGCGCCCGGTGTAGCTGTCGCGATCCAGGTCGATCGCCGTCACCTTGCCGATGGTCACCCCGGCCATGGTCACCTTGGATCGGACCGTCAGTCCGGCGATATTCTCAAAGTGCGCATACACCTTGTAGGTGCCATCGCTCGCTCCCATGCTCAGGCCGCTGACCCGCAGCGCCAACAGCAACAAAGCCAACAACCCGGCCAACATAAACAAGCCGACACCCACTTCCAGCGTGCGGTTCTGCATCAGAAATCTCCAAACATCAAAGCGGTCAGAATAAAGTCCAGCCCCAACACGGCGAGCGAGGCATACACCACGGTTTTAGTGGTGGCACGGCTGATACCTTCCGAAGTCGGCTCACAGTCATAGCCCTGGAACACGGCGATCCAGGTCACGACAAAGGCGAAGACCACGCTCTTGATCACGCCATTGAGCACATCTTCGCGGAACGAAACACTGCTCTGCATATTGGCCCAGAACGAGCCTTCATAAACCCCGAGCCAATCGACGGCGACCATGGCCCCACCCCAGATGCCGACCACGTTGAAGATCATCGCCAGCAAGGGCATCGAAATAAAACCGGCCCACAACCGCGGCGCGACTATGTATTTGAGCGGATCGACGCCGATCATGGCCAGGCTGGACAGCTGCTCGGTGGACTTCATATTGCCGATTTCCGCAGTCAACGCCGAACCGGCGCGCCCGGCGAACAGCAACGCGGTGACCACCGGTCCCAGTTCACGCAGCAGGGTCAGGGCCACCATCTGCCCCACCGCCTGCTCCGAGCCGTACTTGGCCAGGATGCTGAAGCCCTGCAGCGACAGCACCATGCCGATAAACAGCCCCGACACCACTATGATCGCCAGGGACATCACCCCCACCGAGTACAGCTGCTTGATCAGCAGCTGAAAGCCATTGCCCCGTGAGCCGCCGTCAGATAGCGCGTGCAGCAGAAACA
Organism: Pseudomonas sp.; assembly: GCF_030696055.1. Taxonomy (GTDB): domain Bacteria; phylum Pseudomonadota; class Gammaproteobacteria; order Pseudomonadales; family Pseudomonadaceae; genus Aquipseudomonas. The sequence goes on along the minus strand of NZ_JAUYNP010000100.1, from coordinate 1,528 downwards.
GGCTGGAACGGCCCAGCGTGGCGACCACATCGATACCGGCTCGACCGAACAGACGAATACGTTCGAGCACAGATGTCTTGCGCATCAGCGCCCCCTCAATAGATCGTCGCGGTAATTCGCCGCCGGATAGTGAAAAGGCACCGGACCGTCCGGGATACCCTGCATAAACTGGCGCACCCGCGGATTGTCCGAATTCATCAATTCATCCGGCGTGCCCTGGCCCAGCACCTGGCTGTCGCCCACCACATAGAGGTAGTCGGCGATGCTGGCGGTTTCCGCCAGGTCGTGGGACACCACTATGCTGGTGATGCCCAGCGCATCGGTCAGCAGGCGAATCAAACGCACCAGCACGCCCATGGCGATCGGGTCCTGACCGACGAATGGCTCGTCGTACATCAGAATCTGCGGGTCCAGGGCGATGGCACGGGCCAGCGCCACGCGGCGCTTCATGCCGCCCGACAGCTCATCCGGCATCAGATCCAGGGCGCCACGCAGGCCCACGGCCTGCAATTTCATCAGCACGATGTCACGAATCATTTCTTCCGGCAGCCGGGTGTGCACACGCAGCGGGAAAGCCACGTTCTCGAACACATCCAGATCGGTAAACAGCGCACCGCTCTGAAACAGCACGCCCATCTGCTTGCGCATATCGAACAATTCACTGCGCGACAGGCTCGGCAGATTCACCCCGTTGACCCAGACCTCGCCCTGCGTCGGCTTGAGTTCGGCGGCAATCAGGCGCAGCAGAGTGGTCTTGCCGCACCCGGAAGGCCCCATGATGCCGGTGACCTTGCCGCGCGGAATGCGAATATCGACATTTTTGAATATATCCCGCTCGCCGCGCTTAAAGCTCAGGCTTTTCAGCTCGACTGCATAGGGATTCTCGGCGCTCATCTGGACTCCTTGCTAAAAGCTTGCCTGACAGACGCATCGCCTCGGGAAAAGGGCACTACAACCGTCGAACGGACCGAAAATGGGCGCGAACTATAACACCAGGTATTTGCCCGCCCAAAGTTCAACATGGGGCTGCAGATCACAGTCTGATCCAGCGCCCGAGCACCGGGCCATGGTGGAAGTGCTGGGCAGGCGCACCTTTCCCGCTATAATCGTCGCCTTTTACTCAGCACGCCCCTTGAGACGCCATGAGCCAGTCCAACGAATTACTCCAATCTGCGCAGCGCACCATTCGCCTTGAACTCGAGGCCATCGAGGACCTGCTGCAACGCATCAACGGCGACTTCGTGCGCGCTTGCGAGCTGATCCTGGGCAGCAAGGGCCGGGTTGTGGTGGTGGGCATGGGTAAATCCGGGCATGTCGGCAACAAGATTGCCGCCACCCTGGCCAGCACCGGCACCACGGCGTTTTTCGTCCATCCGGCCGAAGCCAGCCACGGCGACATGGGCATGATCACCCGCGATGACGTGATTGTGGCCCTGTCCAACTCCGGCACCACCAACGAAATCGTGACCCTGCTGCCGCTGATCAAACGCCTGGGCATCAAGCTGATCAGCATGACCGGCAACCCGGA
>NZ_JAUYNP010000089.1 GCF_030696055.1 Pseudomonas sp. | reverse complement strand
GCTGAGCTATAGCCCCGGATTTAACGTCTCTCGACACACAACGCCGAAGCATTGCGGCTGGAAATAGTGGCGTCCCCTAGGGGACTCGAACCCCTGTTACCGCCGTGAAAGGGCGGTGTCCTAGGCCACTAGACGAAGGGGACGCAGATACCCTTCAAAACTCAGTCAACTCTAAGAGTCAACTGTGGCAAGCCTTTCGGCTTTGAGATTGGTGGAGCTAGACGGGATCGAACCGTCGACCTCTTGCATGCCATGCAAGCGCTCTCCCAGCTGAGCTATAGCCCCATCTCAAGGACGGGGCGCATGTTAAGTGCGCCCCTGGGTACTGTCAACAAAATTTTAGCCCGCAGCAGGTTTTTTTATGCTGACAGAACAACCACTTACATAGGAGCCGGGCCGAGAATAGGGATTTTTGTAGGTTGGGCTGAGCTCCGCGAAGCCCAACAGGGTGATTTTGTTGGGCTTCGTTCCTCAGCGCCAACCTACAAATTGCCATCCTCGAACAGACGCCTAGCGGTCAGCCAATGGCCGCCAGCAGCTTTTCCCACTCCTTGTTTTCCTTCTTCGACACACCACCGAGCAACTCGATGGCCTGACGCAGACGGAAGCGGGTGAGGTCCGGACCGAGGATTTCCATGGCGTCCAGCACCGACACCGAACTGGCCTGCCCGGTGATGGCGGCAAACATCAGCGGCATGGCGTCGCGCAGCTTCAGCTCCAGGTGTTCGACCACCGCCTGAATGCAGCCGGTGATCCTGTCCTTCTCCCACTGGCGCAGCGCTTCCAGCTTCCACAGGATCAGCTGCATGACCTGGCGCACCTGCTCCGCCGAGAGTTTCTTGTGCTCGAACAGCTCGGCGTCCAGGGTCAGGCCGCCGGCGAAGAAGAAGTTGGCCAGGGGCGCGATCTGGCTGAAGGTTTCCACCCGCCCCTGCACATGGGGCGCGATCTGCATCAGGTAGTTGGAGTTGAACGCCCACTTCTGCGCGCCGGCTGCGAACTCCTCGACGCTCAGCTCGCGCATCCACTGGCCGTTGAGCCAGGACAGCTTCTCCAGGTCGAAGATCGGCCCACCCAGGGACACCCGCTGGATATCGAAGTGCTCGATCATCTCGTCGAGGCTGAACTTCTCGCGCTCGTCCGGCATGGACCAGCCCATGCGCCCCAGGTAGTTGAGCATGGCTTGCGGCAGATAGCCCATGCGCTCGTAGAAGGTGATGGAGGTGGGGTTCTTGCGCTTGGACAGCTTGCTCTTGTCCGGATTGCGCAGCAGCGGCATATAGCACAGCTGCGGCTTGTCCCAGCCAAAGTATTCGTACAGCAGGATCAGCTTGGGCGCCGACGGCAGCCATTCCTCGCCGCGCAGCACGTGGGTGATGCCCATCAGGTGGTCGTCGACCACGTTGGCCAGGAAGTAGGTCGGCAGGCCATCGGTCTTCATCAGCACCTGCATGTCCATGCGATCCCAGGGGATCTCCACCTCGCCGCGGAGCATATCCGGCACCACGCACACACCCTCGGTCGGCACCTTCATGCGCACCACATTGGGTTCGCCAGCCGCCAGGCGCTGCTGCACTTCGGCAGCCGGCAGGTGCATGCAGTGGCCGTCATAACGCGGCGTCTGCTTGGCTTCCATCTGCTCGGCACGGACTTTATCCAGACGCTCGGCGCTACAGAAACAATGGAAGGCATGGCCTTTTTCCACCAGCTCGGCGCTGTACTTCTGGTAGATATGCCCGCGCTCGCTCTGCCGATACGGGCCATGGGGGCCACCGACGTCCGGGCCTTCGCTCCACTCGATGCCCAACCAGCGCAGGGCGTCATAGATCTGCTGTTCCGATTCGCGGGTCGAGCGCACTTGGTCGGTGTCTTCGATGCGCAGGATAAACTCGCCACCGTGCTGCCGGGCAAAGCACAGGTTGAACAGGGCGATATAGGCGGTGCCTACGTGCGGATCGCCGGTGGGCGACGGCGCGATACGGGTACGGACGGTGGTCATGGAAGTTCTCGAAGAGTTGAAGCGAATACGGATTAAGGCGCCGATGGTAACAGGGCCGCTGGCACTGGCTCCAGCAACTGGCCTTCCGCGCCCGGCAGGCTGCGCATCAGGAAGTCGAGGAAGGTTCTGACCTTCATCGCCTGGAAGCGTCTGGAAGGATAGACCGCATACAGCTCGCTGATCGGCAGGCGCGCCTGCGGCAGCAGTTCGACCAACTGCCCGGCGCGGATGGCCGCCTCGCTGATCATGATCGGCAGGCCGGCGATACCCGCCCCGGCCAGCGCCGCCTCACGGGCGAAGGTGATGTTGTTGCAGCTCAACACGCGCTGACAGGCGATGTTTTCGCCGAGCAGCGGCCAATAACGCGGCGAGTCCGGCGGCAGGAGAATCGCCCGGTGGCTGGCCAGGTCGGCCACGCTGTGCGGAACACCATGGCGGGCCAGGTAGTCCGGGCTAGCGCACAGCCGCCGCGCGCTCTCGAACAGCTTGCGCGCGATCAAGGTGGAGTCCTGCGGCTGGCCGACCAGGATGGCGATATCCACGCCCTCCTCGACCGGGTCTACCGGCCGCGAGGTCAGTTCCACTTCGGCGTTGATCTGCGGGTACTGGCGCATAAATTCGCCCAGCACCCGGCCGAGAAACAACTGGCCGAACTCGATGGGCATGGTGATGCGCAGCAGCCCGGACGGTTCCTGCTGCAACTGCATCACCGCCTGCTCGGCTTCGGCGAAGTCCAGCATGATCTGCCGGCAGCGCTCGTAATAGGCCTGGCCGACCTCGGTCAACCTGAGCTTGCGGGTCGTGCGATTGAGCAAGCGCACCCCGAGCCGCTCTTCCAGCAAGGCGATGCGCCGACTGACCGTGGACTTCTGCATGCCCAGGCCCAGCGCGGCCTGGGTGAAGCTGTGGCACTCGACCACGCGGGTAAAGATCAAGGCGTCATCCAGCCCCATGATTGTTCCCTATAAGCAACAAAGTTTCCGAAGTCTAGCGACTACAGGCTAGAAAGGAACACTGTTAGATTCACTTACACTTTTGCCCGAGCTTCGAGCACCCGCCATGCCTGCCCAACTGCAACGCCGCCTGTTTATCTTCCTGGCTATTCTCGGCCTGATCGCCGCCGCCCTGTTCGCCCGCTGGCTACTGGTCGGTCGTTTGCTCGAGAGCACCGACAACGCCTACGTGCAAGGCGAGATCACCCGGGTGTCCAGCCAGCTCGGTGCGCGCATCGACAAGGTGCTGGTACAGGACAACCAGCACGTCGAGCAAGGCGAGTTGCTGCTGGTGCTGGAAAGCGCCGACTTCGAACTGGCCAAGCAACGGGCGCAAGCCACCCTGTCCACCCGCGAAGCCGAGCTGGCCCAGGCGCGCAGCAAGCTCAGCCAGCAGGATAGCCTGATCGCCGCCAGCCAGGCCGATGTCTCGGCCAGCGAAGCGTCCCTGGGCCGCTCGAAGATCGACCTGTCCCGCGCGCAAACTCTGCGCAAGCCCGGCTATGTCTCGGAAGAGCGCGTCACCACCCTGGCCGCCGACAGCCGCATCGCCCGCTCGCAAGTGGCCAAGGCCCAAGCCGACCTGCAAGCCCAACGCAAGCAAGTGGGCAGCCTGGATGCGGAAATCAAACGCCTGGAGGCGCAGATCGCCAGCGCCCGCACCGACCTGGCCCAGGCCGAACTGAACCTGTCGCGTACCGAAATCCGCGCCCCGATCAGCGGCTTCGTCGGCCAG
>NZ_JAUYNP010000077.1 GCF_030696055.1 Pseudomonas sp. | reverse complement strand
TGCCGCCGCCGCCCCAGCAACTGATTTGCCCGTCCTTGGCCAGCAGGCTGCGGATGGCGATCGAGCTGTCCATTTCCCCGCGTACATCCAGATACAGCAGGGAGCCGCAATACAGGGCGCGGCGCGTCGGTTCCAGCTCGTCGATGATCTGCATGGCGCGGATCTTCGGCGCGCCGGTGATGGAGCCGCCGGGGAAGCTGCCGGCGATCAGGTCCAGGGCATCTTTGCCGGGCGCCAGTTCGCCGGTGACCGCGCTGACCAGGTGATGCACATTGGGGTAGCTCTCCAGGGCGAACAGCTCCGGCACCCGCACCGAGCCGATGCGGCAGCTGCGGCCCAGGTCATTGCGCAGCAGGTCGACGATCATCAGGTTTTCCGCCCGGTCCTTCGGGCTGGCGAGCAGGGCCGCGGCCTGGGCGGCGTCCAGCGCGGGGTCGTTGTCCCGCGGCCGGGTGCCCTTGATCGGGCGGGTTTCTACCTGGCCCTGGCTGATGCGCATAAAGCGCTCGGGCGACAGGCTGATAATGGCGCCGCCACCGGGCAGCGCCTGGTAGCCGGAGAAGGGCGTCGGGCAGGCCGCCCGCAGCGCTTGATAGGCCGTCCAGGGCGAACCCTGGTACTGCGCGCGAAAGCGCTGGGCGAAGTTCACCTGGTAGCAATCGCCGGCCTGGATATAGGCCTGAATCCGCTCGAACGCCTGGCGGTAGCTGGCTTGATCGATATCGGCCTGAAAGGCGCCAAGCAGTTTAAAGGGCTCTCTAACCTGCTCTGAGACGGCGCTAAACAGCCTGAACAAGCGCTCGCGCTCGCTGACGGCCAGGCTGGGATGAAACACCAGCTGGCTGCTTTGCCGTTGGTGATCGCTGATCAAGGCCCAGGCATATAGGCCGAAGCGGGCATCGCTCAGACCCAGGTCATCGATGGCCTGTTCCGGCAGTTGTTCCAGACGGCGGCCGAAGTCATAACTGAGGTAACCGATAAGGCCGCCGACGAAGGGCAGTGGGTTGGCCGCCGGCGCCTCGGCCGGTCCCAGCCTGGAAAGGCTGCTGCGCAAGCGCTGCAGGAAGTCGTTGGCCGTTTCGTCAGCCAGAGGCGCCAGCTCTGCCAATGGCCAGGCGCTGATAAGGTCATAGCGTCCGCGCTGCGCGGTCGGACGTCCGGCATCGAGCAGCACCGCACCCGGGGCGTGCGCGATGGCGTTGAAATAACAGGCGGGATCTGCGCGATAAGGCAGATCCCGTACAAGACAAGTAGGCATGCGAGGCTTTCATACAAGCGCGGACGCCGATTGTAGAACGTCGCCAACATTCATCCTAGAGCTGGTGCATGGGTTTACTCGGGATGCCTCGGCTCATTAGTATGAATGGGTCCCCGGATGCTCACTATGACGTTCAAAACAATAATTACTACGGGATCAAGGCCATGGGTGAAGTTGTAGATCCAGCCGCGGGTAGTCTGCTGCGCTCCAAACTGACGCCGCCCCAGGCATCTGTCGAATACCTGATCAGACCGCAACTGGAAGCGGCGTTGGCGGCCAACGCCCACGCCCGTGTCGTGCTGTTGGCGGCCCCCGCAGGCTTTGGCAAGACCAGCGCTCTGGTGGCCCTGGCCAAGGCGCGGGCGCTGGCGGGTTGTGCCGTGGCCTGGTTGTCGCTGGGCTCTGGCGACGATGAGCCCTCGCGTTTTCTCCTGCAATTGATCGAAACCCTGGCCCGCCTGTTGCCAGGCGTTGGCGTAGAGGCCCAGGCCTATCTGCAGAACACCATGCGGGTTCCCGTGGCGGCGGTGATGGAAAGCCTGCTGGTGGACCTGGCGCAGCTGGAAACGCCCTTGCTGCTGGTGCTCGACGACCTGCACCTGATCCAGGATGGCGAGCTGATCGCGGCGCTCAATCGCCTGATCAAGTTCGCCCCCGCCGGCTTTACCCTGGCCATTGGCAGCCGCTCGCAGCCGGCCCTGAGCCTGGCGACCTTGCGTGCCAAAGGCTTGCTGGTGGAAATCGGTGAGCAGGAACTGCGTCTGAGCAAGACGGAAACCCGCGACTACCTCGCCCGCAGCGGCTTGCAGCTGGATGCCGTGGCCTTCAGCACCCTGTACAACCAGACCGAGGGCTGGATGGTCGGCGTGCACCTGGCCAGCCTGTGGTTGCGCCATCAGCCTCAGGCCGGGGCCCAGATCGCCGATATGGGCACCGATCAGGCCGCGGTGGGCGCGTACCTGCTGCGTAGCGTGTTCGAACAACTGCCGGCGGACAAGCAGGAGCTGCTCTTGGCCCTGGGCGTGGCGCAGCAACTCAGTGGCGATCTGGCCAACGCCCTGACCGGGCGCCAGGGTGGCCAGCTGTTGCTCGAAGAGCTGGAAGCCATGCAGCTGTTTCTGCTGCCGCTGGACCGCGAGCGCCAGTGGTACCGCTTCCACAACCTGTTCGCCGAATTCCTCCGTGCGCGCCTGAAAGAACGCGATCCCGAGCGTTTCAAGCAACTGCATTTCAATGCCAGCCTGTGGTTCACCAACCACCATATGCAGAACCTGGCCATCGAGCACGCCTGCCTCGCCGAAGACCCGGAGATGCTCGCGGCGCTGGTCGATGGCTGTGGCCTGGAGTTGATCAACCGCGGCCAGCTGCACCGCATCTACAAGTGGCGCCAGCATGTGCCGGACGAAATAGCCGAGCGTTTTCCGGTGCTGGTGCTGGCCGATATCTGGACCCGCGCCGCCGAGCTGGGGCTGAACGAAGCCAACCGCATGCTCGATGAGCAACTGGAACGCTGGGGCGAGGCGAAAAGCAGCGGGCCGCTGAGCGACAAGCTGCTGGCGACCCTGGCGATCAAGGCTGTGATCGCCTTGCAGAAGGATGACCTGCAGACCTGCATCGCCCTGGCGCGCCGGGTCGAGGTGCAGCTGGGCCAGCACACCGCCTTCCTCGAAGTGGCGATGCTGATTGTGGGCGCCCTGGCCAATGTCATGCTGGCCCAGCCGGAGCCGGCCAAGCGCCTGCTGGCGCTGGCGCAGCAGCGCAATCATTTTCTCGAAGGCCGCTACCTGGACATGCAGTTGGCCAATATCGAGGTGCTGCTGTGCCTGGAACAGGGTCAGATCCGTCAGGCCGAACTGCTCTTCGCCCAGTTGCGCGCCAAGGTCATTCCCTGGTTCGCGGAAAGGTCCCGGGCCCTGGCGCTGCCGACTATCACCGAAGCCTTGATCGCCTATCACCAGGGGCGCCTGCAGGGGATCGAGGAGCGTTTGCGCTGGGCGTTGGCCACAGTCGATGTGATCAACCCGGTCGATCTGTATGCCCAGGGCATGCTGTGCATGGCGCATGTGCAGCGCATGCAGGACAGCCCGAAGGAGGCCTACGCCAGCCTGGTGCTGATGCAGAACCTGTCGGCGCGCAATCAGTCCTGGCGCTTCTATGCCCAGGCGGTGGCCGATGAGGTGGCGCAGATACTCCAGGAACCGGCCGCCGATCGCCTCAAACGCGCCGAGCAACGCCTGAAAACGGTCGACTGGGCCAAGCTGGCCGAGCCTTACCAGCAGATGCGTTTCAACCCGGTGCTGTGGGTGCGCGGCCTGACCCGTATTCGCCTGCAACAGGCGCGCGGCCATTACAGCGAAGCCCTGCATGAGATCACCCAGCTGCGCGGCTTGCTGCTGGATAACTGGCATGGCCTGCAACGTTTGCGCCTGGACCTGCTGGCCGCGCTCAGTTACCAGCGCCTGGGCTACCAGGAGCGCGCCCAGAGCCTGCTGGTGCAATGCCTGATCGGGGCCGAGCGCGAAGGGGTGCGCAGCCTGTTCGTCGAGGAGGGCGAGGCCATTCGCCTGCTCCTGCAGCAACTCGAAACTGCCGAACGCCAGCCGGCCTTGCAGGGCTTTATTCGCGGCCTGCTGGCCATCTGGCCAGGGCAGGGCGCGCGGCAGTCGCTGGAGGTGCCGGACGAGGGGTTGACCGAGCGCGAGCGCGAGGTGATCTGCCTGGCGGCGCAAGGCCTGTCCAATGAGCAAATCGGCCAGCGACTGGCGCTGGCCCTGGGCACGGTCAAGTGGCACCTGCACAACATCTACGAAAAGCTCAAGGTGCGTAACCGCACCCAAGCCATCCGCCGAGCCCGCGAGCTGAGTCTCTTAGAACCATGAATGCACCCACATCGCCACGCCTGCGCGGGCTACCCCTGCTGCGCACCAAGCTATTTCCCGCGGACTCCAGCGGCCGCCCCTTGCTCGCCCGCGCGGCGCTGATCGAGCGGCTGTTCAGCGCCCGCCAGCAGCGCCTGATTCTGCTCAGCGCCCCGGCCGGTTTCGGCAAGAGCACCATTCTCAGCCAGTTCCGCCTGCGCTTGCTGGAGGCTGGCGCCCAGGTGGCCTGGTTGTCCTGCGATGAGGCGGACAGCGAGCCGCAGCGCCTGCTGCATTACCTGATCGCGGCCATAGCGGCGCAGTTGCCCGGCTTCGGGGAGAACACCGCACGCTTGCTGCGTGATGACCTGAGCTTGCCCTTTGAGGCGCTGTTGGACTCTTTTATCGCCGACCTGAGGCGGGTCAAGGGCGATCTGTATCTGATCCTCGATGACTTTCACCGTATCCGCCACGCGGGGCTCGGCCCGCTGGTCGACTACTTCGTCAAGCGGGTGCCGGCCAATGTGCGGCTGATCGGCAGCACGCGCTATCAGTCGCGTTTTCTCGATAAGCCGACTGCCAGCGCAGACTGGGTGCTGTGGATCCAGTCCGAGGATTTGCGCCTGACCCGGGCGGAAACCGAAGCCTATTTTCATCAGCTCAAGCAGCTGCAGCTCAGCGCAACAGAACTGGACCTGCTGCACGCGCGCACCGAAGGCTGGATCACCGCCTTGCATCTGGTGGCGCTGGCCCTGGCCCGGCACCCGGACCGCCGCGAGTTTCTCGCCGGCCTGTCGGGCACCGAACGCGATATCGCCGATTACCTGGCCGAGGATGTGCTCGATAACCTGCCGCAGGAGCAGCAGCACTTTCTCGAGCAGACCTCGGTGCTCGATGAGTTCAATGCCGAGCTGTGCAATGCCCTGACCGGTCGTGGCGACGGCGTGCAGATGCTGCAGCGCCTGCAGAAGGAGCAGCTGTTTATCATCCCGCTGGACGAGCAGGGGCTGTGGTTCCGTTACCACCACCTGTTCGCCGAGTTTCTCCAGGGCCGCCTGGGCAAGCAGGGCGACCCGACCCATCTGCTGCATACGGCGGCGCGTTGGTGCGAGAGCCACGAGCTGACCGACAAGTCCATCAAGTATGCCCTGCGCGCCCGCGACTATGCCTTCGCCGCCGAGTTGCTGGAGCGCCAGGGGGCCAGCCTGATTGCCGGCAACCAGGTCTACGGCATCCTGGCAATCCTCAAGGATGTGCCGGCCGAGGTGATCCGCGAGCACCCGGTATTCCAGATTTTCTATGCCTGGCAGCTGGCCTTCGAACAGAAATATGCCGAAGCCGAGGCGCTGATCGAGGAGATCAGCGCGCGCCTGATGCAGGGGCGCGGCAAGCCGCTGCACTTCGGCTTGGCGGTGTTGCTGGCGGTGGCCCAGGTGCTCAAGGCGTTGGTGCTGCTGTACCAGGACAAGCTGGAGAGTTGCCTGAAGGTGGCGCGCCACTGGCTGGCCCTGGTGCCGGATAACCAGCCGGTGTTCCGTGCCAGCCTGTCCTGCGTGCAGGCCGCGTCTTATGCCTTGCTCGGCGAATACGGCGAGGCGGCCAAGTCGATTGCGGTGGCGCGGGATAATCTGCAGCAGGTGGAAAGCCAGTACCTGCATGCCGTGGTCAGCCTGATCGAGGCGCTGATCTGCAAGGAAATGGGCCAGCCCGAGCGCGGCCGGGTGCTCGCGGAAAGTGCGCGGGCGCGGGTCGAGCAGGTATTCGGGCGGCGCAGCCGGGTCGGTGGTCCGCTGGCTTTGGCTTACGCCGATCTGCTGTATGAGCAGGATCGGCATGCCGCCATCCTGGCCGAATTGCCCTTGGCCACCACCTGGCGCGACGTGGCCACGCCCATCGAACTGGTCAGCCGCGGCAAGCTGGTGATGGCCCGGGCGCGCTTCTTCGCCGGCGAGGGCGAGTCGGCGTTGCTGGAACTCGATGAGTGGCTGGAAACCCTGCACGGCCCCGGCTATGAACGGGTGTACGCCCTGGGCATGAGCTGCAAGGTGCAGTTTCTGCTGTGGCTGCGCCGGCCGAACGAGGCCGAGCGCATCTGTTTGCAGTTGCAGCGACATCTGGCGGTACTGCCGCCGGGGCGCTATGGCGATGCGGAAACCGTGCAGGTGCTGTCCGAGGCGCGCCTGGCCTTGTCCGAGCGGCGGGCGGACAAAGCCCAGACGGCGCTGGAAGCCTGCCTGGCCAAACAGACGGCGGAACACCATAGGGACCGGCGCCTGCGCCTGGCCTTGTTACTTTCTGTGGCGTATTGGCGCAAAGGTAACAGCGAAAAAGCCTTCGGCTTGTTCAAGGCGACCGTGGAAGACGCTTGGTTGAGCGGTTATCGGCGGATGTTCCTGGATGATGCCTTGTGGCTGTTACCGCTGTGGGAAGCCTGGTACAGCGCCGAGCCGAAACGCGCGGGGGCTTGGCAGGGGTTGGCCGAGCAGTTGCGCGAGCAGTGCCGAAGGCTGGCCGTCGATCTTGATAATTTCGATGAAAATCAAGATGTTAGTCACAGGGAGCGAGAAATACTGCGCTTTGTGGCCGCCGGGTTGTCGAACCGCGATATCGCCCAGGCGGTGCATTTGTCGGAAGCCACCATCAAGTGGCACCTGCATAACCTGTTCGCCAAGCTTGGCGTGCGCAGCCGCACCCAGGCGGTGTTGAAAGGCAAAAGCCTGGGATTGTTAAGCGAGGCCTGAATTTTATCCGCTAATAGGACGGCTGTTGGCGCTCCATCCCTTGGATGGGCTGGCAGCCCGGCGCTGCACCAGTAGTTTTAACGCCAGGACGAGAAGCGAACTGCTTCACGATTCCAAGCCTGGCGCGACTAAGGAAGCAGTGCCGGACCTGGTGAACGGCGCGAGCCGCCGGCTGATGAGGACAGGAGTCCGAGGCAGTGTGCCGGGGACCACCCATTAGTGAACTGTGGAGACAATAACAATGACAACCCTCAAGCAACTGGCTCTGGCCGCCGCTGTTCTGGCTGTTCCTTTTATGGCTCAGGCTGAGCTCAAAGCCATGGACGACACCGCCCTGGCCACCGTAACCGGTCAGGACGGCATCAGCATCTCCGGTAGCTTCAACGGCACCATCGGCAGCCTGGCCTACACCGATGGCGATGCCAACGGTGGTTCCCTGCGCATGGAAACCGTGGCCTTCACCGGTTTCAACATTTCCGACAGCGCCCCGGTCATGGTCGACGTGGTGACCAATGGCAGCGGTACCCAGCAACTGCAGATCAGCCTGCCGACCATCACCGGTCAGCTGAGCGTTGGCGCCATCAAGGTGGGCAACGCCAGCGCCGCCAGCATCGGTTCCCTGGCGATCAACGACATGAACATGGCCGGCACCACAGTGAAAATCTGGGGCCACTGAGTTCATTCAGTAGTCGCGTGAGCAGAAAAGTCTTATCGGCCTCGGCCGCTAAGGCTTTTCTCTTGATGCAGAGGAGCGCAGTGGGCGAATGATCGAGATTTTGCTAGGCAGTCTGATTGGCCTGTGGGGCTTTACCGAGGCGGTGGATACCAAGCCGCCGGCGCCCGGCACGGTCAATATCAGCCAGCCGCTGGGCAATGCGGCGTTGCGTGAGTCGGTGACGCTGGAGCCCATGACTCAGCTGCAGTTTCGCAATGTCATTCGTCAGGCCTACGACTACAGCTGTGGTTCGGCGGCCCTGACCTCGCTGCTGGATTATTTCCTCGGCCGCAACCTGCAAGAGCGCCAGGTGATGGAGGGGCTGCTGCAGTTTGGCGAGGCCGACAAGATAGTCGAGCGCCGCGGTTTTTCCTTGCTCGACATGAAGCGCTTCGTCAGCGCCCTGGGCTACAAGAGTGGCGGTTTCCGCGCCGCCTTCGCCGACCTGGATGGCCTAGAGCATCCGGCGATAGTGCCGATCGAATATGCCGGCTTCAAGCATTTCGTGGTGGTGCGCGACGTCTATAACGACCACGTGTTCGTGGCCGATCCGGCCTTGGGCAATATCAGTTTTACCCGTAGCCGTTTCGAAGAAATCTGGGATCAGAACGTGCTGTTCGTGATTTTCCCGAGCGGTAACGAGCCGCCGAATGCCCTGGCCTTGAGCGAGCAGGATTTGCGCATCATCGATGACCGCACCGTCAGCTTGCTGGCATTTCGCGAGTTTCCGCAGATCACCAAGTTCAGCGAGAACCAGGCCACAGAGCTGGGTTCCGCCGGCGATATCCAATATATCCGCCGTAAGTAATTGCCCGACATAACAATAATATTTGGGGGCTGCGCCATGAGAGTTTTAGGGTGTGTATGGCTGGCCATGCTGTGCTCGGTTAGCAGTGCGGCGGCCTGGGCCGATCCGGCTTCGGTCGAGCAGGCGCGGGACGCCTTGAGCAAGCAGGAAGACGATGCCGACAGCGCCAAGGCGCTGGAGGAAGTGTTTCAGGCGGCGGAAAAGAGCTACACCTTGCTGAAGAAGGGTGAGCGTACCCTGACCTATGGTTTCGATTATTCGCTGCTGCGCGATACCGTCATCGAGACCGTGCGCAGCGGCAACAATGTCTTCAGCGTGGTGAGCCAGAGCGAGGCGCAGCACAGCTTCACCAACTCCTTCACCTTCGATTATGGCGTGTGGGACAACCTGACCTTCAGCATGCGCATGCCGTTGGTGGCCAAATACGATACCGAGCGCGACCTGGATGCCTACAGCCTGGGGGATATCTCCGCCAGCCTGCGTTGGCAGCCCTGGACCTCGCTGCGCGGCAAGCCGGTCACCACCCTCTACGCCAACCTGGGCTTGCCCACGGGTGACAGCCCTTACGACATCAATAGCCAGAGCGAACTGGCCACCGGCAGCGGTTCTTACAGCCTGGGGGTCGGCGCTAACGTTTCCTATGTGGTCGACCCGGTGGTGCTGTTCGGCTCCCTGGGTTACACCTACAACCTGCCGATCAAGGGCATCAGCCAGGTACGCGGCGGCCGCTTGCTGGAAGAGGTCGATCCGGGTTCCAGCTTCTCCCTGAGCATGGGCTTCGCCTATGCGCTGTCCTACGACGTGTCGCTGGCGACCTCCTACCAGATGTCGCACTCGCTGAAACCCACCTACAGCTTCGCCGACGGTGAGCTGGAAGGCAGCGGGCAGACCAGTGCGGTGATGAACTTCTCCCTGGGCTTGCGTACCACACCGGATCAGATCATCAACGTCAGTGCCGGCTTCGGCATGACCGAAGACTCGCCGGATGTGTTGTTGGGCATCTCCATGCCTTTGGATATCAAAGGCCTGAAGGCCCAATAAGCGCGAGCGAATCTCTTATGACGATGCGAATTTCGCCGCTGATGCGGGCGATTATCGGGGCCGCTTTACTCTGCGCGAATAGCGCGCAGGCGCAGCTGGCGCAAAACCTGACCATTGGCAGCCCCAAGGCCATGGCCCTGGGCAATGCGGTGACGGCGGACTTCACCGGTATCGACTCGGTGCATTACAACCCGGCGGCGTTGAGCAAGCTCAAGGGCCGGCAGACCACGGTCAAGTTCATCACCGGGGTGATGGATATCCGCGCGGACTTCGATGCGCCGGCAGATTACGGCAGCAACTTTCTCGGGCTGAACGATGACTCGGTGGCCAATACCTCCAGTAGCGCTAGCGCCGCGATGATGTACTTGCCCGGCGTCGGTGGGGCGACCGAGTTGCCGGTGCTGTTCGCGCCCCTGGCCGGCCTGTCGGTCAACCCGCCGGGCTCCAAGTTCACCTTCGCCACCAATATGTACACCCCGCAAGCCCTGGGCTTTGCCCGTGACGACGATGACCCGGGGCGCTACCAGGGCAAGGAGCTGGTGATCCAGCGCCTGACCTATTTCTCGCCCTCGCTGGCCTATCAGGTCAACGATGAGTTGTCGCTGGGCCTGTCGGTCGGTTTTTCCCATCAGGCCATGGCGCTGAACCAGGACTTCCGCGCGCCGGGGATACTCACGGGTTTTATCGGTGTGGCCCAGGATGCGCTGTGCATAGTCGATGACAACCCCCTCGAGCTCTTCCTGAATATTTGCGGCGGCGAACTCGGCCCCTTTACCGATATCGCCAATATCGATATCGACATGCAGCAGACTCTGTCGCCGACCTGGAACCTCGGTTTTCTCTGGGAGCCGAGCGATTGGTTCGCCCTCGGCGCGGTGTACCAGAGCGAGGCCAAGATGCGCCTGAAGGGGCGTTATGTGGTCGATTACTCGGAGGACTGGCAAGGCTTCTGGCAGGGCCTGGACAGCTCCTTTATCGGCGCGGTGTTCAATACCCTGACCCCCGATGGCCTGTTCGACAAGGAGCAGGGCAACGTCTCGCTGAACATGACCTATCCGGCTCACTTCGCCAGCGGGATCAAGCTCAAGCCCCATGACCGCTGGCAGATCAACCTGGACATCAAGTGGACCGATTACGCCGCCTGGGACAAATTTGAGCTGGAGTTCGACCGCCAGCTGGATGTGTTGACCATTGCCAGCCTGTTCTCCCCGGAAAACGCCACCTCGACCAGCATCATCCTGGATCGCGGCTACGAGTCGGTGTGGAGCTGGGCGGTGGGGGTCGAATACCAGGTCAACGACCGCCTGAGCCTGCGCATGGGCTACGAGCCGCGGCCCTCGGCTATCCCGGGGAACAAGGCGGACGTGCTGGCGCCGCTGGGGGATGCCCAGCTCTATGGCCTGGGCGCGGGCTACCAGTGGGACAAGGACACGGTGATCGATATAGGTTTCAACTACCTGGTGAGCAAGCAGGACATCCCGGCGCGCTCCAGTTGCAACATCAACTGCTCGGACATCGACAGCATGGTGTACAACCCCTATGCCGACCTGAACGTGAAAACCAGCGTCAAAGCCTATGTGCTGGCTCTGACCTACCGCACCACCTTCTAGGGTTTTTGCCATGCGTATGCTGTTGTTGAGCGGTTGTTTGATCTTTGCGCCCGCAGCTGTGGGCAGCGGTCGCTATCTGACCTGGGTGGACGACCAGGGCCGGGTGCATAACAGCTTTGTCGATGCCAGTTATGCGGCGCATCAACGCCAGGCGCAGCGCACTATCAGCCAGAGCGATCAGGCTCGGTTTAAGGCCGACAATGTTTCAGGCTGGCCAGGGGCGCAGGTCGCCGGCGAAAGCAAGCGGCGCTACTTCACCTGGGTGGATGCCAACGGCAATCTGCACAACAGCTTCCATGCCGGCACCCAATTGCAGGGCGGCGCCGATGAAACTGTGCTGGATACGGGGGAGCGTTCGGCCGAATACATCAGCTCCGAGGTGCTGGAGGGGCATGATTTTGCCCGGGATGAGCGCGATGGCCGTTATTTCACCTGGGTCGATGATCAGGGGCGGATGCATAACGCGCCGTTGCCCGGGCAGCGCCAGGTCAAGACTGGCCCGGCAGCCAACCAGGCGGAGACTTTTACCCAGGGCCGTGAATTCGAGTTTGCCAGCAAGCCGCAGCAGTTGCCTGGCCTCGATGGTCAGCCCAGCGCGGCCATGCAGGCGTTGCTGGCCGGCAGCGAGCAGGCCCAGGAAGGGCGCTATGCGCAGCTGCTGGAGCTGTGCTGCGGGCAGTTGGCCGATGACGCCTTCAGCGAGCTGAGCGCCGCCGAGCCGCGTTATGAGGAGCTCAACCGTTTCTCGCCGAGCCTGCAGTTCCCCATGGGCAAGAGTTATTACGCCGCGCTCAAGTTGCCGCGCTCCCAGCATAACTTCGGCTTGCGGGTGCGCAGCTTCGCCAATAAGCAGATGGTCTATCCCTCCCTGCTGTTCCTCGATGAGGGCAAGCGGCCGACCCGCTTGGTCAGCGATGCGGTCTATCAACTGCATGGCGAAACCTGGTATCGCTACGCCTTTATCGAGGGCACGGTGCAGGTCAAGGCCGCGGCCGGCGAACGTTATGTGCTGCTGCTGACCACAGATGAAGATCGCACCTTGCAGACCCTGGATAACAAGCCCTTCAAACGCCCGCTGCAAGACCTGGCGGTCGATGAGTCCGGCATGCAGAGCCATGCCCACGGCGATGAGGGAGCCTTCGAGCTGGCCATAGTGCGTTAGCAGGCTGTGGCTCGTGGCGAGGTGGTTTGGCGACGATAAAAAAGCCCGGACAAGTCCGGGCTTTTTATTGCTTAAGGTGCTCAGATCTCGGCGATGCTGACATGACCGAACAACCCTTGGGAGAAGCGCATGCGCTCTTCCGGGGTTTCTTGAATGCCTTTCTTGGCCAGCTCTGCCAGACGTGCCTCCACCGCATGGGCGCGATGGGTCAGGCCGCAGTCATTGGCGATCTGGATATTCAGGCCGGGGCGGGCGTTCAGCTCGAGAATCAGCGGGCCCTTGTCCTGATCCAGCACCATGTCCACACCTATATAGCCCAGGCCGCACAACTCATAGCAGCCCGCGGCCAGCTTCATAAAGCCGTCCCAGTTAGGCAACTGCACGCCGTCCACCGCATTGGTGGTGTCCGGGTGCTTGCTGATCTTGTTGTTCAGCCAGGTGCCGCGCAGGGTCACCCCGGTGGCCAGGTCCACGCCCACACCTATGGCGCCCTGGTGCAGGTTGGCCTTGCCGCCGGATTGGCGGGTTGGCAGGCGCAGCATGGCCATCACCGGGTAGCCCATCAGCACGATGATGCGGATATCCGGCACGCCTTCGTAGCTGATGCTCTTGAAGATCTGGTCCGGCGTTACCCGGTACTCGATCAGCGCGCGGTCACGGTGGCCGCCCAGGGAGTAGAGGCCGGTGAGGATGCTGGAGATCTGATGTTCAATCTCCTCGTGGCTGATGATCTTGCCGGAGACGGTCTTGTACTTCTCCTCGAAGCGGTCGGCGATCACCAGGATGCCGTCGCCACCGGCGCCTTGCGCCGGCTTGACCACGAAGTCCGGCCTGTCGCCGATGATAGCGCGCAGATTGTCGATGCCCTTTTCGGTGTCGATCACGCCATACATCTCGGGCACGTCGATACCGGCTTCGATGGCGCGCTGCTTGGTGATGATCTTGTCATCGACTATCGGGTAGAGGTGCCGTTTGTTGTACTTCAGCACATAGTCCGCGTTGCGCCTGTTGATGCCCATGATGCCCTTGGCCTCAAGGGCTTTCCACGTCTTGATCAGACCGAACATGGCATTAGTCCTTGAGGAAGGCTTTGAAGCGGAACAGTTCGGTCAGGCGGTAGCCGCGGTAGCGACCCATCGCCAGCATAAAGCCGACCATAATCATCAGCACCGCCGGGAAGGTGAAGATGAAGTAGTTCAGTTCCGGCACGCTCATCAGCAGATGCGCCAGGGTGGCGGCGAACAGGGTGCCGATCGCCACTTTAAAGGCATGGCCGCCGCCACGTTCTTCCCAGGTGATCGACAGGCGTTCGATGGTCATGGTCAGAATCACCATGGGGAACAGCGCCACCGACAGGCCGCGCTCCAGACCGAGCTTGTGGCTGAACAGGCTGATCACCGCGATCAGCACCACCACGAAGGTCAGCACCACCGACAGCCGGGGCAGCATCTGCAACTTGAGGTGCTCCAGATAGGAGCGCAGCGACAGGCCCAGGGCGGTGATCACGGTGAACAGCACTATGCCGAAGCCCAACTGGGTCTCGCGGAAGGCCAGGGCGATCAGCACCGGAGTGAAGGTGCCGAGGGTCTGTAGGCCGCCGAGGTTGCGCAGGATCAGGATCATCAGCACGCCGATCGGGATCATCACCATGATCATAAAGGTCTGCTGGGTCTGCAGCGGCAGGCCATAGAGCGAGTATTCGAGGAAGTCGACGTCGGTGTTCTCGTCGGTCAGCTTGGCCAGGCGAATGGCGTTCATCTCGCTGTTGTTCAGGCTGAAGCTGACTTGCGCGTGTTTGCCGCCTTCGAGGTTGACCAGGTTGTCATCGCCGACCCACCACAGCAGGCGGTCGGCGGGCAGGCCTTGCTCACCCGTCTCGGGGTTGAAATACAGCCAGTTCTCGCCGTTAAAGCTGCGCACCCAGAGTTCCGGGCTTTGCTGGATATCGGCCGCCAGGCGAATGGTGTGCAAGCGCTCCATGGGCACATGGGCGATCGACAGCAGCAGCTCGATGACCTTGGCCTTGTTGATGCTCGAGGCATCGCCGCCGAGTAGCAGCTTGACGTTGTCGTCATTGCGGTTGTTGACCCGCTTGATGGTCTCGCTGATAAAGGTTTCGACGTCGGCCGAGTGCTGACGGATAGGGGCGAGCAAGGCCTCGGCGGCGATTTGCTCGGCGCCTTCGACCGGGATGCTGTCGCGGAAGATCGGGCCCTTGGCTTTGGCCGGCTCGCCGCTGTAGCGCTTGGTCAGCACCAGGCGGTAGTAGAGGGTCTGCTTGCCGTTGGCGCGGCGTGCCGACCAGGTAACTTTGCGGTTACCGTCGGCGCGGTTGATGCTCACGCCATAGTTGTTGGAGATAAAGCTCTCGTTGAGGCTGACGTAGTCCTGAGCCAGCGGCGGCACAAACATCTGCAGCTTAACCGGATCGCGCGGGTTGGCTTGGAACTCGACTCTGGCATCGATGTTCCACAAGTCATCGGTTTCATCTTCGGTCACCGGAATGCCGAGGATGAAAATCTGATAGGCCGTAATCAGAACGCCCAAACTCACCAAGAGTATGACCAGGACTTTCAGATGGAGGTTAAGAGAGCGCATGGGATTTACTCATCAGGGGTGGCGCCAAGGTTTGCGTCGGGGGCACAGGCAGGTTTACCTGCTGCGTATTTAAGCGTCGGGTCGACCAAGGCATCGAAGCGCTTGAGTGCTTCGGAGCCTATCAACAGCGGGTATAGGAAGGCACTGCGATCGGTCAAGTTCACTTCGATAGTGCGTAGGGCGTGGCCCATGCAAATGTCCATTTCGATCACGGGGCGTGCGGTATAGGTTTTTTCTTCATCAGGATCATAGTCGCCTGCACGTCTTTTGATCTTGCTGATGCGCGCCAGTGGCCGCTCGATTGGGCTGTCGTGGGCCTCATCGATGGCCAGGTAGAACAGCACCCAGGTTTCGCCGTCGCGCTTGAAACGTTTGATATCCCGGGCACTCAAGGAAGCCGTTTTAGCCCCGGTGTCGAGTTTGGCCGCGAGCTTGAGGTCGAGGTCGAACAACCTGACGTATTCATTTAGCCCATAGACAGTTTTCTGCGCGGCGAGACTCAGGCCGGGAAAAAATACCAGACATAGCAGCAGAATGGAGGGCTTCAGTCTCATAAGTCCTATCGGGTGTAGCGCAAGCAGTTGATCAGAGCGACCGGCAGGCGTGGTGAGTGTGCAGCGAACAAGGTGTCTGGAGTCTAGCAGGCAGCTTGAAAATGCTCTGCCAGGTACAAGAGCGCTGCATTCTAGCATGGGATTTTTCTATCGTGACAGGCGCTTATAGGCGTTTGTGCAAGTAAGGTCAGCGTATTTAGCGCCCGAAGTCGTGCTACATATTGTCGACAGTGTTGCGTGATTGTTTGACATTAATCCTTGCTAGGCGTAATTTTCCGCCATCAAACAAAGCTAGTGTCGACAATATGCTTGAGTTTATCGAGTCCCCCGAGCCTGTGCAGGAAGATTCTGAAACGCTTTCCGAACAGGTCTTCCGGCGTATCCAGAGCGCCATAGTCAAAGGTGAAATAGCCCCCGGCAGCAAAATTTCCGAGCCGGAGCTGGCGCGCACCTATGGCATCAGTCGTGGGCCGCTGCGCGAGGCGATCCACCGCCTGGAAGGTCAGCGTCTGTTGGTGCGCGTTCCCCATATAGGGGCGCGGGTGGTGTCGCTCAGCCATGCCGAGCTGATCGAACTCTATGAAATTCGTGAATCCCTGGAAGGTATGGCCTGTCGTCTGGCGGCGGAACGCATGACCCAGACGGAAATCGACGAGTTGCGCCGGGTCCTCGATCTGCACGAGCAGGACGCGGCCTTCAAGGCCGGTGTCGGCTACTACCAGCAGGAAGGCGACTTCGACTTCCACTACCGCATCATCCAGGGCAGCGGCAACAAAACCCTGGCACAGATGCTCTGCGGCGAGCTGTACCAGCTGGTGCGCATGTACCGTTTGCAGTTTTCCGCTACCCCCAATCGGCCGCGCCAGGCGTTTGCCGAGCACCATCGCATTCTCGATGCCATTGCCGAGCGCGATGGCGAACTTGCCGAGTTGCTGATGCGCCGTCACATCGGGGCCTCCAAGCGCAATATCGAGCGTCACTACACCATGAACATGGGGCAGGGCGCGCCAACCAAGACAGCCAAACCCAGAGGTGAGTCATGAGCCAACTTTCCAGCAGCCCCGGCCAGCGCTTTCGCGATGCCGTTGCCGCCGAACACCCGCTGCAAGTGGTCGGCGCGATCAACGCCAATCACGCCCTGCTGGCCAAGCGTGCCGGCTTCAAGGCGATTTACCTGTCCGGTGGTGGCGTGGCGGCAGGTTCCCTCGGCTTGCCGGATCTGGGCATCACCGGCCTGGACGACGTGCTTACCGACGTGCGGCGCATCACCGACGTGTGCGACCTGCCGCTCTTGGTGGATGTCGACACCGGCTTCGGCAGCTCGGCGTTCAACGTCGCGCGCACGGTCAAGTCGATGATCAAGTTTGGCGCCGCGGCGATTCATATCGAAGACCAGGTCGGAGCCAAGCGCTGCGGTCATCGTCCTAATAAGGAGATCGTTTCCCAGCAGGAGATGGTCGACCGCATCAAGGCCGCGGTGGATGCCCGCACCGACGACAGCTTCGTGATCATGGCGCGCACCGACGCCCTGGCCGTCGAAGGCCTGAACTCGGCGCTGGACCGCGCCGCAGCCTGCATCGAAGCCGGCGCCGATATGATCTTCCCGGAAGCCATCACCGAACTGGCGATGTACAAGACCTTCGCCGAGCGGGTGCAGGCGCCGATCCTGGCCAATATCACCGAATTTGGCGCCACGCCGCTGTTCACCACCGAGGAGCTGGCCGCGGTCGACGTGTCCCTGGTGCTCTATCCGCTGTCGGCCTTCCGCGCCATGAACAAGGCGGCGGAGAACGTCTACTGCGCGATTCGCCGCGACGGCACGCAGAAGAATGTGCTCGACACCATGCAGACCCGCATGGAGCTGTATGAGCGCATCAACTACCACGCCTTCGAGCAACACCTCGACGCGCTATTCGCCGCCAAGAAATAAGCGGCCCGCAGGCAGCACTTTCCCGGATAACAGCAGGAGACAGAATAATGAGCGCCAGCGAAACCACCACCGGCTTCAAGCCGAAGAAATCCGTGGCCCTGAGCGGCACCACCGCCGGCAATACCGCCCTGTGCACAGTTGGGCGCAGCGGCAACGACCTGCATTACCGCGGCTATGACATCCTCGACGTCGCCACCAGCTGCGAATTCGAGGAAATCGCCCACCTGCTGGTACATGGCAAGTTGCCCAACCAGACCGAACTGGCCGCCTACAAAACCAAGCTCAAGGCGCTGCGTGGTCTGCCCGCCGCCCTCAAGGCCGCATTGGAACAACTGCCGCCGTCCGCCCACCCGATGGACGTGATGCGCACCGGCGTGTCGGTGCTGGGCTGCCTGGCGCCTGAGAAGGACGACCACAATCATCCCGGTGCCCGCGACATCGCCGACAAGCTGATGGCCTCCCTGGGTTCCATGCTGCTGTACTGGTACCACTTCAGCCACAACGGCAAGCGTATCGAGGTGGAAAGCGACGAAGATTCCATCGGCGTGCACTTCCTCCACCT
>NZ_JAUYNP010000073.1 GCF_030696055.1 Pseudomonas sp. | reverse complement strand
ACGCTGACGATCAGGGTGGTAATGGCGAGCAGATAAGCCAGAACTATCCACTGGACGTCCTGGAAGGCGGCGTTAAAGGCCTGCGCCAAGGTCGGCAAGCCTACATTAGCGATGCTGGTGCCGAGCGAGGACAGCAACATGGACAGCGACAGGCTGGCGAGCGCCCAGCGCGCCGAGGGGAGCAGTGGCGCACTGCCAGCGACTGCCTGAGTGCCGCCGGCCGTGTCTGGCTTGGTCATAAAAGTCATGCTGAGGCCTCTCTCTCGAACGCTAGTGATCAGGAGCCTATTCCTCCATTCGGCATAGCAGAAGACGCAGCATTTGCACTTTATACATGCACCTGACGCCATGCCATGCTCAGGCCGTGCTAGATTCGCGGCATGTCGACTCCCGATCTCAACCTGCTGATTACCCTGGACGCGCTGCTCGCCGAAGGCAGCGTGGCGCGCGCCGCCCAACGCTTGCGGCTGAGCCCCTCGGCCATGAGCCGGGCGCTGGCGCGATTGCGTGAGACCACCGGCGATCCGCTGTTGGTCAGGGCCGGACGCGGACTGGTGCCTACCCCCCGGGCACTCGAACTGCGCGAGCGGGTCAGTCAGCTGGTGCAGGACGCCGAAGCGCTGCTGCGCCCTAGTGAGACGCTCAACCTCAAGCAGCTGGTGCGCACGTTCAGGCTGCGCACCAGCGACGGCTTTGTAGAAAACTTCGGCCCTGCGCTCATCGCTCGCATCAGCCAGGTAGCCCCGGGGGTGCGGCTGCACTTCGTACAGAAATTAAACAAGGACAGCGCGCCCCTGCGCGACGCCAGCGTCGACCTGGAAACCGGCGTGGTCGGCGAGCTGACGAGCCCGGAGCTGCGCACGCGGGCGTTGTTCCGCGACCGCTTTATCGGCGTAGTGCGCATGGGCCACGCGCTGAGCCAGGGCGAGATCACCCCCACCCGTTATGCCTCCGGCCTGCACGTCCTGGTGTCGCGCCGTGACCTGATCGAGGGGCCGCTGGATGACGCCTTGAAGCCGCTTGGACTGGAGCAGCAGATAGTCACCATAGTCGGTGGCTTTGCCGCCGCGCTGGCGCTGGCGCGGGCCACAGACCTGATCGCTACGGTTCCCGAACGCCACACCGGCAACCTGCGCGCCGGCATGCACAGCTTTTCCCTCCCGCTCGCCACGCCGGAGATCAGGGTCGCCATGCTCTGGCACCCGCGGATGGATGCCGACCCTGCGCATCGCTGGTTGCGCGGCTGCATTCACGACGTTTGCGCGGAGCAGCTCGGTGAGTCTTCGACAGGCGCCAAAGCTGCCGAAGACTGAAGTGCATCAGCCCGCCAATAACCTATCCAGCGCCTGCTCCAGGGTGCTTACCGTGCGCTCGATATTGTTCAGCTTGTCCAGGCCGAACAGGCCGATGCGGAAAGTCTGGAAATCCGCCGGTTCGTCGCACTGCAGGGGTACCCCGGCGGCGATCTGCAGGCCTTGGGCGGCGAACTTCTTGCCGTTCTTGATCTCGCCGTCGTCGGTGTAGCAGACCACCACACCGGGGGCCTGAAAGCCTGGGGCGGCGACGCTTTGGAAACCCTTGTCGGTCAACAGCGCGCGTACCCGCTCGCCCAGTTCTTGCTGCTCCTCACGCACCTTGGCGAAACCGTAGGCGGCGGTCTCCTTCATCACGTCGCGAAAACGCGCCAGGGCATCGCTGGGCATGGTGGCGTGGTAGGCGTGGCCGCCCTGCTCGTAGGCCTGCATGATCTGCAGCCACTTTTTCAGGTCGCAGGCAAAGCTAGTGCTCTGGGTGGCCTCGACCCGTGCGCAGGCGGCCGCACTGAGCATTACCAGGGCGCAGCAGGGCGAGGCGCTCCAGCCTTTCTGCGGCGCGCTGATCAGCACGTCGATGCCGCAGGCCTGCATATCCACCCAGAGCGTGCCGGAGGCGATGCAGTCCAGCACGAACAGGCCACCGACGCCATGCACGGCGTCGGCCACGGCGCGCAGGTAGGCGTCGGGCAGGATCATCCCCGAGGCGGTTTCCACATGGGGGGCGAAGACCAGCTGGGGTTTTTCCGCCTGGATGGTCGCCAGCACCTCTTCAATCGGCGGCGGGGCGAAGGCGGCTTGGCGGCCGCTGGCCACGGGGCGGGCTTTGAGCACCTGCGCCGCGGATGGAATCTGCCCCATCTCGAAGATCTGCGTCCAGCGGTAGCTGAACCAGCCGTTGCGGATCACCAGGCACTTCTGTCCGCTGGCCAACTGCCGCGCCACTGCCTCCATGCCAAAGGTGCCACTGCCGGGCACTATGGCCACGGCCTGGGCGTTGTAGACCTGCTTCAGCGTGCTGGAAATATCCTTCATTACGCCCTGGAACGACTGCGACATATGGTTGAGGGAGCGGTCGGTGTAGACCACCGAATATTCGAGCAGGCCAGCGGGATCGATGCTCGGGAACAGCTCTGACATGACGGACTCCAGTGGCGAAGAGACTGATGCCTCGACCCTGCCCTAAGCCTTGGCAAATAACAAGGTTGCCGGCCCGCCCCGCCTGCCGCGGCCTGGCTCACAACTCCACGGAATAATTCGCCTGCGCCCTTGCATGTGCCCGGGTCGCCTGCTTAAATCTGACGCCCAGGTCAGCTCGTGACCAATAAGTCACGGCAAGCTTCTAAGGGCGCTCGCGCCTTTGTGGGTCCTGGGCTGCAGGGCAATCCGCCGAAAAACCACTGCAGGCCAATTGAACACTTAGGGGGGTCATTTAGCTGTTCGCCTAACGCCCCGTTGGGCTTGATCGTTCGTGACAAGGAAATCGCAACAGGGCCGTGTAAAACCCGCCCGGTTGCTCGTGCTTGCATATCAGATCCATGCGTTCCGCTGTCTGCGATAGCACCGCGCTCAGCCACTGTAGCGGGCCGCAGGACGCAACTTGTGCCAGGAGGCTAACGACATGAGGCTGGAAACCACCGTAGTCGAGATTCACCATCAGTACCGGGTGCATACCGAGCGCTACCTCAATGACGGCGCCGACAAGACCATCATCCTGGTCAACGGCTCGCTCGCGACCACCGCATCCTTCGCGCAAACCCTGCGTTACCTGCAACCACGCTTCAATGTAGTGCTCTACGACCAGCCCTACGCCGGCCAATCGCGGCTGCACAACCGCCACGACCGGCCGATCAGCAAGGAGGACGAGGCGCAGATTCTGCTGGAGCTGATCGAGCACTTCGCCGCCGACCATGTCTTGTCCTTCTCCTGGGGCGGTGCGGCCACGCTGCTGGCCCTGGCCCAACGGCCGCGGCGGATCGAGAAGGCGGTGATCACGTCATTCGCCGCCCGGATCAATAAGCCGATGCGCGAGTACCTGGAGAGCGGCCTGACTTTTCTCCAGGCCCACGACCGCGACAATATCGGCCACCTGATCAACAACAGCATCGGCAAGCACCTGCCGTCGCTGTTCAAGCGCTTCAACTACCGCCATATCAGCAGCCTGGCCGAACACGAATACCGGC
>NZ_JAUYNP010000071.1 GCF_030696055.1 Pseudomonas sp. | reverse complement strand
CCTGATCAGCATTATCTGCGGCATCGTCAATCCGGGCGCCGGGCGGGTGCTGGTGGGCGGCCAGGACATCATCCAGGATTACCGCGCGGCGCGTGCGCAGATCGGCCTGGTGCCCCAGGAGCTGGTCAGCGATGTATTCGAAACCGTCTGGGCCACGCTCAAGTTCAGCCGCGGCCTGTTCGGCAAGAAGCCCGACCCAGCCTACCTGGAACGCCTGCTGCGCGACCTGTCACTGTGGGACAAGCGCGATGCGAGGATTCTCGAGCTGTCCGGCGGCATGAAGCGCCGCGTGATGATCGCCAAGGCGCTGTCCCACGAGCCGCAGATCCTGTTTCTCGACGAGCCCACCGCCGGGGTCGACGTGGAGCTGCGCCGCGACATGTGGGCTATGGTGCGGGGCCTGCGTGAACGGGGGGTGACCATTATCCTCACCACCCACTATATCGAGGAGGCCGAGGAGATGGCCGACCGTATCGGGGTGATCAGCAAGGGCCGGATCATTCTGGTGGAGGACAAGCAGGCGCTGATGCACAAGCTCGGCAAGAAGCAGCTGTGTCTGCAACTGCAGCAGCCGCTGGCCAGCATTCCCGCCGAGCTGAGCCGCTACCCGCTGGAGCTGAGCGATGCCGGCCACGCCCTGGTGTTCACCTTCGACGCCCAGCGCGAGCACACCGGCATCGCCGAACTGCTCAAGGACCTGGCCCAGCACGGCATCGACTTTAAGGACCTGCAGTCCAGCCAGAGTTCGCTGGAAGATATCTTCGTCAGCCTGGTATCAGGCCGATGAGAAGCTGCTGCGCTCGACTATGCCGCGTTGAAACGGAGCGAAGCGGAGTAACAGCCGCGGCTGACCCGCAGGGCGAGCGGAGCGAGTCAATCAGGCTCGGCCTGCTCATGTACAACTCGTACACTCCGCGGCCTCGCCTGATTTCGCCTTGCCTAGTCTTCGCTCGCGACGCTTCTCAACGACCTGAAACGGAATCACGCTCATGAATTTCTATGCCATCAAGGCTATTTATCGATTCGAGCTGGCGCGCACCTGGCGCACCCTGTTGCAGAGCATCGCCACCCCGGTGATCAGCACCTCGCTGTATTTCGTGGTATTCGGTTCGGCCATAGGTTCGAGCATGACCCAGGTGCAGGGCGTCAGTTACGGCGCGTTTATCGTGCCGGGGCTGATCATGCTGGCGCTGCTCACCGAGAGCATTTCCAACGCCTCGTTCGGCATCT
>NZ_JAUYNP010000063.1 GCF_030696055.1 Pseudomonas sp. | reverse complement strand
GCCGGCATATTGCGCCGCTTGAGGCCGAACTCGATGTTCTGCCGCACCGTCAGCCAGGGGAACAGGGTGTAGCTCTGGAACACCATGCCGCGGTCCGCCCCCGGCCCCTCGACCTGCTGGCCGCCGACATGGATGCGCCCCGAACTCGGCTCGGCCAGGCCGGCGGTGAGATACAGCAGGCTCGACTTGCCGCAGCCCGAGGGGCCGACCAGCACGGCGAACTGCTGGTCCGGCACCTCGAAGGAGACCTTGTCCAGGGCGGTGAAGGTGGCGCCACTGGGCGTCTGGTAATGCAGGCTGACTTCTTCGACGCGCAGGCGCGCCGGCGCCGTTGCCGGCAGGGGTTGCGCCAGCGCGCTGGCACCTTGCATAGCGGTTACTGCGCCCATGAGGCCACCTTGAGTCGAAGGACTCGAAACAGTTGATCGGTCACCAGGCCCAGCAGGCCGATGATGGCAATGGCGAGGAAGATCACGTCGACCTGGAAGCCGCGCATGGCCTTCAGGCTGATGTAGCCGAGGCCGCTGCTGGCGGCGACCAGTTCGGCCACCACCAGGTAGGTCCAGGCCCAGCCCATGGTCACCCGCAGGCAATCCAGCACGCCCGGCAGCGAGGCCGGGCCGAGCACGTGGAAGAGCACGTCGCGGCGGTTGGAGCCGAGGGTGTAGGAGGCGTTGACCAGGTCCTTGGCGACGCCCTTGGACACGTCGGCGATCATCACCAGTTGCTGGAAGAACACACCGAAGATGATCACCGTCACCCGCTGCTCCAGGCCGATGCCGATCCACAGGATGAACAGCGGCACGAAGGAGGTCACCGGCAGGTAGCGGATAAAGTTCACCAGCGGTTCGAGAAACGCCTGGACTATGCGAAAGCTGCCCATCAGCAGCCCCAGCGGCACCGCCACCAGTGAGGAGACGACGAAGCCGATCATCACCACCTCGACGCTGGCCCACATGTGTTTGGCCAGGGTGCCGTCGGTGCCCAGGCGCGCGGCGGCTTGCAGCACCGCGCCCGGGGTGGGCAGGAACATGCTCGGCACCACGCCGCCGTAGGAGAGTCCGGCCCACAGGCCGATGACCAGCAGCCAGCCGAGCACGCTGGCGCCGAGGAGAAGCTGGGCCGGCAGCTCGACCTTGGGGGTCAGGCAGCGGTGCAGCCAGGATGTGCGAGTGGCCATGGCCACCTCCAGTCGTAAGGTTGCGCGAACGTAAGTCCCTCCCGGCGGAAGGGACGGACAGGGGTTATGGCGTGACGAAGCGGCTATCGACCAGTTCGTCGTAGCGCACCTCGAAGCGTTTGCCTTGCAGCGCGCTCCAGGTCTCGTTGGCCAGGCGGATCACGCCCTTGATCTCGCCGGCCTGGTCGGCGCTGCCGAGCAGTTGCTCGCTCATGGCCTGGTCATAGAAGCGTACGCCCTTGGCCGCGTTGGCCATTTCCAGCGGGTCGGCCAGGTAGCCGCCGACGCCCTTGGCCATGATCGCGTAGGCCTCCTGCGGGTGCTCCTTGGTGTACTGCACGGCGCGATACAGGCCGTTGACCAGGGCCTTGACGTCCTCCGGCTGCTGCTCGATGACCTCGCAGTTGAGCGCCACCACGTCGACTATCACCCCAGGCGTCTGGGTGCTGTCCACCAGCACCTTGCCCTGGCCCTTCTGCCGCACCATCGACAGGTGCGGTTCCCAGGTCACGGCCGCCGGCACGCGCCCGGCGATAAAGGCGGTGGCCGCGTCGTCGGCGGTCATATTCTGGATATCCAGGTCGCTCATCTGCATATCGTTGCGCTTGAGCAGGTAGGACAGCCAGAACTGCGAGACCGAGCCCTCGTTGACCGCCACTTGCTGGCCCTTGAGCTGCTTCAGGCTGGTCACCTCCTTGCCCACCAGCACGCCGTCGCCGCCGAAGCTGTCGTCCAGCGCGGCCACCGCCTTGAAGCAGAACTGCGGGCGGTACTTGAGGATTTCATCGATGGTCGAGGCCGAGCCCGACAGCTGCCCGGAGGCCTGGGCGGCCATATACATGGACGACTCTTCCATGGTGGTCAGTTGCAGGTCGAGGCCCTGCTCCTTGAAGTAACCCAGGTCGCGGGCCAGGTACAGGGTGCCGTAGCCGACCCAGGTGGTATGGCCGATCGACAGGGTGCCGGCCTGGGCGCCGGTCGCCAGCCCCGTAGCCAGGGCCAGTGTCGCAACGGAATGGGTGAAACGGGGGTGCAAGGTCTTCTTCATGGAGCTCTCCCACAGCCTTTCGGCTTGTTGTTTAAGTTGTGTGGCAGGCTGGCCAACGGCCAAAAGCAATCCTTGGCGCCGCCCCAGGGGCAGCGCTGCATGGTTGTTGTTTAAGAACCTGTCTACGATCTGCTGCGCGTCGGCCATACCGCGTTAAAACTAGCCTCGGGATGCTCATTTACAGCTCGTAAACTCCGCTCCCTCGGCCAGTTTTGCCTTGTCTGGCTCTAGCTCGCGAGATCGTAAACAGGCTCTCAGGGGGAGCTGTGGCCGTTACATCCGGCCGAACTCCTGGGCGGTGCGGTCCAGCGCCAGCTTGGTCTTGCTCACCAGCTCGTCGAGGTCGGCGCGGGTGGCCACCAGGGCCGGCGCCATGATCATGCGGCCGCCGGTGGCGCGGATGATCAGGCCCTCCTCGAAGCCGATGCTGCGGCAGCGCCAGGTGATCTCGGTCTCGTTGGCGAAGCGCGTGCGGCTGGCCTTGTCCTCGCACAGCTGCAGGGCGGCGACCAGGCCGCTGCCCTGGATTTCGCCGACCAGCGGGTGACCGTCGAACACTTGGCGCAGGCACTGCTGCAGGTAGGGGCCGCTGTCGTGCTTCACCTGGTCGACCACGCCTTCGTCGCGCAGCGCCTTGATAGTGGCGATGGCCACGGCGGCCGCCACCGGGTGGCCGGAGTAGGTCAGGCCGTGGGCGAACAGGCCGCCCTGCTGCACCAGCACCTCGGCCATGCGCTGGCTCAGCACCAGGCCACCCATGGGGATATAGCCGCTGGTCAGGCCCTTGGCGATCGACAGGGTGTCCGGCTGGAAGCCGAAGTGCTGGTGGGCGAACCACTCGCCGGTGCGGCCGAAGCCACCTATCACCTCATCGGCGCACAGCAGCACGTCGTACTGGCGGCAGATGCGCTGGATTTCCGGCCAGTAGCTTTCTGGCGGGAAGATCATGCCGCCGGCGCCCTGGAAGGGTTCGGCGACGAAGGCGGCGACCTTCTCGGCGCCCAGCTCGAGGATCTTCTCCTCCAGCTGCAGGGCGCAGCGCCGGCCGAACTCGGCCGGCGTCAGCTCACCGCCCTGGACATACCAGTAGGGTTCGTCGATATGGGCGAAGTCCGGCAGCATGCCGCCCATCTCGTGCATAAAGCCCATGCCGCCGAGCGCGGTGCTGCCCAGGGTGGAGCCGTGGTAGCCGTTCCAGCGGCCGATCATCACCTTCTTCTGCGGCTTGCCGAGGATCTGCCAGTAGCGGCGCACGGTGCGGATCAGCACCTCGTTGGCCTCGGAACCGGAGTTGGTGTAGATGGCGTGGCTGTAGTGGCTGGGCAGCAGGCTGAACAGCAGCTCGGACAGCTCCACCACCGCCGGGTGGGTGGTGTGGAAGAACAGGTTGTAGTACGGCAGCTGCTCCAGCTGACGGCTGGCGGCGGCGGCCAGGTCCTTGCGGCCGTAGCCGAGGTTGGTGCACCACAGGCCGGACATGCCATCCAGATAGCGCTTACCGTCGTTGTCCCAGAGCTGCAGGCCCTCGCCGCGCACCATTACGCGCGGCCCCTCGGCGTTCAGCGCCTTCTGGTCGACGAAGGCGTGGATATGGTGGGCCGCATCCAGGGCCTGGTAGTCACGGGTAGTACGGGTGGGGTTCTGCACAACAGTCATGGCAACGACCTCGCCTCTTTAGGTGTTAGCGGATGGCCAGGGGCCCAAGCCCCAGGCGAAATTTTATTGGCGCGCCGCCAGCTGGGACGGTGACCTGCGCAGCGCGCGCGTGCACCACCACAGTGCGACCAGCAGCAGGCCGCGTGCGCTTAGGGGCGCAGCTGGAACCAGGTGGTCTTCAGGTGGCTGTATTTGTCGAAGGCCTGCAGCGACAGATCGCGGCCGAAGCCCGACTGCTTGCAGCCGCCGAAGGGCACGCAGACATCCAGGGCGTCCACCGTGTTCACCGACACTGTGCCGACGCGCAGGCGCCTGGCCACGCGGTGAGCGCGGTTGAGGTCGTCGCTCCACAGCGAGGCGGCCAGGCCATACGGGCTGTCGTTGGCCAGGGCTATGGCCTCTTCCTCGCTGTCGAAGGGCAGCACCGCCAGCACCGGGCCGAACACTTCCTCGCGGGCCAGCTGCATGTCCGGGCGTACGCCGGTGAAGATGGTCGGCTGAATAAAGTTGTCCGAGCCGTTGATGCGCAGGCGCTGGCCGCCGCAGGCCAGGGTGGCGCCCTGGTTCTGCGCCTGGTCGATAAAGCCCATGATGCGTTCGGCCTGGCGCGCCTCGACTATGGCGCCCATGCGGCTGGCCGGGTTCAGTGGATCACCCGGTTGCCAGGCGCGGGCCTTGACCAGCAGGCGTTCGACGAACTCATCGTGGATCGAGCGCTCCACCAGCAGACGCGAGTTGGCCGAGCAGACTTCGCCCTGGTTGAAGAAGATGGCGAAGGCGGCCTTCTCCGCGGCCAGGTCCAGGTCCTGGCAGTCGGCGAACACCAGATTGGCGCTCTTGCCGCCGCACTCCAGCCACACCTGCTTGAGGTTGGACTGGGCCGCGTAGGCCATAAAGTACTTGCCCACCTCGGTGGAGCCGGTAAAGGCCAGGCAGTCCACATCCCTATGCAGGCCCAGGGCCTTGCCGGCGCTTTCGCCCAGGCCCGGCACCACATTCAGCACCCCTTTCGGCAAGCCGGCCTCCAGGGCCAGCTGAGCCAGGCGCAGGGCGGAGAAGGGCGACTGCTCGGCGGGCTTGAGCACCACCGAGTTGCCGGCAGCCAGGGCCGGGGCCAGTTTCCAGGCGGCCAGGTCCAGGGGGAAGTTCCACGGCACCACGGCGCCTATCACCCCCAGGGGTTCGCGGCGGATGGTGGCCAGGGCGTCGCTGGCGGTGGGGGCGACCTGATCGTAGAGCTTGTCCAGGGCTTCGGCGTACCAGGCGAAGACCTGGGCGGCGCCGGGAACGTCGTGGTTGTAGGCATCCATCACCGGCTTGCCCATATTCAGCGAGTCGAGCAGGGCCAGTTCCTCGCGATTGGCCAGGATCAGCTCGGCCAGGCGCAGCAATACCTGCTTGCGCTCGCGCGGCGCCATGCGCGCCCAGGGACCCTGGTCGAAGGCGCTGCGGGCGCTGCGCACGGCGGTATCGACATCCGCCGCGTCGCAGGCGGCGACTTCGGCCAGCAGCTGGGTGGTGGCCGGGTTGATCGAGGCGAAGGTCGCGCCGCTCTGGGCCGGGCGCAGCTGGCCGTCTATCAGTGCCTGGGTGATAAAGCCTTGCTCGGCCGCCCGCCGTTGCCAATCGCTGTAGTGCACCATCGCCTTTATCCTCATACCTAGCGCCAAACGCGGCGTCACCTGGTTGTTGAGGCGGATGGTGGCGCAGACTGGCGTTAAGGAAAATTAGTAAATATATGCTCGCAGGCCATGAAAAAACTGGGCAGGCGAAAAGCCCCCGCTGGGGTATGTTGAATACCGCTAATCCACAACAAGATGGCCTGCGCAGGCCACTATCGAAGAGGTACCGCATGGCCGCCTATACCTTGCGCCAGCTCAAGTATTTCGTCACCACAGTGGAGTGCGGCAGCGTGGCCGAGGCCTCGCGCAAGCTGTATATCGCCCAGCCATCGATCTCCACGGCGATCAAGGGCCTGGAAGAGAGCTTCGGCCTGCAGCTGTTTATCCGCCATCACGCCCAGGGCGTGTCGCTGACGCCGGGCGGCGCGCGCTTCTACAAGAAGGCCCAGGAGCTGATCCGCATGGCCCGCGAGTTCGAGCAGAACGCCCTGGCCGACAACGACGTGGTGGCCGGGCAGATCGATATCGGCTGTTTCGAGACCGTGGCGCCGCTCTATCTGCCGCGCCTGATCGCCGGCTTCAATGCGCGCTATCCCGGGGTGGAGATTCGCATCCGCGACGGCGAGCAGCAGGAGCTGGTGCAGGGCCTGACCGCCGGACGTTTCGACCTGGCGATCCTCTACGACCACGACCTGGATGCGACCATCGACAGCGAGGCGCTGATGGCTCCGCAGAAACCCTATGCGCTATTGCCCGAGGGCCACCGCTTTAGCGGCCAGGCCCAGGTGTCGCTGCGCGACCTGTGTCTGGAGCCGATGATCCTGCTCGACGTGCAGCCGAGCCGCACCTACTTCGTCAGCCTGTTCGAGGAGTTGGGCCTGACGCCCAATATCGTCTTCAGCTCGCCGTCCATCGAGATGGTGCGCGGCATGGTCGGCCAGGGCTTCGGCTTCTCCCTGCTGGTGACCCGGCCGCACTCGGAATGCACCTACGACGGCAAGAAGGTGCTGATGCTGGATATCGCCGAGCCGGTGACCAGCTCCGGGCTGGCCGCCGCCTGGCTGAAGCGCTCGCAGCTGACCAAGCCGGCGCAGCTGTTTGTCGAGTTCTGCAAGGAGCAGTTGGGCGCGCCTGCTTAGCCTGGGCCCGGCTAGGCGGTAATGCCGTTCACTTAAGCCAAGTGGACGGCATTTTTTGTAGCCCGGATAAAATCCGGGGAGCGCTATTCCCTGAAAGTCTGCTCCCGGATTGCATCCGGGCTACGTTCTGAGTTGCCAGGCTAGGGCAGGGCTAGTGCGGTTGTATTAGTTGCGCTCGATGGCCAGGGCCACGCCTTGACCGCCGCCGATGCACAGGGTGGCCAGGCCTTTCTTGGCGTCGCGCTTGATCATCTCGTGCAGCAGGCTCACCAGCACTCGGCAACCGGAGCCGCCGATGGGGTGGCCGAGGGCGATGGCGCCGCCGTTGACGTTGACCTTGCTGGCATCCCAGCCCAGCTCCTGGCCCACCGCCAGCGCCTGGGCGGCGAAGGCTTCGTTAGCCTCGATCAGGTCGAGGTCGGCGAGTTGCCACTGAGCCTTTTCCAGGCAGCGTTTAGTCGCGCTGACCGGGCCTATGCCCATGATGGCCGGGTCGACGCCGGCATTGGCGTAAGCGGCGATGCGCGCCAGCACCGGCAGTCCCAGGGCCTGGGCCTTGGCCGCGCTCATCAGCAGCACCGCGGCGGCGCCGTCGTTGAGGCTGGAGGCGTTGCCGGCGGTGACGCTGCCGTCTTTCTTGAACGCCGGCTTGAGCTTGCCCAGGGATTCGGCTGTGGTGCCGGCACGGGGTTGCTCGTCGGTGGCGAAGGCCAGGGGCTCGCCCTTGCGCTGGGGAATCAGGATAGGGGTGATCTCATCGGCAAAGCGCCCGGACTCGATGGCGGCGCAGGCCTTCTGCTGGGATGCGGCGGCGAAGGCGTCCTGCGCTTCGCGGCTGATGCCGTACTTGTCCACCAGGTTCTCGGCGGTGATGCCCATATGGTAGTCATTGAAGGCGTCCCACAGGCCGTCCTGGATCACGGTGTCGACCAGCTTGGCGTGGCCCATGCGCAGGCCGGTGCGCGCGCCGGGCATCACATAGGGGGCCAGGCTCATGTTTTCCATGCCGCCGGCGATGATCACCTCGGCGTCGCCGCAGCGGATCGCCTGGGCCGCCAGGTGCAGGGCTTTGAGGCCCGAGCCGCAGACCTTGTTCAGGGTCAGGGCCGGCACCGCATGGGGCAGGCCGGCGAGGATCGCGGCCTGACGCGCCGGGTTCTGCCCTGAGCCTGCGGTGAGCACCTGGCCGAGAATCACTTCGTCGACCTGAGCGCCGTCCAGGCCGGTTTGTTCCAGCAGGCGGCGGATCACCGCGGCGCCCAACTCGGGGGCTGGAATGCTCGCCAGCGAGCCCTGGAAGCTGCCGATGGCGGTGCGGGTGGCGGCGACTATGACGACATCTTGCATAACTGCGATCCTCACATAAGGGGCGCGGCGGGCCGCGAGAGGCCGCTATGGTGGCATACCGGCTCGGCCAACGGCCAGCATGCGAACCGACCAGTCAGCCCAAGGGTCTGTTGACCTCAGTCGCGGCCGCGACGAAACGTCAACAGACCCTAGGCGGCAGGTTCAGGCGCCGGCGCGCGCGATGAATGGCGCCGCCGTGCACCGCCCAGCGCAATAGCGGGGCCAGGCAGTGCACGCCGGCATGGAGCAGACGGCTGCGCAGCGGGCTTATGCGCTGGCCGAGCATGCTTTGCGCCCAGTCCGGCAGCAGGTCGATACCGGCCTGCATCAGCAGCTTGGCCGCAGGCCTGGCCAGGGCGCTGGGGGCCGGGGCGTGGAGCAGGATACGGAGGATTTCCAGGGAGCGCTCCTCGCAGCGCAGATCGGGGCGTACCTGCGCCAGATAGGCGGCCACCTCGGCCCGCGAATGCGGCACCTGGGTGGCGCCCAGGCGTTCGGCGACCAGGGCGATTTCCGCGTAGTAACTGTCCTGGTCGGCGCCGGACAGCTGCGGGTTGCGGTAACGCAGGTGGGCCTGGAGGAAGCTGTGCACCTCGGCCACATGCACCCAGGTCAGCAGGGCCGGGTCGCTGGCGGCATAGGGGCGGCCATCCGGCGCGGTGCCGACGACGTGCAGGTGAATGCGCTTGACCTTGTCGATCAGCCAGTCGGCGTCGGCGCGCGAGCCGTAGGTGGTGCCGGAAATAAACTGCCCGGTGCGGCGCAGGCGGCCGAGCAGGTCCTCGCGAAAGTTCGAGTGATCCCACACCCCGGCCAGGGCCAGGGGATGCAGGGCTTGCAGCAGCAGGGCGCTGATGCCGCCGATCAGCATGCTGGTGAAATCGCCGTGCACCTGCCAGCTCACCGAATCCGGGCCGAACAGCCCTGGATCGCCCTTGGGGTTTTCCAGGTCGATCTGGCCGAGGGCGGTACCGCTGAGGCTGAGCACCTGGCTTTCGATGCGGCGGCGGAGAAATTCCATGGAAGCAGAAAACTCAGTTGTAGGGCGGACATGCCGCTGTGCGGCTTGTCCGCCATGGGGACGGTGGACAAGGCGATGCCATGTCCACCCTACGCCTGGCTTTCAGCGGTTCAAGCGCTGCTCGATCAGGCTATCCACCACGCTGGGGTCGGCCAGGGTGGAGATATCGCCGAGGTTGTCCAGCTCGTTGCAGGCGATCTTGCGCAGGATGCGCCGCATGATCTTGCCCGAACGGGTCTTGGGCAGGCCCGGTGCCCACTGCAGCAACTCCGGGCGGGCAAAACCGCCGATCTCCTTGCCGACCAGGGCCAGCAGATCTTTCTTCAGCTGGTCGCTGATCTCCACGCCGTTCATCGGGGTGACGAAGGCGTAGATGCCCTGACCCTTGATGTCGTGGGGGTAACCAACCACCGCCGCTTCGGCCACCGAGTCGTGCAGCACCAGGGCGCTTTCCACCTCGGCGGTGCCGATGCGGTGGCCGGAGACGTTGATCACGTCGTCCACCCGCCCGGTGATCCAGTAGTAGCCGTCCTCGTCGCGGCGCGCGCCGTCGCCGGTGACGTAGTAGCCGGGGTAGGGCTTGAGGTAGGTGTCGATCATCCGCGGGTGGTCGCCGTAGACGCTGCGGATCTGGCTCGGCCAGCTGTCCTTGATCGCCAGCACACCGGCGCCCGCGCCCTCTATTTCCTTGCCCTGCTCATCCAGCAGCACCGGCTGCACGCCGAAGAAGGGGACGGTCGCCGAGCCGGGCTTGAGGTCGGTGGCGCCGGGCAGCGGGGTGATCATGATGCTGCCGGTCTCGGTTTGCCACCAGGTGTCGACTATCGGGCAGCGCTTTTCGCCGACCACGTTGTAGTACCACTCCCAGGCCTCGGGGTTGATCGGCTCGCCCACTGTGCCGAGCAGGCGCAGGCTGGCGCGCGAGGTTTGCTGCACCGGGCCATCACCTTCGCGCATCAGCGCGCGCAATGCGGTCGGCGCGGTGTAGAAGATATTCACCCGGTGCTTGTCGATCACCTGCCAGAAGCGCGAGGCGTCCGGGTAGTTCGGCACGCCCTCGAAGATCAGGCTGGTGGCGCCGTTGGCCAGGGGGCCGTAGACGATATAGCTGTGCCCGGTGACCCAGCCGACGTCGGCGGTGCACCAGTAGATATCGCCTTCGTGGTAGTCGAACACGTATTTGTGGGTCATGGCCGCCATCAGCAGATAGCCGCCGGTGCTATGCAGCACGCCCTTGGGCTTGCCGGTTGAGCCTGAGGTGTAGAGGATAAACAGCGGGTCCTCGGCGTCCATCGGCTCCGGTGGGCAATCGCTGGAAACTTCGCTCAGGGCCTGGTGGTACCAGATATCGCGGCCGGGGGTCCAGTGGATCTCGCCCTGGGTGCGCTCGACCACCACCACTGTGCTCACCGCCGGGCAGCTCTGCAGGGCCTGGTCGACGTTGTTTTTCAGCGCCACGTACTTGCCGCCGCGCACCCCTTCATCGGCGGTGATCACGGTGCGGCAGTCGGCATCCAGAATGCGGTCGCGCAGGGCGTCCGGGGAGAAACCGCCGAACACCACCGAATGCACCGCGCCGATGCGCGTGCAGGCGAGCATGGCGTAGGCGGCTTCCGGGATCATCGGCATATAGATGCACACCCGGTCGCCTTTCTTCACCCCGCGGCTCTTCAGCACGTTGGCCAGGCGGCTGACGTGGCTGTGCAGCTTGTTGTAGGTGATATGGGCGGATTCGCTGGGGTTGTCGCCTTCCCAGATCAGGGCGATCTGCTCGCCGCGTTGGGCCAGGTGGCGGTCGATGCAGTTGTAGCTGACGTTCAGTTGCCCGCCGGTGAACCAGGAGCCCTGGCCGCTGAGCAGATCGCCTTGCTGGACGCTGGTCCAGGGCTTGGACCAGTCGAGAAAGCTCTTCGCCTGCTCGGCCCAGAAGATTTCCGGTTGCTCGACGGACTGTCGATACAGGCGTTGGTAATCGTCGGCGTTCAGGTGGGCGCGCTGGCGCACGGCAGCGGCGACTGGGTGGCGGGTAATCTCGAACATGACGGGTCCTTGTTGTTGTGTTCCGCGATGCCGCCAAGGGTGCACTCAAGCGGGTGCTCGGTTCAAGGGGCTATGCCGCTCAAGGAGCAGTAGGGGTCGTAAGCTTTTGTAGGGTGGGTGGCGCCGAGCTGGATTTGCAGGGCAACAACGGTAGACATGCGCCGCGTAACCCACCCTACGACGGCTTACCCGCGATGGCGCTCGCGGAAATGCTGAATCAGGCCCTCGGTCGAGGCATCGCCGGCAGGCGTGTCGAGCTGGCCGGTCAAGCGCTGATAGACGCCCAGGCCCAGTTCCTTGCCCAGCTCCACGCCCCACTGATCGAAGGCGTTGATGCCCCAGATGGCGCTCTGCACGAACACCTTGTGCTCGTACAGGGCCACCAGGGCGCCCAGGTTATAGGGCGCCACGCGGGTCAGCACGAGGATATTGCTCGGCCGGTTGCCGGGGATTTCCTTGTGCGGCGCCAGGCGCTGCACTTCGGCCTCATCCAGGCCCTTGGCGCGCAGTTCGGCCTCGGCCTCGGCGCGGGTCTTGCCGTGCATCAGCGCCTGGGCTTGCGACAGGCAGTTGGCGAACAGCCATTGGTGGTGGTCGGCCAGCGGGCTGAAGCTGTTCACCGGCACGATAAAGTCGGCTGGGATCAGTTGGGTGCCCTGGTGCAACAGCTGGTGGTAGGCGTGCTGGCCGTTGCAGCCGACGCCGCCCCAGATCACCGGCCCGGTGCTGAAGTCCACCGCGCTGCCATCCTGGCGCACCGACTTGCCGTTGGACTCCATGTCCAGCTGCTGCAAGTGCTTGGTGAAGTTACGCAGGTAATGGTCGTAGGGCAGGATCGCCTGGCTCTTGGCGCCCCAGAAGTTGCCATACCAGATGCCCAGCAGGGCCATCAGCACCGGCATATTCTCGGCCAGCGGCGCCTGGGTGAAGTGCTGGTCCATGGCATAGGCGCCAGCCAGCAGTTCCTTGAAGTTGGAAATGCCGATGGCCAGGGCGATCGGCAGGCCGATGGCCGACCACAGCGAATAACGGCCGCCGACCCAGTCCCACATGGGGAAGATGTTTTCCGCCTTGATGCCGAACTCGATGGCGGCGCTCGGGTTGCTGGTCACCGCGATAAAGTGCTTGTGCAGCTCGGCTTCCGGGCCGCCCAGGGCCAGGTACCAGTCACGGGCGGCCAGGGCGTTTTTCAGGGTTTCCAGGGTGCCGAAGGACTTCGAGGAGACGATAAACAGGGTGGTCTCAGGGTTCAGCCGGGCGGTCAGCTCGCGGAACTCGCTGCCGTCGATATTGGCCAGGTAATGGCAACGCACGCCGCGCTGGGTAAAGGGGCGCAGGGCCTCGGAGACCAGTTGCGGGCCGAGGAAGGAGCCGCCGATACCGATATTCACCACCTCGGTGATCGGCTTGTCGCTGTAGCCGCGCCACAGGCCGCTGTGGATACGGCTGACCAGCTCGGTCATCTGATTGAGTACGCGGTGCACCTGGGGGATCAGGTCCACCCCATCCAGTTTCAAGGTGCGGCCGATGGGGCTGCGCAGGGCGTTGTGCAAGGCGGCGCGGCCTTCCGAGGCGTTGACCTGCTCGCCGCGCAGCTGGGCCTGAATCGACTCATCCAGCTTGGCCTGCTCGGCCAGTTGCACCAGCAGCTCCAGGGTCTTATCGCTGATCAGGTTTTTCGAGTAATCCAGCAGCAGGCCGCTGTTGCTCAGGGAGAAACGGTTGAAACGCTGCGGGTCAGCGGCAAAGGCCTCGCGCATGCGGAAGTCATTCATCTGCTCGCGGTGCTGGCGCAGCGCCTGCCAGGCGGGAAGCTGAGTGACAGCGTGCGGTTGCTGGTAATAGGCCATTGCAGCGTGTTCCTTGTCCGGGGGTACGGTGAGAAGGTAAAAGGCCCGGAACAGTCCGGGCCTTGAGTGTAACTGCCTGCGGCGGGTGCTAGGCAAGCCGCACAGGGCTGGGCCTATAGC
Source organism: Pseudomonas sp. (assembly GCF_030696055.1). Lineage (GTDB taxonomy): Bacteria > Pseudomonadota > Gammaproteobacteria > Pseudomonadales > Pseudomonadaceae > Aquipseudomonas. The sequence goes on along the minus strand of NZ_JAUYNP010000063.1, from coordinate 33,944 downwards.
CTCGGCTGGCTAAGACGCGGTGTCCAGGTCGAAGGCCAGATTGTCGATCAGCCGGGTGCTGCCGATAAAAGCCGCGACCAGAATGACCAGTTGGCGGTCCTCGGCAGTGGCCGGGCGCAGGCTGTTCGACTCGCGGATCTCCAGATAGTCGGGTTTAAAGCCGGCTTCGCGCTGTTGCTGCTGGGCCGCGGCGATCAGCTTGGGGTAATCGCGTTCTCCGGCCTGGATGACTGCGGCCAGCTGCTGCAGGCTGCGATACAGCACGGGCGCGCTGGCGCGCTGCTCGGTGTCGAGGTAGCCATTGCGCGAGGACAGCGCCAGGCCATCCTCGGCGCGCACGGTCGGCTCGCCGATGATCTGGATCGGCATATTCAGGTCGCGTACCAGGGTGCGGATCACCGCCAGCTGCTGGAAGTCCTTCTGGCCGAAGATCGCCAGGTCCGGCTGGACCATATTGAACAGCTTGCTCACCACCGTGGCGACGCCCTCGAAATGCCCGGGACGGCTGGCGCCGCACAGGCCTTCGGAAACCCCGGGCACGCTGACCCGGGTCTGGCCGTCCATGCCGTGGGGGTACATCTCCTCGACATCCGGGGTGAACAGCAGGTGGCAGCCGGCTTCGACCAGCTTTTCCTGGTCGGCAATCAGGGTCCGCGGATACTTGTCGAGGTCTTCGCTGGGGCCGAACTGCAGCGGGTTGACGAAGATGCTGGCGACCACGAAGTCGGCGCGCTGGGCGGCTTTCTCCACCAGCGCGGCGTGGCCGGCGTGCAGGTTGCCCATGGTCGGCACGAACGCTATCTGTTTGCCTTCGGCGCGGGCCTGGGCGACGGCGGCGCGCAACTCGCGCACGCTTTTAACTGTATTCATGCAGAAAACCCGTGTTCGGCTGCTGGGAAGCTCTGATCCTTGACCGCTTTGACATAGGCACTGAGCGCGTTCTGGATGCTGCTCTGGCCGGCCATAAAGTTCTTCACGAACTTCGGCGTGCGGCCGCTTAGGGACAGGCCGAGCATATCGTGCAGCACCAGCACCTGGCCGTCGGTGGCGCTACCGGCACCTATGCCGATCACCGGGATGCGTACCGCCTGGCTGATCTCCGCGGCCAGTTCGCTGGGTACGCATTCGAGCAACAGCATGGCCGCGCCGGCCTGCTCCAGGGCCATGGCGTCGGCGCGCATCTGCCGCGCCTGGGCTTCCTGGCGGCCCTGCACCTTGTAACCGCCAAGCAGGTTCACCGCCTGTGGGGTCAGGCCCAGGTGGGCGCACACCGGCACGCCGCGCTCGGCCAGCAGGCGAATCGGCTCGGCCAGCCAGGCCGCGCCTTCCAGCTTGACCATATGGGCACCGGCCTGCATCAGGGCGGCGCTGTTGTTCAGGGCTTGTTCGCTGGTGGCATAGGCCATAAAGGGCAGGTCGACCAGGATCAGCGCGCCTTGGTTGCCGCGTTTGACGCAGGCGGTGTGGTAGGCCATCTCGGCGGTACTCACAGGCAGGGTGCTGTCATGGCCCTGCAAGACCATGCCGAGGGAATCGCCAACCAACAGCACATCGACACCGGCCTGGCAGGCGGCCTGGGCGAAGGTGGCGTCATAGCAGGTCAGCATGGCGATCTTCTCGCCGCTCTGCTTGAGGCTTTGCAGGGTGGTCAGGGTTACATCTGGCATGAAAACTGTCCTCGCTCAGGCATTCAGTCGGCAGTTGTGCTGCTTCAGGTTGGCCTGCATTGGCCTCGATTTGCACCGGTGCGGAGCAATGGGACGCCTATAGTCCTGATGGGGGGGCTCGAAGTCAATTGCAGGTGTTACCGGCCTGTTACTGGCGTTACCGCCAATGAAACCTACTGCGCTCGGTTATGCGGCGTTAAAAGCAGGCTCACAGCGATAAGCTGAACGCGCTTTAGCGCGGCCCCGAAGGGGAGGGCGAAGCGAGTCAAATGCTCATGTACAGACGTACACTCCGCTTTTTCGCCTGCTTTGACTCGCCGTGCTCGCCCTTCGGGCCAGCCTGCGGCTGTTACTCCGCTTCGCTGCGTTGCGCCTTGCCTAACCTTCGCTCGTGACGGTTTCAGATGTGGTGAGCCGCTCCAGGCCTTCGAAGGGGCAGGCGGCGAGCAGCTCGCCGAGGGCGCGGCCGTCCGGCAGGCTCAGCTCGGGGGCGATTTCCGCCAGCGGGTAGAGGACGAAGGCGCGGGCGTGCATATGGTAGTGCGGCACGCACAGGCGCGGCTCATTCAATTGGCGTTCGCCGAACAGCAGGATATCCAGATCCAGGGTGCGCGGGCCCCAGCGTTCGGCCTTGCGCGTGCGCCCCTGCTCCAGTTCGATGTTTTGCAGGGCGTCGAGCAGGCACAGTGGGCTGAGTTCGGTGTCCAGCGCCGCCACGGCATTGACGTAGCGCGGCTGATCCGCCGGGCCGAGCGGATCACTGGCGTAGAAGGACGAGTGGGCGCACAGGCTGGATTGCGGCATGGCCGCCAGCGCCGCCAGGGCGCTGTGCAGTTGCTCGAGTGGGCTGGCGAGGTTGCTGCCCAGGCCGATATAGACGCGTTCCATTATTCGCTGGCGGCATCGCCGGCGGGGTTGCGTTTACGCTTGCTACTGCTGCGCTTGCGCTTGCGCGGCGCGCCGGGGGCGTCGTCCTTGCTGCTGAGGTCGCGGATCATGCCGCGTCTGTCGCTGTCGCTGGCGTCTTGGTAGACAGTCCACCAGTCGCCCAGGCCACCAGTCTGCTCGCCCGCGCTTTCGCGCAGCAGGAGGAAGTCGTAGCCGGCGCGGAAGCGCGGGTTCTCCAGCAGCGTGTCGGCGCGCTTGCCGCTACGGCGTGGCAGGCGCTCCTGCATGTCCCAGATCTCGCGGATTGGCAGGGTGAAGCGCTTGGGCACGGCGATGCGCAGGCATTGCTCGCTGATCAGCTCGTGGGCGGCTTCCTGCATGGCCGGTATCGGCGGCATGCCGCGATCCTGCAGCTTGAGCACCCGCGCCGGCAGCGCCGGCCAGAGCAGGGCGGCGAACAAGAAGGCCGGCGTCACCGTCTTGCCTTGCTGGATGCGCAGGTCGGTACTGCCCAGGGCATTGCGGATCAATTGGTCGGTGTAGTCGGGGTTGTGCTTCAGGGCTTCGGCGCTGGCCGGGAACAGCTCGCCAAACAGACCGTAATCCACCAGCAGTTCGTAGGTGTAGAGCGCGTAACCGGCGAGGAACAGCTTGAGCACTTCCTCGAACAGGCGTGCCGAGGGGATTTCCCGCAGCATCGGCGCCAGTTTGTAGATGGGCGCGGCGCTGTGTTTCTCGATGTCGAAGTCCAGCTTGGCGGCAAAGCGCACGGCGCGCAGCATGCGCACCGGGTCTTCCTGGTAACGCTGGGTCGGATCGCCGATCAGGCGGATCAGATGGTTGCGAATATCATGTACGCCGTTGGCGTAATCGAGAATGCGTTCGGTGCCCGGGTCGTAATACAGCGCATTGATGGTGAAGTCGCGGCGCTGGGCATCGTCTTCCAGGCTGCCGTAGACGTTGTCGCGCAGGATGCGCCCGCTTTCGTTGCGCGAGGCCAGGTTGCTGTTTTCTTCCTCATCGCCTTGCGGATGGTTGGCGCGGAAGGTTGCCACCTCGATGATTTCGCGGCCGAAGTGCACATGCACCAGCTTGAAACGGCGGCCAATCACCCGCGCATTGCGGAACTCGGCGCGAACCTGTTCAGGCGTGGCGCTGGTGGCGACGTCGAAATCCTTGGGGTCGAGATCCAGCAGCAGGTCGCGCACGCAACCGCCGACCAGGTAGGCCTGGTAGCCGGCATGTTGCAGACGTTCGACCACGCTGGTGGCGTAACGGCTGATTTCCCGGCGCTCGATCGGATGCTGGCTGCTGCTCAGCACTTCGGGAGTGCTGTGCGAGTGTTTGCCACGACGCAGGGGGGAACGGAAGGACTTGAACAGCTTTTTCAGCATGGGAGGCACTGTTTGACGAAATGACTGGCCAGAGTATATGCCGGCCGCAGGAATGGCGCGGATTCTAGCATCGAGTCGGGATGGGGTGTAGGAGAGTCGGGGAATGCGGCAGGAAACGCGGGGAGAGTCGCAGCGCGGAAGCTACTGGGGGAGCCGAAGCTCCCCCCCAAATTGGTGCGTGCTTTATTTTTATTATTATGACGGGCTAGTTGTTTTTGTTGATTTACCCGTTCCATCCAGTCAAAGACCTTTGGAAAACCTCCCAAGCTGGGAGTTAATAGCAAACGGATTGCTTTGGATGCTGACGCTGCCATGATCACACAGTGACCCAACCAGTGCGGGCTCTGCCTTGAGGCAGTTTTGTTGTTCTCGGCCCGGTTTTGGGGCGAACCCCAAAGGCAATTCCTTTCCAAAAGAATCAGTTAGCTGCGCCTCCGCGTTGTTGTTTTTATTGTGCTGGAGTCGGTACGTCTTATTTTTATTAGCTTTGGATCGTGCTTGTTATTGTTGTTGTACCAGCAATAAAGCAGAAGCCGTGCCAGTTTTTGCAAACCCTTTAAATACAAGGGCTTGTGTGTTTTGTGGGGTGGCGGGGTGGCATAAAAAAGCCGGGTTCTCGTTACCATAAGACCCGGCATTTGTTACTAAGTGTTGGATGGGTAACAGGCGGAGGGAACCTTGCGCCCTGGCATTTGTCACCGCCGCAGGGCATGCCCGTCTCCCTCATCCGGCGCTGCGCGCCACCTTGACCCACATGGATGTGGCGAATGCGGCAATCCCTCCGGGAGCGGGAGCCGCCTCCCGGAGGGAGAAGGACATAAGGATGGTGTCGCTATGCGACTTCCGCCTTAACCTGCGGTGGCGCCCGAGGATTTGCGCCGCGGGATGCCCAGGCGCTGGCGGCGTTCCCACAGGCATTTGCGGCTGATGCCGAGTTTGCGCGCCAGTTCGGTTTCGGTCATATGGTCCTGATGCTCGAGGACGAAGTGCTGGAAGTAGTCTTCCAGGGACAGGTCCTCGGTCGGTTCGCTGGGCTCGTGCCCCAAACCGCCGTCTTGGACGGCCAGGCCGGTGAAGTCGTCTTCCAGGTCGTCCAGTTCGATATCTATGCCCAGCAGTTCGGCCGAGATGCTGTTGCCTTCGCAGAGAATCACCGCGCGCTCTATGGCGTTTTCCAGTTCGCGCACGTTACCCGGCCAGGGGTAGTGGCGGATCGCCTGCTCGGCATCCGCGGCGAAGCTCAGGTCATTGCGGCCCTGGCGGTTGCATTGGCGGATAAGAAAGGCGCGGGCGATCTCTATCACGTCGGCGCCGCGCTCGCGCAGGGCGGGCAGCTTGAGGGCGATCACGTGCAGGCGGTAATACAGGTCTTCGCGGAACTGGCCGACTTTCGCCAGGCTCTTGAGGTCGCGGTGGGTCGCGGCGATCAGGCGCACATCGACCTTCTGTGACTGCACCGAGCCGACCCGGCGAATCTCGCCTTCCTGTAGCACGCGCAGCAGGCGCGCCTGGGCTTCCAGTGGCAACTCGCCGATTTCATCGAGAAACAGCGTGCCACCGTCGGCGGCTTCGACCAGGCCGGCGCGGCCGGCGCTGGCACCGGTAAAGGCACCTTTCTCATGGCCGAACAGCTCCGACTCGATCAGGCTTTCCGGGATGGCGGCGCAGTTCACCGAAATTAGCGGGGCCTTGGCGCGCCGCGAGAGGTTGTGCAGGGCGCGGGCCACCAGCTCCTTACCGGTGCCGGACTCGCCCTGGATCAGTACGTTGGAGTCGGTCGGCGCGACCTTGCGGATCTTGCTGTACATCTCCTGCATGGCCGCGCAGGAGCCGATGATGCCGATCTCGCCGTTGCTGTTGTCGACGACCTTTTCCGCGGCGTTGCGGCCGCTGGCCGGGCGTTCGCTGGGGGCGTTTTTTGCCTGCTGGTGATCGCGCAGGATGCGCGCCACGGTCTGCAGCATCTCGTCATGGTCGAAGGGTTTGGCGATGTAGTCCACCGCGCCCATCTTCATCGAGTCGACCGCCGAACGCAGGCTGGCGTAGCTGGTCATGATCAGCACCGGGGCGCCCTGGGCCAGCTTGATCAGCTCGGTGCCGGGAGCGCCCGGCAGGCGCAGGTCGCTGACGATCAGGTCGAAGCTGGGAATGCTGAAGCGTTCCTGGGCTTCCTGTACCGAGCCGGCCTCGCTGACCTGGTACTGGTTGCGTTCGAGCAGGCGACGCAAGGCAGAGCGGATAATGGTTTCGTCTTCGACGATCAAAATATGAGGCATTAATTCGGTCTCTCGACGGTCTCGGAAGCCCTGAGCGGGGTCGTCTCGACCTCGCTGGCGGGTTCTCTAGTAGCTGGTTTAAGTCGCTATGGACGTCGCCTCGACATGCCGCGGCAGGCTGACCCGGATGCGGGTGCCACGCTGTTGCTCGGGGTCGGCCGGGCTGTCGATTGTTATCTGTCCATAATGCTCTTCCACGATCGAATAGACCAGTGCAAGGCCCAGCCCCGTCCCTTTGCCCGGGTCCTTGGTGGTGAAGAAGGGTTCGAACAGGCGATCGATGATGGCCTTGGGAATGCCGCTGCCTTCGTCCTCGACTATCAGGTCGACGGTGTGCTCGAAGGCCTCGCTCTTGACCCGGATCGCCGCCCCGGGCGGGGAGGCGTCGCGGGCGTTGGACAGCAGGTTGATCAGCACCTGGGCCAGGCGTTGCGAGTCGCCGCAGGCCCAGTGCTCGGGGTCGCACAGGTTGAAGAATTGCACCTCGACGCTGCGCCGGTTGAGCGCCAGCAGGGCGATGGCGTCACGCGCCACGTCGGCCAGGCACACCGGCTCTTCGCTGTTCTGATGGCTGCCGGAATGGGCGAAGCTCATCAGCGACTGGACGATGCGCGAGACGCGTTTGGTCTGCTCGATGATCTGCTCGCTGATCTCGGTCAGTTCGCCGTCGCCTTCGCGCTCCTCGCGCAGGTTCTGCGCCAGGCAGGCGATGCCGGTGATGGGGTTGCCGATCTCGTGGGCCACCCCGGCGGCCAGTCGGCCAATGCTGGCCAGGCGCTCGGAGTGCACCAGCTTGTCTTCCAGCAGCTGGGTTTCGGTAAGGTCCTCGACCAGCAGCACCAGGCCGCTATTGCCCGGCGCCAGGGGCTCGTCGATGGCCGCCTTGTGCAGGTTGAGCCAGCGGGTCTGGCCATCGAGGGCCAGGCGTTGCTTGTGCAGGTGCTCGTCGGGCAGCTCGATAAAATTCTGCAGCAGGCCGCGCCAGGGTTCGCCGAGGCTGGTCAGGCGCGAGCCGACCACGTGCTGCGCGGGAATTTCGGTGAGCTCTTCCATGGCCTTGTTCCACATCAGGATCTCCTGATCCTTGGCCAGGGAGCAGACGCCCATGGGCAGCTCCTGCAGGGTTTGGCGGTGGTAGCGGCGCAGGGTGTCGAGCTCGGCGGCCAGGCCCGTGAGGCGCGAGTGATAGTCCTCTAGGCGGCTCTCGATAAAGTGGATGTCTTCGGTGACATAGGTTTCGCTGCCGGCCTTATAGGGCAGGAAGGTCTCGACTATGTCCTGGGCCACGCTGGGGCCCATCAGGCCGGAGAGGTTGGCCTCGATGCGGTCGCGCAGGCGGCGCAGGGCATAGGGGCGGCGTTCATCGAAGGGCAGGTGCAGGTCGCGCAGGGCCTGCTCGATTTCATGCTGGGCGGTCCGTGCGCCCAGGGGCTTGGCCAGTTGGGTGGCGAATTCCTGGGGCGAGGCCGCCAGCAGCTCACGCCGTTGCGGGCGGCGCACGTTATCTACAGCGCAGGCTTCGGCGGCGCTTTTTTCTTCATCGCTGGCTTCGGTGAACAGTGAGACCAGGGTGAACACCAGCACGTTGGCCGCCAGCGAACCTATGGCAGCCAGGTGCCAGCTGCTGTCATCCAGCACATAGATGACGTTGAACCAGGGCAGGTAGAAACCCTGCAAGTTGCCGATCATCGGCAACAGCATGCTCAGCACCCAGACGCCGATACCGGCCAGCAGGCCGGCGATAAAGCCTTTGCGGTTGGCGGTTGGCCAGTACAGCACCGAGAGTACGCCGGGGAGGAACTGCAGGGTGGCGACGAAGGCGACTATGCCGAGGTTGGCCAGGTCCTGTTCGGCCCCCAGCAGCAGGTAGAAGCCATAGCCGGCCATGATGATCATCAAAATCAGCGCGCGCCGGGTCCACTTCAGCCAGCGGTAGATATTGCCTTCGGCGGGCGGCTGGTACAGCGGCAGCACCACGTGGTTGAGCACCATGCCCGACAGCGCCAGGGTGCTGACTATGATCAGCCCGCTGGAGGCCGACAGGCCGCCGACGTAGGCGATCAGCGCCAGGGTCTGGCTGTTTACCGCGATGCCGACGCCGAGGGTGAAGTATTCCGGGTTGGTGGTGGCACCCAGCTTGAGCCCGGCCCAGAGAATCAGCGGCACCGCCAGGCTCATCAGCAGCAGGAACAGCGGCAGACCCCAGCTGGCGCTGACCATGGCGCGCGGGTTGAGGTTCTCGGTAAAGGTCATGTGGTACATGTGCGGCATGACGATGGCCGAGGCGAAGAACACCAGCAGCAAGGTGCGCCAGGGGCCTTCCTGCAGCGGGGTGTGCAGGCTGGTCAGGGAGTCCTGGTTCTGCACCAGCCAGTGCTGCAGGTCCTGCGGGCCATCGAATACGCCATACAGCGCATAGAGGCCGATGATGCTGATGGCCACCAGCTTGACGATCGACTCGAAGGCGATGGCGAACACCAGGCCCTCGTGTTTCTCCCGGGTGGCGATATGGCGGGCGCCGAACAGGATGGTGAAGAGGATGATCAGGCCGCAATAGGCCATGGCCACCCGTTCCTGCACCGGCTCGCGGGTGAGGATGCCGATGGAGTCGGCCACCGCCTGGATCTGCAGGGCCAGCAGCGGCAGCACGCCGATCAGCATAAACACCGTGCTCAGCGCGCCGGCCCAGGTGCTGCGAAAGCGGAAGGCGAACAGATCGGCCAGGGACGACAGCTGGTAGGTGCGGGTGATGCGCAGAATCGGGTAGAGCAGCACCGGCGCCAGCAGAAAGGCCCCGGATACCCCCAAGTAACTGGCGAGAAAGCCGTAGCCGTATTGGTAGGCCAGGCCCACTGTGCCGTAGTAGGCCCAGGCGCTGGCATATACGCCCAGCGACAGGGTGTAGGTCAGCGGGTGGCGGATGACCCAGCGCGGGATCAAGCCGTGTTCGCTGATCCAGGCCACGCCGAACAGCACCAGCAGGTAGGCGGCGCTGATCAGGATCAGCTGGCTCAGGCTAAAGCTCGTCAGCATCACGTTGGCTCTGCGAATAAAGATAGAGGGCGGTCACGGGGGTGCGCCGGTGCTGATCAGAGTTTGTCGGCATCGCGCTGGCTCTGCGAATAAAGATAAAGAGCGGTCACGGGGTTGCGCTGCTGCGGCTTAGAGTTCATCGGCATCGCGTTGGCTCTGAAGGATAAAGGTCACGACTATAAGGATCAGCCACAGCAGGTAGGGCCGGTACCAGGCGCCATTGGGGTCGATCCACCAGTCCATGATGGCCGGGGAGAACAGGTAGATCCCCACCACCAGGATCAGAACCAATCGGTAGATATACATGCCGCATCTCTTCGCAAGGGTGCGGCGATGGTAACGGATGCGCGCGGCTCTGCGTAGGCGGGCGGTGACTCGGGGTGACGGGCTGGTGGCGGATGGGTCTGGCTTTTATACCTAGGTGCTACTTGAGTTGCATAACCAGGCCTGGACTGTGATTTTGCCGCGGGTCGCCGCTGCGCGAGGTGATACGCGGCGGCAGCCATGATTCTGCAGGTGGCGCTTGAGTCTTTGGCTTAGCCTTTGACGGCTTTCCAGACGCGCGTGGCCAGGCTGACCAGGGCCAGGGCCACGGCCCCGGCGGCTATGCCCACCAGGGCATTGGCCAGGGTCGGTAGCAAGGCGGCCAGCAGGGCGCTATTGGCCGCGACGCTCTGCGCCAGTTGCTCAATCCACTCCTGGGCGGCATGCACGCCATGGGTGAGGATACCGCCACCGACCATAAACATCGCCGCGGTGCCGAGAATCGACAGACCTTTCATCAGGTGCGGGGCGGTCAGCAGCAGACCGCGGCCCAGGGCCCGTTGCAGACGGCCGAACAGGCCCGCGCCGCTGCGCTGGTTCAGATACAGGCCGGCGTCATCCAGTTTGACTATGCCGGCCACCAGGCCGTAGACGCCTAGGGTCATCACCAGGGCGATGCCGGACAGCACCACCACCTGCTGGGTGAAGCTGGCGGCCGCCACTGTGCCCAGGGTGATGGCGATGATTTCCGCAGAGAGGATAAAGTCGGTGCGGATCGCGCCGCGGATCTTGTCCTTCTCGAAGGCCAGCATATCCACCTGCGGGTCGGCGATGGCGTGCAGCAGTTCTGCGTGCTGCGCCTGATCTTCGGCTTTGCTGTGGAGAAACTTGTGCGCGAGTTTCTCGAAACCCTCGTAACAGAGGAAGGCGCCGCCGAACATCAGCAGTGGGATGATCGCCCAAGGCGCGAGGGCGCTGATCAGCAGGGCGGCCGGCACCAGAATCAGTTTGTTCTTCAACGAGCCCAGGGCCACCGCAAACACCACCGGCAGCTCGCGTTCGGCGCGTATGCCGCTGACCTGCTGGGCATTCAGCGCCAGATCGTCGCCCAGTACACCGGCGGTCTTCTTCGCCGCGACTTTGGTCATCACCGCCACGTCGTCGAGTACGGTGGCGATGTCATCGAGCAGGGTTAACAGGCTAGCGCCGGCCATGGAGAAGGTTCCTTGTCTATTTCTATAGCTTTATGCAGAAGGGAACCGGCGCCGAGCAGCCTGGCGGCGGTTCGGCAGACTTATACGTGAGTCCGCAGGTCGCGGCCATAGGCAGCCGGCGAGCTTTTGCGCGGGGGCCGGAGAGCAGCGGCGAGGCGGGGGCGCGCTCAGTCGTGGCTGCGGCCAGCGCCCCCACTGGCGTAGGCGGCGAGCAGGCGGCGTAACAGTTCATTAATGGCCATGGGGCTTCTCCAGTTATTGATGTCCACCACGCTACGTCTGCCGAGCGCAACTGGCCTGTTGATTATCTCGATGGGGTCCATAGCCGCTGGCTGGGGCCGGGTTGTGCACAGGCCTTCGGCTAACGTCACGGAGTTGTGCACAAAGACTGTGGAGCGAACTGTGGATAAGGTGGGTGCAGGCGCTTGCGGCCCTAGTCCTGCGGCTTTTTGCACGACCTGTGTGTTTTTTGATCAGGCGATTTTTTATCGTTAAAACAGCAAGTTAGTCTGGTTATTCAGGATCGGATGGGGTAGCCGTGAAGTTGTCCACGGCTATTGTGGGTAGAGCTGTTGATAACTCTGGTATGCCTGGCTGGAGGCCCCGGATGCCGTGCTTTTGCGCTGTCTGGTTGCTTTTTGATCAGTCTTGCTAGGCTGGCCGAGGCGGCATGCAGACATCCCTGAGTCAAGAAATAATCGAGGTATTTCAAGGGATTGTCAGGAATGAGGAAGGGGCAGTGGAGACTTATCCCGGATTGCTGTGGAGCGTTCTGTGGATAAGCTGCGTACGCCTGCGTTCAGGCCATGCCTAGCAAGGCCTGAACGTGGTTGGTGGTTTTTTGTCCAGACTTGCGCGGCTTATTCGGGCAGCGCGCCGATCCGGGTCGAACGCCCCAACACCTGCAGGGCGCGGTCCGGGTAGTCGGTGATCAGGGCCTGGGCGCCCAGGTCGAACAGGCGGCGCATGCTCGGTTGTTCGTTGATGGTCCACAGCTGCACGTTAAGCCCGCGCTCCTGGGCGGTCTGGAGCATGCGCGGGCTGGCGATCTGCAGGCCGTCATGTTGCTCGGGGATCTGCAGTGCCTGGTAGGACGGCGACAGCAGGCCGCCCAGGCCGAGCCAGTTGAGCGCCACCAGCAGGCGTACCGAGGCGGGGCCGGCCGAGGTGGCCACTCCCGGGCACTGTTCGCGGAACAGTTGCAGGCTGCGGTCGTAGAAGCTGCCGACTATCACCCGGTCGCGCTGCTGGTGCGCCTCTAGGGCCGCGCACAGCTGCGCCTCCATGCCGACATCCGGCACCTTGATCTCTATCACCTTGGCCTGCTCGGGGAAGCGTTCGAGCACCTCGGCGAAGGTCGGAATGCGCACGCCCTGGCCGCGATAGGGATAGCTCTGGCCACCGTCGGCGCTCCAGCGGTAGCCCGCATCCAGGGCCTGCAACTGCTCGCGGCTGAGTGCGGCGACCGGGCCTTGGCCATCGGTGGTGCGACCCAGGGTGCGGTCGTGGATCACCATCAGCTCGCCGTCACTGGACAGGCGCAGGTCCATCTCCAACATATCCACACCCAGGTCGCTGGCGCGCTGGAAGGCCAACAGACTGTTTTCCGGCCACAGCCCCCGGCCGCCGCGATGGGCGATAACCAGGGGCTGTTCGCCGAAGGCGGCGAGTACCGCCGGTTGGCTGGCCGGGCGGCTGGTCTGGGCCAGGGCGAGCAGGGTGACGGCAAGCAGTGCGAGGGGAATCAGCAGAAAGCGGGCGAGGCGCAGCATGATGGTTTCCAAAGGGGCAAGGTGGGTCCGGTAAGGCGCGCCGACTATGCCAAAGCAGGCTGCGCCGAGCGAGAGGTGAAAAGCGACAGCTAATAGACGATTGCGGACAAGTTAGGAGAGGGGGGCGGACAAGGCTTCGCCCTACGCAGTTGCAAGGTTTTTGCTGGACATGCCGTCGCGCGGCTGGTCCAGCACCCAGAAAGATGCGCTCTTAGCCGGCCAGCAGCCAGCCTCCGCTAAGCGCCGCGGCGGCACCCGCCAGGCGCAGCAGAGGGGCGGCGGCTGGTGGCAGCAGGCGCACCAGGGCATAGCCGCTGGCATGCAGGGCGGCGGTGGCAACCACGAAGCCTGTGGCGTAACCCCAGGGGCTGGCCAGCTCCGGCAGTTCCAGGCCGTGGGCCAGGCCATGACTAAGGGCGAACAGCGCGGTGAGGCCGAGGGAAAGCGCCAGCGGCAGACGTATGGCCACGGCCAGCAACAGGCCGAAGGCCAGTACCGAGGCGGCGATACCGGTTTCCACCAACGGCAGTTGCACGCCGTTAAAACCCAGCAGGCCGCCCAGCAGCATGCTGGCGACAAAGCTCAGCGGCAGCGCCCAGCGCGCCGCGCCGGATTGCTGCGCGGCCCACAGGCCGACGGCGAGCATGGCCAGCAGATGGTCGAGGCCGAACAGCGGGTGGGCCAGACCGGCCATCAGCCCTGAGTGGTCGTGGCCGCTATGGGCGAAGGCCGCGGCCGGGGTGAGAAACAGGGCAATGGCGAACAGCGATTTACCTAGGTTCATAACAGGCTCCTTGCGTTGAGTCAGGCGGCAGTCAACATGCCGTGTCGTTCGATAAAGGCGATGATTTCATCCAAGCCCTGGCCGATCTTCTGGTTGCTGAAGACGAAGGGCTTGTCGCCGCGCATCTTCAGGGTGTCGCGCTCCATCACCTCGAGGGAGGCGCCGACCAGCGGCGCCAGGTCGATCTTGTTGATCACCAGCAGGTCGGATTTGCAGATGCCCGGGCCGCCCTTGCGCGGCAGCTTGTCGCCGGCGGACACGTCGATCACATAGAGGGTCAGGTCCGACAGCTCCGGGCTGAAGGTGGCCGACAGGTTGTCGCCGCCGGACTCGACGATGATCAGGTCCAGGCCGGGAAAGCGCCGGTTGAGCTGATCCACCGCTTCCAGGTTGATCGAGGCGTCTTCGCGGATGGCCGTGTGTGGGCAGCCGCCGGTTTCCACGCCGATGATCCGCTCCGGCGCCAGGGCCTCATGGCGCACCAGAAACTGCGCGTCTTCCTGGGTGTAGATATCGTTGGTGACCACCGCCAGGTTGTAGCGCTCGCGCAGGGCCAGGCACAGGGCCAGGGTCAGGGCGGTCTTGCCGGAACCGACCGGGCCGCCGATGCCAATGCGCAGGGGTTGGCTGTTCATCTTCGAGTCTTCCTTATCAAGAGCGGAATAAACGGCTGTATTGGCGCTCGTGCGCCATGCTCGCCAGGGCCAGGCCGAAGGTGGCGCTGCCCCAGTGTTCGGGTTGCATGGCGCTGGCCTGCTGCTGCGCCTGCTCGAGCAGGGGCAAGAGTTCGGAGGTCAGGCGCTGGGCGGCCTGCTGGCCCAGGGGCAGGGTTTTCATCAGCACTGCCAGTTGGTTCTCCAGCCAGCCCCACAGCCAGGCGGCCAGGGCGTCCTGCGGGCCGATCTGCCAGGCGCGGGCGGCCAGGGCCCAACCGACTGCCAGGCCCGGTTCCCCCAGTTCGCTAAACAGCTGGCGGGCCTGGGCATCCAGCTCGGGCAGGCCGCACAGCAGTTGTTCCAGGGAATAGCCCATCTGCCGGCTTTCCAGGCGCAGCTCGCGGGTTTCGCGGCTGGCGCGCTGTTGCTCGGCCAGGCTCTGCAGGCGCGCCCAGTCGTTGTCGGCGGCGGCCTGGCAGTGAGCCAGCAACAGCGGCGCTTCGAAGCGCGCCAGATTGAGCAGCAGCTGATCGGCGATCCAGCTTTTCGCGCTGGCGGCGTTATGCACCAGGCCTTGTTCGACGGCCATTTCCAGCCCCTGGGAATAGCTATAACCACCGATGGGTAACTGCGGGCTGGCCAGTCTGAGTAACGCCCAGGCCTTATTCACCGGGATGCTCCGAGCCGCAGCTTATGTACTGTGTTGCCGAGTGCGCTGTAGCCAGCTTGTTATTCGGCAGCTGTGGGCTGGCGAGCCTGAGCAGCTGCCAAGCCGGGTTCACGAGCGCACACCAAACTGGTGCAGGCGCGGCGCATAGCTGAATTCGGCGTCGCCGGCGTGCGAGTGATGGTGGCCGCCGCCATAGGCACCTTGTTCGGGCTGGTAGGGCGCTTCGACGCTGGTGACCGTCGCCCCCAGCTGTTCGAGCATGGCCTTGAGCACATAGTCGTCCGGCAGGCGCAGCCAGCCGTCGCCCAGCTGCAGGGCGACATGGCGGTTGCCCAGGTGGTAGGCGGCGCGCATCAGCTCGAAGGGATTGGCGCAGGTCACATGCAGCAGCGGCTCGGCGCGGGCGCGTACGCGCACGATGCGGCCGTCCTCGGCTTGCAGGCATTCACCGTCGTGCAGCGCCGGTTGGCCGCGTGGGAGAAACAGACCGACATCCTCGCCGCTGCGGCTGAAACAGCGCAGGCGGCTTTTGCTGCGGGCGTCGAAGCTCAGTTCCAGTTCGGCGTCCCAGTGCGCCTGGGTGGCAATACGGTGGTGAATGACCAGCATGGGTAGTTTCCGGCAGGGCTATGCCGGAACTAGAGCAAGGGGCTTGCCAATCCGCTTCGGCGCCGCGCTGGCCGCGCCTGGGCTGAGTCGGTGTCAGGAATTGGGGCGTTGCCCGGGTCGACTTGGTGCGCGGCTGACTTTGGTGCGCCGTTTGGGTGCGATCCGGGTCAGTCCCTGGGCTGGCCCAGGCCCTGCCAGTGCTTGGCGCCGATAAAGATAAAGCGCAGCTGCTCGATCATCTTGGCTTCGGGGGTGGCGTGGGCCGGCAGCGCGGGGGCAGGCGGGTCGATCAGTTCCGGCAGGGTGGCGAATACGGTCTTCACCACCAGGTCGGCGATGACATTCTGCGCCGGTGCGTCGAAGTGCTGCAGCTTGGGCATGGCGGCCAGGTCCGCCACCAGGTCGGCGGTGATGCGTTCGCGCAGGGCGCCCACGGCCTGGCGTACCAGCTGCGAGCCGCCGTACTGCTCGCGGGCGAGAAAGAGGAATTGCGAGCGATTGGCCGCCACCGCCGCGAGGAAGATGCGCACCGAGGCGTCGATCACCCCGCCCAATTCGAACTCATGGTGGCGCACCTGGCGAATGGTCTCGCGAAAGGTCTCGCCGACCTCCTCGACCAGCGCCAGGCCGAGTTCGTCCATGTCCTGAAAGTGCCGGTAGAAGCCGGTCGGCACTATACCGGCGCTGCGCGCCACCTCGCGCAGGCTCAGGCTGCCGAAACCGCGGCCGCTGTCCATCAGGCTGCGCGCAGCCTCCATCAGGGCGTGGCGGGTTTGCAGTTTCTGTTCGGCGCGCGGCTGCATCGGCTTCTGGCTTCCAATCAAGGCTGGCTCCATCAATAAGCGCCGCACTCTAGCAAATGGCCTTCGCCTGCGTCGAACCGAGGTTGTTCGATGAAATCGAGTGAACGACTGTTGACTGAGTTGGCATGCTCTGCCAGTCTGGTGAACGGTTGTTCACTGGAGTGACTGTTATGGCCCTGATGCCTTTTGCTTGGATGCGTGGACTCTCGCTGTGGCTGCGGCCCTTGCGTGGCTTGGTGGCGCGTGGCTGGCTGCGCGAGAGCGATGTCGATACCTGGTTGGCGTTGTTGCATCCGGCCCTGCGCCTGAATCGGGTGATGGCGCGGGTGGTGGCGCGGCAGTGGGTCGCCGACGACATGCTGGCGCTGTGCTTGCGGCCCAACGGCAATTGGCGCGGCGCGCAGCCGGGTCAGCATCTGCAGCTCTATCTGCAGCGCAATGGCGTGCGCCTAAGCCGCAGCTATAGCCTGACCGCACTCCATGCGGACGGCAGCCTGGAGATTGCGATCAAGCGCCAGCCGGGTGGGCGGGTTTCGCCCTATCTGCTGGAGCAATTGGCAGTGGGCGAGCTGCTGGAGCTGGGCCCGGTCCATGGTCAGTTGTGTTGGCCAGCGGCCGCTCAGGGCGTGCTGCTACTGGCCGCCGGTAGCGGTATCACGCCGCTGCTGGGCTTGCTGCGCGCGGCCCTGGCCCAGGGCTGCAGCGCGCCCATCAGCCTGCTGCATTACGTGCGCGAGCAGGGCCAGCGCGCCTTTGTCGCCGAGCTGCAGGCCTTGCAGGGGCAGTACAGCAACCTGCAGGTGCGTTGGGCTTTGACCGGCGCAGACGCGGTTGATACCGAACTGCAGGGCCGTTTCCGTGCCGAGCATCTGCAAGCCGTGGCCGACTTGAGTCAGCGCGCAGTGCTCAGTTGCGGCCCGGCCGGTTTTGTCGGGCAGGTGCAGCAGTGGTGGCAGGGCGCCGGGGGGCACGGCGAGCTGCAGGTGGAAGCCTTTACCCCGCCGGCGCTCAGCGCCGATATCAGCCTGCGCTCGGTGCGCCTGGGCTTTGCCCGCAGCCGTCAGGTTGCCCAGGCGGATAACCAGCGCAGCCTGCTGGAGCAGGCCGAAGCCCTGGGGCTGAAACCGGCCCATGGTTGCCGCCAGGGTATCTGCGCCAGTTGCACCTGCACCCTGCTCAGCGGCGTGGTGCGCGATCTGCGCTCCGGTGCGCTGTTCAGCGAGCCGGGGCAGCCAATTCGCCTATGCGTCAGCGCGCCCCATGGCGATGTTGAGATCGATCTCTAATTCCGAGGAAAGCCCATGCGTAGCGATCGCGAATTGTCTGTCGAGGAACTGGATGCTTTTGGCCACGAGCTGGACGCCTTGCGTCAGCGCACGCTAGCCGATCTGGGCGAAGCCGATGCGCGCTATATCCGCCGTATCCGCGCCGCCGTGCGCTTCTGCTGCTGGAGCGGGCGGGCGCTGCTGATGCTCGGCTGGTTGCCGCCGACCTGGCTGCTCGGCAGCGCGCTGCTGGGGTTGGGTAAGATTCTGGAAAACATGGAGCTGGGGCATAACGTGATGCACGGCCAGTACGACTGGATGAACGACCCGGAGTTTGCCGGGCGCAGCTACGAGTGGGATATAGCCGGGCCCGGCGACTTCTGGCGGCATACCCACAACCATGTGCACCACACCTGGACCAATGTGCTGGGCATGGACGACGACGTCGGTTACGGCCTGGTGCGGTTGTTTCCCGAACAGCGCTGGAAGCCCTTCTACCGTTGGCAGCCGCTGTGGGTGACGATTCAGGCCGTGCTGTTCCAGTACTCGATAGCGATCCAGCACCTGCGTCTGGACAAGGTCTACAAGGGCAAACTCAGCCGCGCCGAGGTGGCACCCTTGCTCAAGCAGTTCAACGCCAAGGTGCTGCGCCAGTGGGGCAAGGACTATCTGTTCTTCCCGTTGCTGGCGTTGCTGCTCGGCGCCAACGCCCTGGCGGTGCTGGCCGGCAATGTGCTGGCCAATTTGCTGCGCAATCTATGGACCTTTGTGGTGATCTTCTGCGGCCACTTTACCGAGCAGGCCGCGGTGTTCAGCAAGGAGTCGGTGCTGGGCGAGAGTCGCGGCCATTGGTACCTGCGTCAGCTACGCGGCTCCAGCAACCTTAGCGGCGGGCCGCTATTGCATATTCTCACCGGCAACCTCAGCCACCAGATCGAGCATCACCTGTTTCCCGACCTGCCGGCCCGCCGTTATGCGGCCCTGGCCGTGGAGGTGCGCGAGATCGCCGCACGTTACGGCCAGGTCTACAACTGCGGCAGCCTGTGGCGCCAGTTCGCCACCGTGCTTAGGCGTATCTGGATCTATCGCCGCGCCCCGCTAGCAACCTGTTGAAAACTACCTGCGTTGCCCCTCTGGATAAAAGAAAAGGGCGTTAAAAACAGGCTCGGCAAGCCGCTTGCGGCTAACGCGCTTTAGCGCGGCCCGCAGGGCGAGCGAAGCGAGTCATTCTCATTTACTGCACGTAAACTCCGCTTCCTCGCCGTTTTGACCAGCCGGAGGCTGTTACTAACGTAGCGCCTTGTCTCGGCTGCCTCGCCTACGTTTCAACAGCCTGCTAGATGCGGTTATTTGCTGAATACGCAGGTTAGATAACGGTTGCTGAAACCGTAACGCAGCATTGAATACAGGCGACTGAACAGGTACAGCGGGTGGCGCCGGTAGTACTGCAGCACGGCGTTGCCGACGCCTGCCGAGCGGTGCTGCTTGTGCCGATCGGCCTGCTTGGAGAACAAGGCTTTGCACTGCCACCACTGAATCTGCTCCAGCTGCTGCTGGGCGTGCAGACCCTGCTGGCGAAACAGCGCATGGAAGCTGCGCCGGCTGAAATCGTGCAGGTGGTGGGGGTTGCCATCCAGGGTCGGGGTGATGGGTACCGAGGCGATCACCTTGCCGCCCACGGCCAGCAGCCGCGTATAGTTGGCCAGCAGTTGTTGCGGGCGCGGCAGGTGTTCGATGGTTTCCAGGCTGACGATGCAGTCGAAGCCGCACTCGCTGGCGAACTGCTCGGCATCGGCGCACCGATAGCTCAGGTTGGGCAGCCGGTAATGCTGCTGCGCATAGGCGATGGCGTCGGGGTCTATATCCACGCCCAGCACCTGCATCTGCGGGTTGCGTTCGGCCAACAGGGCGGTGCCGTAGCCACAGCCGCAGGCCATGTCGAGCACGCGCTGGCCGCTCAGGTGCGCGGCGGCGAACTCGTAACGTTGCATATGGATGCGCAGGCTGTGTTGGTCATCCTGACTGAGCGGATCGAGATCCTTGGGGTATATCCGTTCTATGGTGTGCATGGTCACAGCAGCGCAGGGTGGGGCCTGGACTATAAGACAGGCCGTGCACCTTGCCCACTCTTGGCGCTTGGACTGCTTGTTTAACCGCACTCACTAATCGCACTTTCTGTAACCAGGATGCTGGCCTATGTCGTCTTCCGCTGCGCCCCGTTATCCCCTGGTGTTGGTGCCGGGTTTGCTCGGCTTTATCAGCCTGCTCGGTTATCCCTACTGGTACGGCATAGTCAGCGCCTTGCGCCGGCTCGGTGCCAGGGTGTTTCCGGTGCTGGTGTCGTCGGTGCATTCCAGCGAGGTGCGCGGCGAGCAGTTGCTGCTGCGCATCGGCGAAATCTTGCAGCAGACCGGGGCCGAGAAGGTGCATCTGATCGGCCATAGCCAGGGTGCGTTGACCGCCCGTTACGTCGCGGCGCTCAGGCCCGAGTGGGTGGCTTCGGTCACCTCGGTGGCCGGCCCCAACCATGGCTCGGAGCTGGCCGATTTCCTCCAGCGCAAGGCACCCCACGGCAGCCTGCGCGAGCGACTGCTGGCCTTCTTGCTGCGTGCCGTGGCCCGCTGCATGGCCTGGCTGGAACGTGGCTATACAGGCCCGCCCCTGCCGATGGATGTGGCGGCCGCGCAGCAGTCGCTGACCAGCGCGGGTGTTGCCGCCTTCAATGCGCAGTACCCGCAAGGGCTACCCGAGAGTTGGGGCGGCGAGGGCGCGGCCGAGGTGGCTGGCGTGCGCTACTACTCCTGGTCCGGCACCTTGCAGGCCGGTATCACCGATAAAGACGGCAACCGCTTCGACGGGCCGAATGTCGCCTGCCGCCTGTTCGCCCGTACCTTTCGCCGCGAGGCGGGGCAGTGCGACGGTATGGTCGGGCGCTATAGCTCGCACCTGGGCACTGTGATCGGCGATAGCTACCCGCTGGATCACTTCGACATCGTCAATCAGACCTTCGGCCTGGTCGGCAAGGGGGCCGATCCGGTCAGGTTGTTTGTCGAACATGCGCAGCGCTTGCAGGCGGCCGGCCTCTGAGGTGCTGAGCCTAGGCTCTGGTCAATCGCCGACTTACTCGCTGGTCAGGCTGACCCACAGCCCGTCGGCATCTTCGCGAGTGCTCAGCATCTGCAGCGCTTGCCCGGCGCAGGGGCCGGCCACGCATTCGCCCGACTCGATCAGAAACAGCGCGCCGTGGGTGGCGCACTGGATCAGGCTGGCGCTGTGATCGAGAAACTGGTCCGGCAACCATTCCAGGGGGATGCCGCGGTGCGGACAGCGGTTGCGGTAGGCATAGCACTGGCCGTCCCTGCGCACGGCAAACAGCTTGTCACCGGCTATTTCAAAGCCCCGGCTCTGGCCTTCGGCCAACTCATCCGGCGCACATAAACGCAACATAGGCATCTCCACAACAGGTGGGCATTATCCCGTTCTGCCACAGAAGTGGAAGGGCAGTCCTACCGGCGGTGCCGGACGTGGTTTAGTCCGGTTTGGCGCGGCTCTACTGGGCGGGCTTATGCGTTGGGCTGGCGGCCTTGTCCGCCGCCTTTTATCCTGCCAGGCAAACCCTGGTTGCCGAAGCTAAGTCCACGCCATGAATCCCGTTATTCGACCGCGCTCACTGTTTGTCGCGCTGAGCCTGCTGCTGGCGCTGCTCTGTGGCTGTCATGCGTCCTTGCCGGCGTTGCCCGCCTGGCAAAGCCCCGTGGGACTGGAACAGGCCGAGCTGGGACGGATTATCGAGTTGCGTACTGGGGCTGTGCTGACGCCGGCGCAGCTGGTCGAGCGCTTGGCCAAGGCGCCGCGGGTGTTGGTCGGCGAGCGGCATGACAACCCGGATCAGCATGCCCTGCAACTCTGGTTGCTGCGCGCCTTGGCCACGCAGCGAGGGCAGGGCAGCCTGCTGCTGGAAATGCTCAACCCCGACCAGCAGGCCGGGGTCGATCGGCTGCGCGCAGCCATGGCCGCCGGTCAGCTACCGCAGGATCTTCTCGCTGAGCTGGCCTGGCAGCGCGGTTGGGCTTGGTCGCTGTATGGGCCGCTGGTGCAGTATGCCTTGCGCCAGCCTTATCCCGTGCTGGCGGCCAATCTTGAGCGCGCCGAGATCGGGCGGATCTATATCCAGGTACCAAAGCTTAAGGGGCTGGCCGCCGCAGAGCCGGTGCGCGCGGCCTTGCTGGCGCAGATTCGCCAGTCCCATTGCAATTTGCTGTCGGAAAGCCAGCTGCCGGCCATGCTGGCGGTGCAGCAGCAGCGCGACCGGCGGATGGCCGAGGCCATGCTGGCGGCGCCCGAACCCAGCCTGTTGCTTGCCGGCGCCTTTCATGTGCGCCGCGACCTCGGCGTACCGCTGCATCTGGCCGATCTGGGCGCGGCGGCGGGTACCCAGGTGCTGCTACTGGCCGAGCTGGGCGAGCCGGTCGATGCCCACGCCGCCGATTACCTCTGGTACACGCCGGCGCAACCTGCGCAGGACCACTGCGCAAAACTGCGACCCTAGCCCGATTTGCCAGCGGCTGGCGGGGTAGTCTGCGGGTTTTCTCACCAGGAGATCGCGCCATGCCCGCCCTTGCTCACGAGCTGCTGACCCGCTACTTCAATGCCCTTAACGACCGCGACAGCCGAGCCTGCCTGGCGCTGCTCAGCGACGATGTATTGCTGGATATCAATCAGGGCCCCCGCGAGCAGGGTCTGCAGGCCTTTGCCGAGTATCTGCAGCGCATGCAGCGTTGCTACCGGGAAAGCCTGGATGATCTGCAGATTCTTACCGAGTCGAGCGGACGGCGGGCCGCCTGCGAATTCACCCTGAGTGGCGAATACCTGGCCACCGACGATGGTCTGCCGGATGCTTGCGGCCAGTCTTACCGGCTCAATGCCGCGACCTTCTTCGAGATTCACGACGGCAAGATTTGCCGGGTGAGCCAGCACTTCAACCTGCCGGACTGGTTGGCCCAGGTGGATTACTGACAGCCAGCGAGCCTTTTCTACCGGCAAAAAAAGACCCGGCAAAAGCCGGGTCAATAACCGTGATTAGCCTGATGAGGAGATAATCTGAAGAGGCCGACTGTAAGGTCTCTTAAGCTTATCGGCTGATCTCGCGATCAGTTGCGCTAATAATAACAATTCTCATTTCCATGTCAACGGTCTTGTTAAACTTTCTCAACCGTGCGGGAAATGGCCGGGCAACCCCTGAAAAAGCGAACCCGACGCGAGGTCGGGTTCGTTGTGCGGCCTGCGGCTCGCTCAGGAAGCTTCGCTGGGGAAGCGCAGTTGGGTGACTTCCTTGTTCAGCAGGTCGATGCGTTTGGCCATGCTCTCGATCAGGCTGTGGGCAATCCGTGGGTTGCTTTGCATCAGGCTGAGGAACTGCTCCTTGGGTATCACCATCACCGTGCAGGGTTCGCTGGCCAGCACGGTGGCGCTGCGTCTCTCCCGGGTGAACACGGCCATGGCGCCGAAAATCTCGTCTTTCTGCACGTCGCCGACCTTGTGCCCGTCGACATAGGCTTCGGCGTGGCCTTCGATAATGATAAAGACGTTGTCGGCGATATCACCCTGGTGGATCAGCTCTTCCCCCGCGGCAAAGTGCTGGAAGCCGGTGGAGGGGCGAATTTCCGGCTGCTTCAGGCGCGCCAGGGCGTCGGAAAGCAGGGCGGTGTGGCCGATCAGGTACTGGATAAAGAGTTCCTGGCGTTGCTCGCTGGCGTAGATGTGCTTGAACACTTCGCTGCGTGAATAGGGAATCAGGCTCAGGTGCTCTTCGCTGCTGTAGCGGCAGCTGGGCATCTCCAAGCCCTGGCGCAGGCCGACCAGATCGCCTTCCTGCAGGTAGAACAAGGGACGTTCGTCGACCACGGCATGCAGCAGGCCATTTTCAATGATGAACAACTGATTGCCCGGAAGCACTTCGGCCAGATCGTCGACCCGCTCCAGTTGCAGGGGCGCACCTATGGGGGCGAGCCCATCCAGCAGCTGGGTGGGGATGCTTTGCAGTCGGTTGATCAGCTGATCGGCGTAAGCCGGTTGCTCCCCGAGTAAATACATGAGCGAATTTCCTTGAACTGGCTGGGCATACTAAAACCCACGAACGTCCCTAAAACAATAGGTGGCAGCGCCCCCCAGGTAAATCATTGTCGCTGGAGGTTGTGAGCTAGCTCTTATTGTGTCGCACGCCTTCATTGAGTTGGCCATTCAATGCGGCCTTGTGCGCCGGCGGCAGCTCATTCCAATGCACATCCAGCAGCGCCCCTTCGATGGCATACAGCAATACCTTGGATACCCTGAAACCCCGGGCGCGCACGGCCCGGTAGGCGCTGACGGCGCCTAGCCGGCGCAGATCGTTGGCACTGTGGATGCCGGCGGCGTGCAGCCATTGGGCTGAGGTTTTTCCGAGATTCTTCATATGTTGTAACTCGTCCTTCATCAAGCCTCCTTGCGCTGCTGGCCGGTGATGCCTAATGGAGTCAATGCGGAGTGCCTGCCAGGAAGTGTAGCGGCCAGTGGACAAAGCGTGGCCGATTGGCATCGCCCCAGGCCTGGCGCAGGGCCGGCCGCAATTGGCGCACCGGGTCGTGCCCATTTTGTTGCTCGTAGCGCTGGACTGCCGACCAGGTGCGCAGATAGCCCAGTAGCTGGTCGAGCTGCCACGTCGTCTCGATGGCGCAGGCGGGTGGGCTGACCTGGGTAAAGGGGTTGGCTATATCTCGGTAACCCGCATCGACACTGGCCCGGCCTGCTGGCCAGTAGCCGCCCAGGGTGTTCCAGTAGAACGGGTCGATCAGCGCGTCCACCGGGCTGTCGATGCGCAGCAGGCCGTAACACCAGGCGCAGAACAGGCCGCCGGGTTTGAGCAGGCGCGCGGCTTCACTGAAGAATGCCGGGGTGGCGAACCAGTGCAGGGCTTGCGCCACCACTATCAGGTCGAGGCTGGCGCTGGCCAGCGGCTGGGCCTCGGCGTTGGCGACGAACAGCTCGATGCCGGCGAGGTCTGTGGCGGCGCGAAGTTGCTCGATGCTGGCATCGCAGGCCAGCACTTGGGCGAAATGCTGGCGCAGTGGCCGGCTGGCCTGGCCGCTACCGCAGGCGATATCCAGCGCGCGTTGCCGCCCAGGGCTGTTGGCCGCCAGCCAGGCGAACAAGGCATCGGGGTAGTGCGGGCGAAAGCTGGCGTAGGCGCCCGCGCGGGCACCAAAGAGTTGGGCGACGTCGCTCATGCTTATTTGCTGCGATAGCGCAGGCGGGTGCCGAAATTGACCGACATCAGAATTTCGTCCGCGCTCAGCTCCACCGGGAAGTAGGTGCCGGAAATCTGCGCGTGCGCCAGGCTGGCGCCTTCCAGGCGGCTGTTGCGCAGGTCGAGGCCGCGCAGGTCGGTGCCGCGGAAGTAGGCGTTGGTGAAGTTGATGCCTTGGGCATCCAGCGCGCGCAAGTCCAGGCCGCGAAAGTCGCCGTCGGTCATATCGACCTCGGCGCCCTTGGGTTTCTGGGCGTTGAACGCGGAGATGTTTTCGCCGTGGATCAGGCGATACAGCGGATTGTCGAGTTGTCGCGGCTGGCTCATGGGGCGTTTCCACTGAAGGGTTCAACGCCAGTATAGAAGCCAAGGCGCGGGCTGCTCGCGCCTTGGCCGAATGTGCTTAGAGTCCGGGCAGGTGCTGACGAATTCGCTCGATCAGGCTGTCCAGGCTGGCACTCTCATGGGTGTCCACGCGTTTGCTGTGGGTCAGCTCCTCGTCGCTCAGCGCTTCGCGGCTGGTCTGCTGGGCATGCACCACGTCCAGGGTTGCATCGGAAGGATCGAGGCCGGCGGCTTTGCGCTGTTCCAGCCAGCCGGCGATGATTTCCTCGGGGGCGGCGCAGTCGAGGATCAGAAAGGGTACGCCGCTGGCCTCGGCCACGTCGCAGGCGGCTTGGCGTTGCGCCCGCTTGAGGTAGGTGGCGTCTATCACCACCGGGAAGCCTGCATGCAGGGCGACATCGGCCAGCTGGTGCAGGCGCTGATAGGTAGCCACACTGGCGTCATGGCTGTAGATGCCGGCACTCAGTTGGCCCAGATCGGCGTCTTTCTGCTCGCCGAACAGGCGTTTGCGCTCGACGTCGGAGCGCAGGCGAATGGCGCCCAGGGCTTCGACCAGGCGCATGGCCACGTGGCTCTTGCCGACGGCGGAAACGCCATGGGTGATGGCCAGGAAGGGCGACGGAATGGCGCTGTAACTCTCCGCCAGGTTGGCGTAGTTGCGGTACTGGCGCAGGGTCACGGCTTTCTGCACCGCATCGGTCTGATGGGCCAGGCTGAACAGCGCGACCTTGGCGCGTACCAGGGCGCGGTAGGCCTTATAGAAATTGAGCAGTTCCAGCGTCGCATAGTCGCCAGTGTGTTCCAGCCAGGCATTGACGAAGCGCCAGGCATGGGCCTTGAGGCCACGGTCTTCCAGGTCCATGGCGAGGAAGGCGGCGTCCGAGGCGATGTCGATCAGGCGGAACGGCTCGTTGAATTCGATGCAGTCGAACAGCACCACCTGGTCATCCAGCAGGGTGGCGTTGCCCAGGTGAATGTCGCCATGGCATTCGCGGATCGAGCCGTTGGCCGCGCGTTCAGCCAGTAGCGGCTCCAGGCGGGCGAAGCTGGCCTCGGTCCAGGCTTCCAGGGCGTCGAGTTGCGGCAGGTCGGCGCTGTCAGTCAACAGTGGGCGGATCTGCGCGAAGTTCTGCCGCATCGGCGCGACTATGGCGGCGGGCGAGCACAGCGGGTGGCTGGTCGGCACGGCCGGGGTCTGGGCGTGGAAATCGGCGATCTGCTTGGCCAGGGCGTCGATATGCGCCTCGCTCAGTTCGCCACGGGCCTGCACTGCGCTGAGCAGCTGGCTCTGCGGGAACTGGCGCATCTTCAGTGCGTATTCGATGGCGGGGCCGGCACCGCCCAGCTGCGGGGCACTTGCGCTACCGCCAATCGGCAGTACCTCGAGGTACAGGCCTTGGGTCAGGCGCTGGTTGAGGCGCAGCTCTTCCTGGCAGAAGTGCTCGCGGGCGCTCAGCTCGGTGAAGTTGAGAAAGCCGAAATCGACAGCTTTCTTGATCTTGTAGGCGAAGGGGCCGGTGAGTAGCACCCAGGAAATATGGGTTTCGATGACCTGGAATCCGTCCACCGGATGCGGATAGAGGGCCGGGTTCTGCAATGCGGCGATCAGGGCTTGGCTCACGAGCGATCCTTGGCGTTTGTACTAAATAAGAGCGGCCATTATGGCCGCTTGAGGGCTGTCTGCAAACCGCTGCGCCGGCCTGCTGACGTCAGGCAAAGTGCGTATAATGCCGCGCCATGACTCGTACCCGATCTTCTCGCCCCCGTTCAAAACGCCGCTCAGGCGGCACCCGTCCCTGGTTGGGCTGGCTTATCAAGCTTGGCCTGGTTGGCCTGGTGCTGCTGGCTGTCTTCGCGGTTTACCTCGATGCCGTGGTCCAGGAGAAGTTCTCCGGCAAGCGCTGGACTGTGCCGGCCAAGGTCTACGCACGGCCGCTGGAACTGTTCGTCGGGCAGAAGCTGGCCAAGGCTGATTTCCTCAAGGAACTGGATGCCCTGGGCTATCGCCACGAAAGTACGGTGTCCGGGCCGGGTGCGGTAGCGGTGGCCGGCAATAACATCGAATTGCATTCGCGGGGCTTTCAGTTCTATGAAAGCACTGAGCCGTCGCAACGGGTGCGGGTGCGCTTTTCCGGCGATTACGTCGCGGGCCTGACCCAGGCCAATGGCGGCAATCTGGCGGTTGCGCGGCTGGAGCCGTTGTTGATCGGCGGGCTGTACCCGGCGCATCAGGAAGATCGGGTGCTGATCAAGCTGGAGCAGGTGCCGCCCTATCTGGTGGAAACCCTGGTGGCGATCGAGGACCGCGAGTTCTTCCATCACTTCGGCGTGTCGCCCAAGGGCATCGCCCGTGCGGTGTGGATCAACGCCACGGCCGGGCAACTGCGCCAGGGTGGCAGCACCCTGACCCAGCAGCTGGTGAAAAACTTCTACCTGACTAACGAGCGCAGCCTGTCGCGCAAGGCCACCGAGGCCATGATGGCGGTGCTGCTGGAGCTGCATTACAAGAAGGAAGACATTCTCGAGGCCTACCTCAATGAAGTATTCCTCGGTCAGGACGGTCAGCGCGCGGTGCATGGCTTCGGTCTGGCCAGCCAGTATTTCTTCAGTCAGCCGTTATCCGAGCTGAAACTCGACCAGGTGGCGTTGCTGGTCGGTATGGTCAAGGGGCCGACCTTCTACAACCCCAGGCGCAACCCCGAACGTGCCCTGGAGCGGCGTAATCTGGTACTCGATGTACTGGCCGAGCAGGGCGTGGTCAGCGTCGAGGAAGTGGCGGCAGCCAAGCAGAAGCCGCTGGGTGTCACGCCGCGCGGCAGTTTGGCGGACAGCTCGTTCCCGGGCTTCCTGGACCTGGTCAAGCGTCAGCTGCGCGAGGACTACCAGGAGCAAGACCTGACCGAAGAAGGGCTGCGGATCTTCACCAGCTTCGATCCTATTCTGCAGCTCAAGGCCGAAAGCGCCTTGGCCGACTCGCTGAAACGCTTGTCCGGGCGCAAGGGCGTGGATGAGGTCGAGGCGGGGATGGTGGTGACCAATCCGGAAAGCGGCGAAGTGCAGGCGCTGATCGGCAGTCGCCAGCCGCGTTTCGCCGGGTTCAATCGGGCCCTGGATGCGGTGCGGCCCATCGGCTCGCTGATCAAGCCGGCGATCTACTTGACCGCCCTGGAGCGCCCGAGCCAGTACAGTCTGACCAGTTTGCTAGAAGACCAACCCTTCTCCATCAAGGGCCAGGATGGCCAGGTCTGGAAGCCGCAAAACTATGATCGCAAGGCCCACGGTACGATTTATCTGTACCAGGGCCTGGTCAACTCCTACAACCTGTCCACGGCCAAGCTCGGCCTTGAGCTGGGCGTGCCTACGGTGCTGCAAACCCTCGAACGGCTGGGCGTCGAGCGCAAGTGGCCGGCCTACCCGTCGATGCTGCTGGGGGCGGGGGCGTTAAGTCCGATGGAAGTGGCCAATATGTACCAGACCCTGGCCAATGGCGGCTTCAACACGCCGTTGCGCGGTATCCGCAACGTTCTGACTGCCGAGGGCGAGCCGCTCAAGCGTTACCCGTTCCAGATTCAGCAACGTTTCGATAGCGGGGCCATCTACCTGCTGCAGAATGCCATGCAGCGCACCATGCTCGAGGGCACCGGGCGCTCGGTTTACACCCAGTTGCCGCGTTCGCTGGCGCTGGCGGGGAAGACGGGTACCAGTAACGACTCGCGCGACAGCTGGTTTGCCGG
Organism: Pseudomonas sp.; assembly: GCF_030696055.1. GTDB lineage: Bacteria > Pseudomonadota > Gammaproteobacteria > Pseudomonadales > Pseudomonadaceae > Aquipseudomonas. The sequence continues at coordinate 5,288 of NZ_JAUYNP010000063.1, read as the reverse complement.
TTTTAGTCAGGATGTGTTGGCGGTAGTCTGGCTCGGTCGCGATGACAATGGCCCGACCCCCTTGACCGGCGCGACCGGTGCCCTGCAGGTGTGGACGGACTTTATGCGCAAGGCCGATCCGCTGCCGCTGGATATGCCGGTGCCCGACAATATAGTGCAGGCCTGGATCGATGCCAGTAGCGGCCAGGGTTCTGATCCGAGTTGTCCGAATGCCGTGCAGATGCCGTATATTCGTGGTAGCGAACCTGTTGCCGGTGCGGCTTGTGGGATTCAGGCGCCGGTCGATGAGGTGATGGATTGGGTTCGTGGCTGGTTGGATTAAGTGAAGAGGGTGTGCAGTGAATAAGTGGTTGATTCCAGCGTTAACGGCTTCGCTCGTGCTTGGCGGTTGCGCCAGCGTGCCCCGCGGTTCGGTTCCAGTGGTCGATGCGGGCTCCTCGGCGTCTAGCCAGCAGCCAGCGGGGCAGGGCGGCTATGGCGCTCAGTCGGCTCAGACACAGAGTCTGCCGGAGGATTCCGGAGTGGTAGTGATGGTGCCGGGGGCGGGTATGAGCTCCGCGCCGATTCAGTCTTTTCCGGCGAGCAGCGCGCCGATTGAAAGCAGCGGCAGTCAGCCCTGGAGTGCGCCTGGCGCGGGGAGCCAAGGCGGCTATGTGGCCCCGGCCCCGGCTCCCAGTGGTGGTTTGGCCCTGGATGAGCAGCTGGATGGCCCGGTTCTGGCCCTGTTGACCACGGCCCAGCAACAGCAGAGTGGCGGCGACTTGAACGGTGCAGCCTCCAGCCTGGAGCGTGCTCAGCGCATTGCGCCGCGTGAGCCGCAGGTGCTCTATCGGCTGGCCGAGGTGCGCTTGGCCCAAGGCGATGCGGCGCAGGCTGAGCAGTTTGCCCGGCGCGGTTTGAGTTACGCCAGTGGCCGTCCGGCGCTGCAGGCCAGTCTGTGGAACCTGATCGCCCAGGCCCGTGAGCGTCAGGGCGATCCTGTCGGTGCCGCCCAGGCCCGCGAACAGGCGCGAGTCAGCCTCTGATGGATGCGCGTGTGCCGCTTGTGGCCGAACAGCTGCTGCTGATCGAGCGGGAGTTACGCGTGCAGGGTTGGTGGGAGGCGCAGGCACCCAGTGCGCAAGCGCTCTCCAGCCAACAGCCGTTCTGCGTGGATACCCTGGCATTCGAGCAGTGGCTGCAGTGGATCTTTCTGCCGCGCATGAAACAGTTGCTGGAGACCGGCGCGGCGCTACCCAAGGTTTCCGGCATTCAGCCCATGGCTGAGCAGGTGTACGGTGGCCAGGCTGAAAAAGCCAGAAGGCTGATCCAGCTGCTAGGGGAGTTTGATCGGTTGATCATTGGCGCGACTTGAGTCGCGCCGAGCGGGGTCACTTGCAGTTTTCGGTAATGGCCTTCTTGGCATCGCTGATGCGTTGCTGGCGCTCTTCTTCGGTTAGGCGGCGCACTTCACCCTCGACCTCGGTGCGCAGGCGCGGGTTATTCTCCAGTTGCGCCAGGTTGGTGCGCACATCCTCGCAATACTTCTTGCGTTCGGCTTCTTTGGCGGCCACTTCTTGTTTGACCTTCTCATCGATGGCCGCTTGCTCGGGGTCGGCAATGCTTTCGAAGGTCGGTGTGGCTTTTGGCTCCGCAGGTTCCGCGGGCTTTGGCGGTGCTACGGAGGTATTGACGCTAGTGGCTTGCTGGCCTTGCGGCGGTTGTGCGCTGAAATGGGTGACGCCTTGCGCGTCTACCCATTTGTACACCTGGCTGGCCATAGCGGTTGCGCTCATGGCGAGCAGCAAGCTACTGGTGATAATCATGCGGCGCATGCTGTTTCCTTATGTGAGCTGCGATACCTGCTAACTACTATAACCAAAATGCTTGAATCGTCATCCTGCGCTGCGTCACAGCAGAAGATTGCAGAATACATCACGGATTACTTGACTTGGCCGTTACGAATCCGAACAATTCCACGTTCGCTGTAGTGGAGTCCGCCGCAAGCAGGCTTTAGCTCAGCAGACATGAGGTGCACACCCGCGCCGACCTGTTTCACCCGCAACGCGTTACCTCGCGCTGGGTGGGAAAGCCCCGCAACACTTTGGGGAATTCCCAATACTTGCTCAGTAGTAGCTGACGTAGTCGGCGACCACCGTCGCTCATGCTCTGCTTGGCAGTAAACCTATCTTAGGCCGTCCTCCTGTGGACGGTTTTCTGGCGTTTTAGAGGTGAACAACGTGGAGCTTTTATCCGGCGCTGAAATGGTCGTCCGCTTTTTGCGCGACGAAGGCGTTAAGAACATCTATGGGTACCCGGGCGGTGCTCTGCTGCATATCTACGATGCCCTGTTCAAGGAACCGGAAGTCAATCACATCCTGGTTCGTCACGAACAAGCGGCCACCCATATGGCTGACGGCTATGCCCGTGCTACCGGTAAAGCCGGCGTGGTACTGGTGACCTCCGGCCCTGGCGCGACCAATGCCATCACCGGTATTGCCACCGCCTATATGGACTCCATCCCGATGGTGGTGTTGTCCGGCCAGGTGCCGAGCAATATGGTCGGTACCGATGCCTTCCAGGAAACCGACATGATCGGTATCTCGCGGCCTATCGTGAAGCATAGCTTTATGATCAAGCACGCCTCGGAAATTCCGGAAGTACTGAAAAAAGCCTTCTATCTGGCGCAGTCCGGCCGTCCAGGCCCGGTGGTCGTGGATATTCCGAAGGACATGACCAATCCGGCCGAGAAGTTCGAATACGTCTATCCGAAGAAGGTCAAGCTGCGTTCCTACAGCCCGGCGCTGCGCGGTCATTCCGGGCAGATCCGCAAGGCGGCTGAACTGCTGCTGAGTGCCAAGCGGCCGATCGTCTACTCCGGCGGCGGTGTGATCATGGGCGGTGCGGCGGCGCCGCTGACCGAGCTGGCGCAGATGCTCAACCTGCCGGTGACCAATACCCTGATGGGTTTGGGCGGCTATCCGGGTACCGATCGCCAGTTCCTCGGCATGCTCGGCATGCACGGCAGCTATACCGCCAACCTGGCCATGCACCACGCCGATGTGATCCTCGCAGTAGGCGCACGCTTCGATGATCGGGTGATCAACGGCGCGAGCAAATTCTGCCCGAATGCCAAGATCATTCACGTCGATATCGACCCGGCCTCCATCTCCAAGACCATCAAGGCCGACATCCCCATCGTCGGTCCGGTCGAGAGCGTGATGACCGAGATGGTCGCGATCCTCAAGGAGATCGGCGAGAACCTCAATAAAGAGGCGCTGTCGAGCTGGTGGAAGCAGATCGAGGAATGGCGCGGCGGTCGCATCATGTTCCCTTACGATCAGGGTGACGGCAGCATCATCAAGCCGCAGACCGTGATCGAGACGCTGTCCGAAGTCACCCACGGCAATGCCTTCGTCACCTCCGACGTCGGTCAGCATCAGATGTTCGCGGCGCAGTACTACCGCTTCAACAAGCCTAACCGTTGGATCAACTCCGGCGGCCTGGGCACCATGGGCTTCGGCTTCCCCGCGGCCATGGGCGTCAAGTTGAACTTTCCGGATGATGACGTCGCCTGTGTGACCGGTGAAGGCAGCATCCAGATGAACATTCAGGAGCTGTCGACCTGCCTGCAGTACGACCTGCCGGTGAAGATCGTCAACCTGAACAATGGTGCGCTGGGCATGGTCCGTCAGTGGCAGGACATGAACTACGGTAGCCGCCACTCGCACTCTTACATGGAGTCGTTGCCTGACTTCGTCAAACTGGCCGAGGCCTATGGCCATATCGGCATGCGCATCACCGAGCTGAAAGACCTGAAACCGAAGCTGGAAGAGGCGTTCGCCCTGAAAAACCGTCTGGTGTTCCTCGATATCCAGGTTGATACCAGTGAGCACGTCTACCCGATGCAGATCAAAGACGGTGCGATGCGCGATATGTGGCTGAGCAAGACGGAGCGTACCTAATCATGCGACACATTATTTCCCTGCTGCTGGAAAACGAGCCCGGCGCACTGTCCCGCGTGGTCGGTCTGTTCTCGCAGCGTAACTACAATATCGAAAGCCTGACCGTGGCCCCGACCGAAGACCCGACCCTGTCGCGTCTGACCCTGACCACTGTGGGCCACGATGAAGTGATAGAGCAGATCACCAAGAACCTCAACAAGCTGGTCGAGGTGGTCAAGCTGGTCGACCTGTCGGAAAGCGCTCACGTCGAGCGCGAGCTGATGCTGGTCAAGGTCAAGGCCACTGGCGCCCAGCGCGCCGAGGTCAAGCGCACCACCGATATCTTCCGTGGGCAGATCGTCGATGTGAACACCAGCGTCTATACCATTCAGCTGGCCGGCACCAGCGATAAGCTGGACAGCTTTATTCAGGCGATCGGCACCGCGTCGATCCTGGAAACCGTACGCAGTGGCGTCACCGGCATCGCCCGTGGCGACAAAGTACACAGCATCTAACCTTTGTGAAATGGCCCAAGGGGCCGAATAGGGGAATTTCCATGAAAGTGTATTACGACAAAGACTGTGACCTCTCGATCATCCAGGGCAAGAAAGTCGCCATCATCGGTTACGGTTCCCAGGGCCACGCCCAGGCGTGCAACCTGAAAGATTCCGGTGTTGACGTGACTGTCGGTCTGCGTAAAGGCTCCGCCACCGTCGCCAAGGCTGAAGCCCACGGCCTGAAAGTGACTGACGTGGCTTCCGCCGTTGCTGCTGCCGACCTGGTGATGATCCTGACCCCGGACGAGTTCCAGTCCAAGTTGTACAAGGACGAAGTCGAGCCGAACCTGAAGAAGGGCGCTATCCTGGCTTTCTCCCACGGTTTCGCCATTCACTACAACCAAGTAGTGCCGCGCGCCGACCTCGACGTGATCATGATTGCGCCTAAGGCTCCGGGTCACACCGTGCGTTCCGAGTTCGTCAAGGGCGGCGGCATCCCCGACCTGATCGCCATCTACCAAGACGCCTCCGGCAATGCCAAGAACGTTGCCCTGTCCTACGCCTCCGGCGTTGGTGGCGGCCGTACCGGCATCATCGAAACCACCTTCAAAGACGAAACCGAAACCGACCTGTTCGGCGAGCAGGCTGTTCTCTGCGGTGGTTGCGTTGAACTGGTCAAGGCTGGCTTCGAAACCCTGGTCGACGCGGGTTACGCGCCGGAAATGGCTTACTTCGAGTGCCTGCACGAGCTGAAGTTGATCGTTGACCTCATGTACGAAGGCGGTATCGCCAACATGAACTACTCGATCTCCAACAACGCCGAGTACGGCGAGTACGTGACCGGCCCGGAAGTGATCAACGCCGAATC
>NZ_JAUYNP010000043.1 GCF_030696055.1 Pseudomonas sp. | reverse complement strand
CCCAACCACGAGTAGCCCCATGTCTATACCGCTGCCGCATCCCCGTCGTCCGCGCTGGCGCAGCCTGATCCTGCTGACCCTGCTGCTGGCCCCGTTGCTGTGGCCGCTGCAACAGCTGGCCGAGCGTTACTACAGCGGCGTACTGATCGAACAGAACCGCCAGACCCTCGACCTCTACGTGGCCAACCTGCTCGGCACCTTGCGCCGCTACGAAGTGCTGCCGGCGATTCTCGGCGACTTGCCGGCGCTGCGCCTGGCCCTGCAACAGCCGCAGGAGCCCACTACCCAGGACCAGGCCAACCGCCTGCTGGATAAGGTGCGCGCGCAGACCGGGGCCGACGTGATCTACCTGATGGACCCCGCCGGCAAGACCCTGGCGGCCTCCAACTGGGAGCAGGCCAACTCCTTCGTCGGGCGCAACTTCGCCTTCCGCCCGTATTTTCGCGAGGCCATCGCCGGCCGGGCCGGACGCTTCTTCGGCCTGGGCACCACCTCGGGCAAGCGCGGTTACTTCTTCGCCGCGGCGGTGCAGGACGGCGCGCAGACCCTCGGCGTGCTGGTGGTCAAGGTCGACCTGGATTTCACCGAGACCCTGTGGGGCAACACCCCGGAACAGCTGCTGGTGACCGACGCCAACGGCGTGGTGATACTCACCTCTAACAGTGCCTGGCGCTTTACCGCCAGCCGCCCGCTGGATAGCGCCGAACGCGCCGCCATCGCCGCCAACCGGCCCTACCCGACCCAGGCCCCGACGCCGCTGCAACTGGATGCGCAGCGCTGGCTCAGGCAAGACCGCGAGCTGCAGGAAACCGGCTGGACGGTGAGCATCCTGGCCCCGCGCAGCCTGCTCGAACGGCCGGTGCGCACCGCCCTGGCCGCCGGCGGTGGCCTGCTGCTGCTGCTGCTGTTGTTGCTCGGCCTGCTGATGCAACGCCGGCGTCATTACCTCGAACGCATCGCCCTGGACGCCCGCGCGCGCCAGCAGCTTGAGCAACGGGTGCTGGAGCGCACCCATGACCTGGAGCTGCTCAACAGCCGCCTCAAACAGGAAGTGCTGGAGCGCGAACAGGCCCAGCAGGAGCTGGTCCAGGCCCAGGACGAACTGGTCCAGGCCAGCAAACTGTCGGCCCTCGGCACCATGAGCGCGAGCATCAGCCACGAACTCAACCAACCCCTGGCGGCAATCCGCAGCTACGCCGACAACGCCGGGGTGCTGCTCGACCACCAGCGGGGCGAGGACGCGCGCAGCAACCTCAGGCTGATCAGCGAGCTGACCGAGCGCATGGCCTCGATCATCGCGCATTTGCGCGCTTTCGCCCGCCGCGACCACCATGCCCCGGAAAGCGTGGCCCTGCAGCCGGCCATCGATGACGCCCTGGCGCTGCTGGCCAAGCGCCGGCGCGCCATGCAGGTCGAGCTGATCCGCGATCTGCCAGAGGCCACCCTCTGGGTGCAGGCCGGCGAAACCCGCCTGCGCCAGGTGCTCGGCAACCTGTTGGCCAACGCCCTGGATGCCTTGAGCGAAGTAGCGCCACCACGCCGCCTGTGGCTTAGCACCCGGCAGGATGCTGAGTACATCGAACTGCAACTGCGCGACAACGGCCCGGGCTTCTCCGTCGAGGCTCTGCAACGCGCCCGCGAGCCGTTTTTCACCACCAAGACCAGCGCCCAGGGCCTCGGCCTCGGCCTGGCCATCTGCGATACCTTGATGCGCGCCCTCGGCGGTGAACTGCTGTTGGCCAACCACCCCACCGGCGGTGCGCTGCTGTGCCTGCGCCTGCGCACCGCCGCCCAGGGCGTTAACTCCCAGTCGTCGGAGGACTTCTCGCTATGACCCGCCTAGACACGCGCACCCAGGTGCTGCTGATCGATGACGACCCGCACCTGCGCCAGGCCTTGAGCCAGACTCTCGACCTGGCCGGCCTGCACGTCACCAGCCTGGCCGACGCCCGCGGCCTGGCCGCGCGCATCGGCCACGACTGGCCGGGGGTGGTGGTCAGCGATATCCGCATGCCCGGCATCGACGGCCTGCAACTGCTCGAACAGCTGCACCAGCAGGACCCGGAACTGCCGGTACTGCTGATCACCGGCCACGGCGACGTGCCCCTGGCGGTGCAAGCCATGCGCTCCGGCGCCTACGACTTTCTGGAGAAACCCTTCGCCAGCGACACCCTGCTCGACAGCGTGCGCCGCGCCCTGGAACTACGCCGCCTGGTGCTGGACAACCGCAGCCTGCGCCTGGCCCTGGCCGATCGAAATACTCTGGCCGCTCGTCTGCTCGGCCAGTCGCCGGCCATGCAGCGCCTGCGCGAACAGGTCGGCGCCCTGGCGGCGATCAACAGCGACGTGTTGATCCTCGGCGAAACCGGCGCCGGCAAGGAGGTGGTGGCGCGCGCCCTGCACGATCTGTCCCCGCGCAACAAAGGCCCCTTCGTCGCGATCAACGCCGGCGCCCTGGCCGAGTCGGTGGTGGAAAGCGAGCTGTTCGGCCACGAGCCCGGGGCCTTTACCGGCGCGCAAAAACGCCGCATCGGCAAATTCGAGTTCGCGGGCGGCGGCACCCTGTTTCTCGACGAGATCGAGAGCATGAGCCTGGACGTACAGGTCAAGCTCCTGCGCCTGCTGCAGGAGCGGGTAGTCGAGCGCCTCGGCGGTAACCAGCTGATCCCCCTGGATATCCGCGTGATCGCCGCGACCAAGGAAGACCTGCGCCAGGCCGCCGACCAGGGGCGCTTCCGCGCCGACCTGTATTACCGCCTGAACGTCGCGCCGCTGCGCATTCCGCCGCTGCGCGAACGCGGCGAAGACGCCCTGCTGCTGTTCCAGCACTTCGCCGCGGCCGCCAGCAATCGCCACGGATTGCCCGAGCGAGTGCTGCCAGCGCCACAGCGCGCGTCGCTGCTGCGCCACCCCTGGCCGGGCAATGTGCGCGAGCTGCAAAATGCCGCCGAGCGCTTCGCCCTGGGCCTGGAGCTGGACCTGGAGCTCGAGCTGCGGGCGCACCCCGAGCAGACGCCACATACCGCACCTGAGGGCGGCAACCTTAGCGCCCAGGTGGAGGCCTTCGAGCGCAGCCTGATCTGCGCCGAGCTGAACCGTTCCCACGGCTCCCTGCGCAGCCTGGCCGAAGCCCTGGGCATACCGCGCAAGACCCTGCACGACAAACTGCGCAAGCACGGCCTGAGCGTCGCCGAGGCTGGCGGAAATTCGCCAGAATCCTTCGAGTAACTGGCGGATTTCCGCCAAAGCCAGCCCAGCCCGGCGCTGTCTCACCCGTCCCGGCCAAGCCCGGGTAGGGCTTTTCCCGCTCTGGCATGGCAGTTGCTCTAGCCTCTGCCAGGCGAACCCTGCCACTACCAGTCCAGGCGCTCGCTGCCCCAGCGCCCGTCGTTTTCTGACAGGCCGCCTAGACTTGCTGGTTCGTCCGATCGGCTTCGTTCGACCTGCAGCGCCGCGGCGCATAACGCGATAAACACAACAACAAGAGGAAGCACTCCATGAGGAAGCACTCCATATTCAAACTGACTGCCAAGGCGCTGGCCTGCGCCCTGTCGCTAAGCCTCGCCGGCCTGGCCCAGGCCGCCGAGCCGATAGTGATCAAGTTCTCCCACGTGGTCGCCGACCATACGCCGAAAGGCCAGGGCGCCGCGCTGTTCAAGAAGCTCGCCGAAGAACGCCTGCCCGGCAAGGTCAGGGTCGAGGTCTACCCGAACTCCTCGCTGTTCGGCGACGGCAAGGAGATGGAAGCCCTGCTGCTCGGCGACGTGCAGCTGATCGCGCCGTCCCTGGCCAAGTTCGAGCAGTACACCAAGCAGATCCAGGTGTTCGACCTGCCGTTCCTGTTCAACGACATGGCCGCCGTCGACCGCTTCCAGCAGAGCCCGGCAGGTCAGGCCCTGCTCAAGTCCATGCAAGCCAAGAACATCACCGGCCTGGCCTACTGGCACAACGGCCTCAAGCAGCTGTCGGCCAACAAGGCCCTGCACGAGCCAAAGGATGCCCGCGGCCTGAAGTTCCGCGTGCAGGCCTCCGCCGTGCTGGAGGAGCAGTTCAAGGCGGTGCGCGCCAACCCGCGCAAGATGAGCTTCGCCGAGGTCTATCAGGGCCTGCAGACCGGCGTGGTCAACGGTGCCGAGAACCCCTACTCGAACATCTACAGCCAGAAGATGCATGAAGTGCAGAAGTTCATCACCGAGTCCAACCACGGCGTGCTGGACTATATGCTGATCACCAACACCCAGTTCTGGAACGGCCTGCCGGCTGACGTACGCGGCGAGCTGGACAAGATAGTCGTGGAAGTGACCGCCGAGGTGAACAAGCAGGCCGACGCCCTCAACGAAGGCGACAAGCAGCGCATTCTCGCGGCCAAGACCAGCGAAATCATCGCCCTGACCCCGGAGCAGCGCGGCCAATGGCGCGACGCCATGCAGCCTGTGTGGAGCAAGTTCGAAGGCGAAATCGGCGCCGACCTGATCGAGGCCGCGGACGCCGCCAACCAGTAGGGTGGGTTAGCCGCGCAGCGGCGTAACCCACCGGCAGCGGCGGCAACCGCCCCGCTGCCGGCCGATTGCGCCAGGGCAACCCCGTTGGGGCTGCCCTGGCCCTCCACTCCACCACTGGAGACTCTATCGATGAACGCCTTGCGGCGCGTCTGGGACCATTTCGAGGAAGGCTTTATCGCCTTTCTGCTGGCCGCCATGACCCTGGTGACCTTCGTCTACGTGATCCTCAACAACTTCTACACGCTGTTCTACAGCCTGGGTGACTACTTGGGCGGCAACGCGACCCTGCTCGCCATCGGCGACTTCATCCTCGACCTGGCCCAGAGCATGACCTGGAGTATCGCCCTGACCAAGGCCCTGTTCGCCTGGCTGATCTTCTTCGGCCTGGCCTACGGCGTGCGCACCGCCGGGCATATAGGCGTCGACGCCCTAGTCAAGCTGGCCAGCAAGCCGGTGCAACGCATCATCGGCCTGATCGCCTGCCTGGCCTGCCTGGGCTATGCCGGGCTGATCACGGTGGCCAGCTTCGACTGGGTACGCACCCTGTTTAGCGCCGGCATCGGCGCCGAGGACCTCGGCCACTTCGGCATCATGCAGTGGCATATCACCCTGATAGTGCCGCTCGGCTACGCCCTGGTGTTTATCCGTTTCCTGGAGGTCTTCGTGCGCATCCTGCGTAACCAGCAGAGCGGTCTCGGTCTGGCCGATGAAGCCGCCGAAGCGCTGAAGCTGACCGAGCACGAGCAGCCCCAGCAGAAGGAACCCAAGCCATGACCATTCTGTTTCTCTTCCTGCTGCTATTTCTGCTGATGTTTATCGGCGTGCCGATCGCCGCCTCCCTGGGCCTGGCCGGCTCGCTGACCATCATGCTGTTCAGCCCGGACTCGGTGCGTTCGCTGGCGATCAAGCTGTTCGAGACCAGCGAGCACTACACCTTGCTGGCGATTCCGTTCTTCCTGCTGTCGGGCGCCTTTATGACCACCGGCGGCGTGGCCAAGCGCCTGATCGACTTCGCCAATGCCTGCGTCGGGCATATCCGCGGCGGCCTGGCGATTTCCGCGGTGCTGGCCTGCATGCTGTTCGCCGCGTTGTCCGGCTCCTCGCCGGCCACGGTCGCGGCGGTGGGCTCGATCGCCATCGCCGGCATGGTGCGCTCCGGTTATCCGCAGGCGTTCGGCGCCGGCATCGTATGCAACGCCGGCACCCTGGGCATCCTGATCCCGCCGTCGATCGTCATGGTGGTGTACGCCGCTGCCACCGAGCAGTCGGTGGGCAAGCTGTTTATGGCCGGAGTCATACCGGGGCTGCTGCTCGGCGTGATCCTGATGCTGGCGATCTATCTAGTCGCGCGCAAGATGAACCTGCCGGCCATGCCGCGGGCCAGCCTGCGCGAGCTGCTGAGCACCGGACGCGAGGCGATCTGGGGCCTGCTGCTGATGGTGATCATCCTCGGCGGTATCTACACCGGCATGTTCACCCCCACCGAGGCGGCGGCGGTGGCGGCGGTCTACGCCGGCTGCGTGGCGTTGTTCGTGTACAAGGACATGAGCCTGCGCGAGTGCCCCAAGGTGCTGTTGGAGTCGGGCAAGCTGTCCATCATGCTGATGTTCATCATCGCCAACGCCATGCTCTTCGCCCACGTGCTGACCACCGAGCAGATCCCCCAGACCATCACCGCCTGGGTGATCGAGATGGGCCTGCAGCCCTGGCAGTTCCTCCTGGTGGTCAACCTGGTGCTGCTGGTAGCCGGGGCCTTTATGGAGCCCTCGGCGATCATCCTGATCCTCGCGCCTATCCTCTTCCCGATTGCCGTGCAGCTGGGCATCGACCCTATCCACCTGGGCATCATCATGGTGGTGAACATGGAAATCGGCCTGATCACCCCGCCGGTGGGGCTCAACCTGTTCGTCACCTCGGCGGTCACCGGCATGCCGCTGACCGCCGTGGTCAAGGCCGCCTGGCCCTGGCTGATGCTGTTGCTCGGCTTCCTGGTGAGCATCACCTATATCCCGGCCATCTCCCTGGCCCTGCCGAACTGGCTGGGCATGAGCTGACAGCAACTCCGTGTGTACTTCCCTACACACTTTTAGCCCGGCCTAGTGCCGGGTTTTTTTTATGGCCCGCCATCCTTGGCGGCCACCCTGCGGGCCGTCGCTGCGCGACGTTAAAAATGGCTCCCGGCCATTTTTTCGCTATTGTCGCCGTCAGGTGTTGTACCCAGGCGCCGGCGCTTGAATACGCGGTCTCCTGAGATTGGGTGCGCCGTGCGCACCAAGCCCCCCCGCGGTCTGCGCTGGTGCGCACAGCGCACCCTATCCACTCCCCCCAAAGCCTTATGCAACACCTAACTTGCACATAGCCTTTTTCCTCGCCAGCTGGGACAAACGCCATAATCCTAATAACGACCAAGCAGGAGGCTCGCTTCAAAACCGCAACATCGACTCCACCTCAGGCTCGGGCAAGTAGTCGAGCAGGATGCGCCGCCAGCTGCCATCGGCGCGCATGCCTTCGACCAGGGCGCGCCATTTGTCCAGTTCGGCCGCGCTGCAATAGCGCTTGCTCAAAATCAGGCCGCCGATCATGGGCCCCTCGTGGGGCATCCAGTCGAGTATCTGCACCTGCTCGCGCAGCCCGCGCCGCTGCAGCTCGGGGTAATAGTTGACGGACTGCGAGAGGGTCGCCTGGAAGCGCCCGGCGGCCAGCTTGTCGTAGAGCTGGGCGAAGTCGGTCGACTCATCCACCCGGCCCAGGCCACGCAGCAGGCGGATCAGCTCGTCGTAGCCGGCACCGTAGCTGAAGCCGCGAATCACCCCCAGGCGCAGCCGCGGTTCGCCGACAAAAGCGCTCAGGCTGGTCTGGGCAACGTCGCGCCGCAGCACCAGCTGGTTCTTCAGCGCCATCACATCGATCACACAGGCATAGGCCGCGCGCTCGGCGGTCAACACCCCCGAGGTGGCCATATCCAGGTGACCGGCCTCGAGCATCTTCCAGATCCGCGCCCGCGGCATGCTGCTGATCTGGAAACGGCAGCCGCTACGCCTGGCCAGCTCGGCCACCAGATCCTTGTCGATGCCGCGCGCCTGCGCCTTGGAATAGAGCAGGCCGAAGTCGTGCAAGGCCAGTTTGATCGGCTGCGGGCAAGTCGGCAGCGGCCCGGCCTGGGCCGGCAAGCCGGCGAGGCACAACAGCGACAGGATCAACAGAGACAAGCGGCTCATGGGCGCCCCAGGCACAACAGCGTCCTGCAACCATAGTTCAGCCCAGCCCGCGGTGCTGCACGGCACGCGCGCCTATCCGCCAGACCCGCAGCGCCGCCATGTCGCGCCGGTAGCTGCTATACCCTGCTAAGTGAAGCCGCGGAGCAATGCGATGCATCGCAGCATAGGTTTTCGTCTGAATGTGCTGTTCGTCCTGCTGGTCACCCTGCTGTTGGCGGGTTCCGGGGCCTGGGCCTACTGGCGCCTGGATACCCAGCTGAACCAGGACTACCGGCAGGCGCGCAGCAATCTGCAGCAGCGCCTGCAGATCAACCTGGTCAACCCGGTGTGGAACCTGGACAGCCTGACCCTGGCCGAGAATCTGAGCGCCGAGCTGCAATCCCCCGTGCTGGGTATCGCCGTCTATCTGGATTCCGGCGAGCTGATGGGCGCCAAAGGCCTGTTGCCCAGCACGGCCGACAGCAGCGCCGGCGACCTCGACCGCCTGCAGTTCGACCTCAGCACCCAACAACTCAACGCCCCCGAACTGCTCGGCCGGGTCGAGGTGCTGCTGTCGCGCGAGGAGCTCGAACGCACCCTGCGCAACCAGGTCTGGCAGCGTTTCGCCGAGGTACTCGCCCTCGACCTGCTGCTGGTCGCCGCGCTGTCCCTGAGCCTACGCCTGCAGGTGCTCAAACCGCTGCAGGCGCTGCGCGATGCCTTGCTGAGGGCGGCGGAGCACCGCGACAGCTCCTCCTCGCTGCTGCAACTGGGCCAGCGCGATGACGAGTTCGGCGAAGTGGTGGAGGGCTTCAACCGCATCGCCCAACGCCTGAGCGATGACCTGGAAGCCAAGCAACACGCCGAGGACACCATCCGCAGCGCCTACGAGCACCTGCAGCAGACCCAGGTCTCCCTGGTCGAGGCCGAGAAGCTCGCCGCCCTCGGTGGCCTGGTCGCCGGGGTGGCCCATGAGATCAACACCCCGCTGGGGATCAGCCTAACCGGGGCCAGCCTGCTGGCCGAAGCGACCCGACGCTTCTCCCTGCTGCTGGAAAGCGGCCAGGTGAAGAAATCCGAACTGGACGGCTACCTGCAAACCGCCCGCGAAAGCGTCGAGCTGATCCTCGCCAACGCCCAGCGCGCGGCGCACCTGGTGCACAGTTTCAAGCAGGTGGCGGTGGACCAGACCAGCGAGGCCAGGCGCAGCTTCGAACTGGCCAGCTACCTCGACGAGGTGATCGAGAGCCTGCGCCCCACCTTCAAACGCCGGCCGATCGAGGTGCGCAACGACTGCCCCGTCGGCATCCAGCTGGACGGCTATCCCGGTGCCCTGGCCCAGGTGGTGACCAACCTGCTGGTGAATGCCCTGACCCATGCCTTCGCCGCGCCGGACAGCGGCTTGATCCGCCTGTCGGGGCAAACCGAAGGCGAACACCTGTGCCTGATCTTCGAGGACGACGGCTGCGGCATAGCGCCCAAGCAGCTGCCGCATATCTTCGAACCCTTCTTCACCACGCGCCGCGGGTCGGGCGGCAGCGGACTTGGCCTGCATGTGGTCTATAACTTAATTACCAAGCGTATGGGTGGCCAGATCGCAGTGACCAGCGCGCCGGGGCAAGGGACTCGCTTCAGCCTGCATCTCCCTCTGGTCGCTCCGCTAGCGGAGGGCCAACCGATATGAGCAGTACGCAGAACTCCACCGATAGCAACCAGGACTGGTTGCTCGACGACAGCGCCGAGCAGCCCAGCCCCAAGGCCCTGCTGGCGCCCTGGCGAGTGCTGATAGTCGACGACGAACCCGATGTGCACAAAGTAACCCGCCTGTCCCTGCGCGACATCCAGTACAAGGGCCGCGGCCTGGAGCTGTTGCACGCCTATTCCGGCGAGGAAGGCTTCAGCCTGCTGCAGCGCTACCCGGATACCGCCCTGGTGTTGCTGGATGTGGTGATGGAAACCGAGAACGCCGGGCTGGTGCTGGTGCGGCGCATCCGCGAGGAGCTGAGCAACAACCTGGTGCGCATCGTGCTGCGCACCGGCCAGCCGGGTCAGGCGCCGGAGCAGGAGGTGATACTGGCCTACGACATCAATGACTACAAAGCCAAGACCGAACTGAGCATCCAGCGCCTCTACACCACCGTCATCGCCTCCCTGCGCGCCCATGAGAGCCTGCTGTCGATCGACCGCAGCCGCCAGGGCCTGAGCCAGATACTCGCGGGCTCGAGCAATCTCTACCAGCTGCACTCGCTGCGCGAGTTCGCCTCCGGGGTGCTGGCCCTGGTCGGCGCCGTGCTGGACGTCGGCACCCATGGCATTCTCTGCCTGCGCGAGGGTGCCAGCGGCGCGCCGCAGGTCTTGGGCGCCACCGGGCGCTTCGCCGAGCTGGAGCGCCAGGCCCGCCTGGACCCGGCGAACCCGATCTACCCGCAGATCCAGCAGGCCTTCAAGACCCGCGGCAGCCTGCATCAGCCGCTGCACGAAGTGCTCTATATCCCGACCCACGGCAACCACGAATTCGCCCTGTACTTCACCCCGCCCTGGCCTCTGACCGAGGTGGACAAGGCCCTGCTGGAGGTGTTCTGCAGCCGCATCTCGTCCGCCTTCGACAACCTCAACCATCACCTGCAGATGGCCCGCGCCCAGGAAGCCACGGTGGTGGCCCTGGCCGACCTGGCAGAGTTCCGCGACAACGAAACCGGCGAACATGTGCTGCGCGTGCGCCACTGGACCGACCGCACCGCCCGCCACCTGGCCGCCCAGGGCCATTACCCGGAACAGCTGACACCGCGTTTTCTCGATCTGGTCGGCATGGCCAGCATCCTCCACGACGTCGGCAAGGTGGCCACCCCGGACATTGTGCTGTTCAAGCCCGGCCAGCACGACCCGGCGCAGCAGCAGGTGATGCGCCAGCATGCGATCATCGGCGCCACCATACTCGAGCGGGCGGCGCGCATGGTCGACGGCCAGAGCTACCTGTCCCTCGGTGCCGAGATCGCCAGCGGCCACCATGAGCACTACGACGGCAAGGGCTATCCGGCCGCCCTGAGCGGCGCGGCCATTCCGCTGTCGGCGCGCATAGTCACGGTGGTGGATGTGTTCGACGCCCTGCTGCACAAGCGCCCCTACAAGGAACCCTGGCCGCTGGAGCAGGCCCTGGCCTATATCCGCGAACGCGCCGGCAGCCAGTTCGACCCCCTGGTGGTGGCGGCCTTTCTCGAGGTGGTGGACAACGAATACCAGGCCTACAGCCAGGCCCACGCAGGACAGGCCGGCGCAGTAGCGCTTTAGTCGAGAGCCACCCGGGAATGCTCGGCGACCGGCATCAACCGCCACCTTGCGCTGGCCGCGGCGCAGCCTCGGCTTGGGCGAAACCGTGACTCACAAGTCAGTAATCACGTCAGCATAGGCATCCGAACAGCCATGCTGGCGCTTGTTTGCGGCAACTTCGCCGCGCTAGAGCGCTCTAGTCAGACCGACAAGCCGTTACCACCTTATCTGCGCTTGTCTGGCGTCATCTTTTGAAGGAGTTCTCGAGTGACCTCACGCTTACCTGTGATCGTTGGTTTTGGTGGCTATAACGCGGCCGGCCGCAGCTCCTTCCACCATGGCTTCCGCCGCACCGTGATCGAGTCGATGGACAGCGCGGCGCGTCAGCAGACCCTGGCCGGCCTGGCGGTGATGATGAAATTGCTGCGGGTGGTCGAGGGCGTCTACCAGGACGCCGAGGGCAAGGCCCTGAGCCTGGCCGAGATCGACAGCCGCTATGCCGAGCAGATCCTCGCCTCGACCCTGGTGCGGCGCATCGAGAAGCAGCACCTGGATGTCGACGCAGCCCATTGGCAGAAGAACATCAGCCTCAGCGCCGTGCCCGGCAGCCCGCTGAGTTTTATCAGCAGCCGCAAGCAGCTGCCCGAGCCGTTGCCGGCCAACTGGTCGGTGGCAGAGCTGAATGCCAGCGAAGTGCAGGTGACCCTGCACGACAACTGCGAGTTCAAGGTCGACAGCTACCGCGCCCTGCCGGTGAAATCCGCCGGCCAATTGCCGACTGGCTTCGAGCCCGGCGAGCTGTACAACTCGCGCTTCCACCCGCGCGGCCTGCAGATGACCATAGTCGGTGTCACCGACGCGTTGCGTTCCACCGGCCTGCCCTGGCAGTCGATAGTCGACCGCGTGGCGCCGGATGAAGTGGCGGTATTTGCTGGCAGCATCATGAGCCAGCTGGACGAAAACGGTTTCGGCGGCCTGATGCAGTCGCGCCTGAAAGGCGGCCGGGTCACCGCCAAGCAGCTGGCCCTGGGCCTCAACACCATGCCGGCGGACTTTATCAACGCCTATGTGCTGGGCAGCGTCGGCACCACCGGCAGCATCACCGGCGCCTGCGCCACCTTCCTCTACAACCTGCAGAAAGGCATCGAGCTGATCGCCGCGGGCAAGGCGCGGGTGGCCATAGTCGGCAACAGCGAAGCGCCGATCACCCAGGAGTGCATCGAGGGTTACGGCGCCATGGGCGCCCTGGCCACCGAAGACGGCCTGCGCCAGATCGAAGGCAAGGAGCAGGTGGCCCAGAGCGAGGTAGACTTCCGCCGCGCCAGCCGCCCGTTCGGCGACAACTGCGGCTTCACCCTGGCCGAAGCCTGCCAGTTCGTGGTGCTGATGGACGACGAGCTGGCCCTGGAGCTGGGCGCCGATATCCACGGCGCGGTGCCGGATGTGTTTATCAACGCCGACGGCTTCAAGAAATCCATCTCCGCCCCCGGCCCAGGCAACTACCTGACCGTGGCCAAGGCGGTGGCCAGCGCCGTGCAACTGCTGGGCATCGACGCCGTGCGTGAGCGCAGCTTCGTGCATGCCCACGGCTCCAGCACCCCGGCCAACCGCGTCACCGAATCGGCAATTCTCGACCGCGTCGCCAGCGCCTTCGCCATCGAGCAATGGCCGGTGACCGCGGTGAAGGCCTTCGTCGGCCACTCCCTGGCCACCGCCAGCGGCGATCAGGTGATCTCGGCATTGGGCAGCTTCAAGTACGGCATCATTCCGGGGATCAAGACCATCGACGAAGTGGCCGAGGATGTGCACCAGCAGCACCTCAGCTTCGCCACCCAGGACCGCGTCCGCGCCCCCGAACAACTGGACCTGTGCTTTATCAACTCCAAGGGTTTCGGCGGCAACAACGCCAGCGCCCTGCTGCTGGCGCCCCATGTGGTCGAGCGCATGCTGCGCAAGCGCCATGGCGAAGCGGCCTTCGCCGCCTACTGCACGCGCCGCGAGCAGACTCGCGCCGCCGCGCAGGCCTACGATCAGCAGGCGACCCAGGGGCAGCTGGAGATCATCTACAACTTCGGCCACGACCTGATCGACGACCAGCAGATCGAGATCGGCCGCGAGCAGATCAAGGTGCCGGGCTTCGCCCAGCCGCTGGTGTTCCGCAAGGATTCGCGTTACAGCGATATGCTCGACTAAGCGCCGGCCTCGTAGGATGGGTTGAGCGAAGCGATACCCATCACTCGACCGCAGGACGATGGGTAACGCTGCTACGCAGCTAACCCATCCTACGACCCGTAGGGTGGACATGCCGCCAGGCTTGTCCACCGCTTGAGCCGCAGTGGTGGACAAGGCTTCGCCATCTCCACCCTACAACCGAAGCGGTTTAATCCAGGGCGCGGGCCAGCTGGATCAGCTCGGCGCGCCATGCGGCGGCGGCCGGCAAGGCGAGAAAGGACGGGTTAAGCAGGGACTCCCGCGCCTCGTAACGCAGCACTTCACCCTTGAGATTCAGCACCTCGCCACCGGCACCCTCCAGCACGCCCTGGGCGGCGGCGGTGTCCCATTGCGAAGTCGGCGCCAGGCGCGGGTAGCAATCGGCGTTGCCTTCGGCCAGCAGGCAGAACTTCAACGAGCTGCCGACACTGGCCAGCTGCACATCGCCGAAACGCTCGCTCAAGCCCTCGAGCAAACGCTCCTGGGCCGGGCTGGAATGCCGCCGACTGGCCACCAGGGTAAAGGTTTCCTGCGGCGCCAGGCGCACCTCGATCGCTTCGCTCGCCCCCGCCGCATCCGCGCGCCAGGCGCCCAGGCCGGCGCCTCCGTAATAGCAGCGGCCATTGGCCGGAATGCCGACCACGCCGAACACCACCCGGCCCCGCTCGATCAGCGCTACATTGACGGTAAATTCCTCGCTGCCGGCAATAAATTCCTTGGTGCCATCCAGCGGGTCGACCAGCCACCAGCGGCTCCACTGTGCGCGCTCGCTCAGGGCAATGTCCGCGGCCTCCTCGGAGAGCACCGGGATGCTCGGGTCGAGGGCCAGCAAGCCGTCGTTGAGAATATGGTGGGCGGCCATATCGGCCGCGGTCACCGGCGAGGCATCGGCCTTCTCGTTCACCACCACGCCGGCGCGCCAGTGCGGCAGGATGGCGGCGCCGGCCTGGCGCACCAGCTCGATCACCGCGGGCATCAGGGGATGGCTCACAGGCTGAAAGCTCCACGTTGAATCAACAGGTCGCGCGCCAGGTAGAGGGCGGCCAGGGCGCGGCCTTCGCTGAATTGCGCCTGCTGGATCAGGCTCGACAGCTCGCGCAGGTTGACCTTGTCCACCCGCATCGGCTCGGGCTCATCACCGGGCAAGCGCTCCTCGAACAGGTCCCAGGCCAGCACCACCTGGATCTTCTGGCTCATATAACCCGGCGACAGGCTCAGCTCGGCCAGATGCTCCAACTGCCGCGCGCCGAAGCCGGCCTCTTCCTTGAGCTCGCGGTTGGCCGCCTCCAGCGCATCCTCGCCCGGCTCGATCAGGCCCTTGGGCAGCGACAACTGATAGTCGTCGGTGCCGCCGCAGTATTCCTCCACCAGCAACGCATGCTCGGCATCGAGCATGGCCACCACCATCACAGCGCCATAGCCCACGCCCTTGCCGACCAGCCGCTCGTAGGTGCGCTCCACGCCATTGCTGAAGCGCAGCTGCAACTCCTCGACACGGAACAGGCGACTGCTGGCGACTATCTCGCGGGCGAGTACGGTGGGCTTCTGACGCATGGGGCGGCTCCTGAGAGGCTGTATACAAACGTAGCGAGCGACGGCTAGGGCCGCACCCGTTCCATACGGGTTGCGGCATTTCCCACATCCATGTGGGGCACAAGGCGCAACGCAGTAACAGCATTGCTGGTCAATCAGTCGAAGAGGCGGAGTGTACGAGCGGTACATGAGCACTCTGAGACTGATTTATTCGCTTCGCTCACCCAGTGGGCCAGCTTTCAGCTGTTACTGCGCTTCGCTCCGTTACAACGCCGCATGGCCTAGCGCAGTAGTTTGTCTACAACCTCGCGGCGGGGTCTGGCGGGTTATCATAACGCGGCTGTCGCTATTATCTGCGGCAGAGATTGCGCGATAACGACGATAACTGAGCGAAGCGCGACAGCCCGCACAACCCGCCACCAAGAAGCCGCCATGCCCGCATTAGCCTGGAACGCCATCGACACCGTCCTGCTGGATATGGACGGCACATTGCTCGACCTGCATTTCGACAACCACTTCTGGCTGCAGCACCTGCCGCAGCGCTATGCCGAGCTGCATGGCATCAGCCGCGAGCAGGCCGAGGCCGAATTGCTGCCGCTGTTCCGCCAACATGCCGGCCAGCTCAACTGGTACTGCACGGATTTCTGGAGCCGCGAGCTGAATCTCTCGGTGCGCGAACTCAAGCGCGAAGTGGCGCATCTGATCGCCCTGCGCCCGGACGCCGACACCTTTATCAAAGCCCTGCGCGGCGCCGGCAAGCGGGTGGCGCTGATCACCAATGCCCATCGCGATTCGCTGTCGCTGAAGCTGGAGCGCATCAAACTGGCGCCGTTCTTCGACCGGCTGATCAGCTCCCACGACTACGGCTACCCCAAGGAAGACCAGCAGTTCTGGCACGCCCTGCAGGAAGACTTCGCCTTCGACCCGGCGCGCAGCCTGATAATCGACGACAGCCTGCCGATCCTGCGCAGCGCCCGCACCTTCGGCGTCGGCCATTTGCTCGCGGTGCGCCAGCCGGACAGCCAGGCCGGGCCCAAGGACAGCGAAGAATTCGCCGCGGTGGACGACTACCGCGAACTGCTGCGCGGCCTCTAACCTCGCCTGACAATTGCGCCCTGCGTCACAAGCCGAACGGCTGAAAGCATGCCAGCCGACTGACGGTGTGAATTTTCGCCGTTATCCGCGTCTAATTCGCCCAGCCACAGTCCATTTTTATTTGAGGTTTGCAGTATGCGTACTCTGATTTCCGCGCTAACCCTCAGCGCTCTGCTGATCCCCCTGGCCCATGCCGGCGATACCGGCAAGGTGGCCATCGGCAGTGGTGTCGGGGGTGCCTTGGGCAACGTGATTGGCCAACAGGTCGGTGGCAGCACCGGTGCGGCCATAGGTGCGGGCCTGGGCGGCGCCGCCGGTGGCGTGATCACCGCGCGCGACGGCAACAAGACCGAAGCCGCCCTGGGTGGTGGCCTGGGTGCCGCCGGTGGTTCGGTGCTGGGCGGCAAGCTCGGCGGCAGCACCGGCTCGACCATTGGCGCCGGCCTGGGCGGCGCCGCCGGTGGCGCCCTGGGCAATGAGATGGCCGGCGATAGCCGCGATAACGACGGCGGCCGTTACTATGTGCGCGACCATGACCATTACGACGAGCACGATAACCGTTATGGCAGAAAGCATAAGAAGCACAAACATCACTAAGCGTTGAGTGCCTGGGAAAAAACCGCTGCCTCAGCCTGGGTCAGCGGTTTTTTTATGGCCCGCCATCCATGGTGGCCACCCCTCCGGGCCGTCGCTGTGCGACGTTAAAAATTGTTCCAGACAATTTTTTCTGTCCGCAGATCAAGCCGGCACCAGCAAGGCCGTCAGCGCACCGCGCAATGCCTGTGGAATCGACACCGGCCTGTTGCTCGCCCGATCGACGAACACATGCACGAAGCGTCCCGCCGCACAGGCCTCTTCCTCGCCGGCCTTGAACACCGCCAGCTCGTACTGCACCGAACTGTTACCCAGTTTGCCGACCCGCAGGCCGATCTCGATGCGCTCGGGAAAGGCGATGGAGGCGAAGTAGTCGCAGCTGGAACTGACCACGAAGCCCACCACGTCGCCGTTATGGATATCCAGGCCACCGACCTCGATCAGGTAGCTGTTCACCGCGCTGTCGAAGAAGCTGTAGTAGGTGACGTTATTCACATGGCCGTAAATATCGTTGTCGTGCCAACGCGTGCTGAGCGGCTGAAAGTGCCGGTAGTCGCGGCGTAGATGTTGGGGTGGGTTCATGCGGAATCCTTGTCGCTAATCATCAATAGGCCACCTGATAGATCGCCAAGGCATGGGCCTCGGTCATCTCCTGCGGGTTATTCACCAGCAGGCGCTGTTGCAGCATGGCGTCGCTGGCCAGGGTCGGTAGCAGGGCTTGCGGCACGCCGGCATCGCGCAGGCGGGTCGGTAGGCCACTGCGCTCGCTGAAGTCGGCCAGCGCGCCAATCAGCTGCTCGGTCTGCTGCAGGGCGCTGCCCGGGCGCAGCTTGTCGCCCAGCACCAGCGGGGCCAACTCGGCATACAGCGGCGCGGCGACGCTGGCGTTAAAGCCCAGCACATGGGGCAACACCAGTGCATTGCTCAGGCCATGGGGGATATGCAGATGCCCGCCCAATGGATAGGCCAGTGCGTGCACCGCCGCCACCGGCGCGTTGGCAAAGGCCTGCCCGGCCAGGCAGGAGCCGAGCAGCATGGCCTGGCGCGCCGCGCGGTTGCCGCCGTTATGCACCACCTCATCCAGATTGGCCGCCAGCAGGCGCAGCGCCTCGCGGGCCAGCAGGTCGGACAGCGGGTTCTTCTTCAGCTTGCTGGTGTAGGCCTCGATGGCGTGCACCATGGCGTCGATGCCGGTGGCGGCGGTCACCGCCGGCGGCAGGCCGAGGGTGAGTTCGGCATCCAGCAGCGCCAGGTCCGGCAACAATAGCGGCGACACCACGCCCATCTTGCTGGTCGCGCCCGTGGTGATAATGGCCACCTGGGTGACCTCGGAGCCGGTACCGGCGGTGGTCGGCACCAGGATCAGCGGCAGGCGCGGGCCGCGGGCATTGCCCACGCCATAGATATCCGCCAGGCTCTGCCGGCACTCGGGATGGGCGAGCAGGGCCACCAGCTTGGCCACATCCATGGAACTGCCGCCGCCGAAGCCCACTATCAGTTCGGCGCCCAGCGCCTTGGCCTGGGCAACGGCGCCGAGCAGTATGGCTTCCGGCGGGTCGGCGACCACCCGATCGAACAGCTCGACGCTCAACCCGGCCAAGGCAAAACCGGGCAGCACCTCGTCAAGCAGGCCGAGCTGACTGATACCCGGATCGGTAACGAGCAGCACCCGCCGCGCCCCGCGCTCGCGACACAGTTCGGCAAGACGCCGGGACGCGCCGGTTTCGCAGAGGATCTGCGCTGTGGTGGCAAAGCTGAATGGCTGCATGCGGATTCCCCTGATTAGTCGGTGCCTCGGTTCGTACGGTGCAGTCGTAACCCGGATGCAATCCGGGGAGGCCAGCGCAAGCCCATCCCCGGATTGCATCCCTGCCTGTAGGAGGCGAGCGGGCTTGATTGCTTATAGCTCGCCTTCGCGCACATCGGCAAAACGCTGGCCGTTGGCCGCCAGTTGCTCGATCAAGCTGGCCGGCCGCCAGTGCTGGCCAAAGCGCTGCTGGAGCCGCTGCAAACGCGTCAGCAATTGCGCCGCGTCCTGGCTATCGGCCCAGGCCATGGGCCCGCCCTTGTCCGCCGGGAAGCCGTAGCCATTGAGGTAGACCCGATCGATATCCTGGCTAGTGGCGGCGATCCGCTCTTCGAGGATTTTCGCCCCCTCGTTGACCAGCGCCAGCAGGCAGCGCTCGAGGATTTCCTCGGGGCCTATGGCGCGGCGGGCAAAGCCCAGTTGCTCGGAGACCTGCAGCACCAGGGCATCCACCTCCGGGTCATGCTCGGCCTGGCGACTGCCTTCGGCGTAGCGGTAATAACCCAGGCGCGCCTTCTGGCCGAAGCGGCCGAGGCCACAGAGGTGGTTGTCGACCTGCACCGCCGGGTCGTCCTGGCCCTTGCCTGCCAGCTCGCGGGCGCGCCATTCGAGGTCGATGCCGACCACGTCGTACATGCGGAACGGTCCCATGGCGAAGCCGAAACCCTGCAGCGCGGCGTCCACCTGATACGGGTAGGCGCCTTCGAGCAGCAGCATGCGCGCCTCGCGCACATAGCTGTGCAGCATGCGGTTGCCGATAAAGCCATGGCAGTTACCCGCCACCACCGCCACCTTGCCGATACGCTGGCCCAGCTCCAGCGCAGCCTGTAGCACCGCCGGCGCGGTCTTGGCGCCGCGGACTATCTCCAGCAGCTTCATGATGTGCGCCGGGCTGAAGAAGTGCAGGCCCAGCACCTGCTCGGGGCGCGCGGTGACGGCGGCGATGGCGTCGATATCCAGCGCCGAGGTATTGCTGGCGAGAATA
>NZ_JAUYNP010000009.1 GCF_030696055.1 Pseudomonas sp. | reverse complement strand
GCCGAGTACTGAAAACCTATTTACGATCTGCTGCGCGTCGGCCATCCGGCGTTAAAAACAGCCTCGGAATGCTCATTTACTGCTCGTAAACTGCGCTTCCTCGGTTGTTTTTGCCTTGTCTGGCTCTAGCTCGCGAGATCGTAAACAGGTCCTGAAACGAACAGGCCGCGATCACTCGCGGCCTGTTCGTTTCAGGATGGGTTATTGCGCCGGCTGATCAAGTTGCAGCACGCCGTCCTCGAAAATATTCAGGCGCTCCGGCAGCTTCTCTGCTGGTACGGGCTCGCTCTGCGTCGGCGGCGGCTCGACGGCTGGCGCGGCCGATTCGTCTGGGGGCTCAGTCGGCAGCACCTCAGCGCCAGCGCGGTCACTCGGCGCCGGTTCAACGGGCTCGCCTTGCGCACCCTCGATGGTGCGCTGGGCCTTTTTCGTCAGCACCACTATGTCGATACGCCGGTTCACCGGGTTCAGCGGGTCGTTGCGATCGAATAGCGCCGAGGAGGCATAGCCGACCACCCGCGCCACCTGCTCTTCATCGTAACCGCCGGCCACCAGCACCCGCCGCGCCGCATTGGCGCGATCGGCAGACAGCTCCCAGTTACCGAAATCGCCCCTCCCGACAAAGGGCTTGGCATCGGTATGGCCGCTGATGCTGATCTTGTTCGGCACCGCGGCTATGGTATCAGTCATGGCCAGCAGGATGTCCTCGAAATAGGGCTGCAAGCGCGCGCTGCCGAGGTCGAACATCGGCCGGTTCTCGGCATCGGTGATCTGGATGCGCAGACCGTCCTGGGTGATCTCGAACAGTATCTGATCCTTGAAGCGCTGCAGTTGCGGGTTCTTGTCGACCTTGTTCTGCAACTCCTGCAGCAGCAGTTCGAGGCGCTCGCGCTCGAGCTCTTCAGCCAGCGCCTCGGCCTGTTGCTGTTCGGCCTCCGCCGGGGTTTCTTCCCCCTCGGGCTTCTCTTCAGGGTTGAGGGTGCGATCCGGCGACGGCGTTGGCGTGCCGCCCAGGTCGATGACATAGGGGCTGGCGCTTTCGGAAAAACCTATGGGGTCCTTGAAGTAGCCGGAAATCAGTTTTTTCTGCTCGGGCGTGGCCGACGACATCAGCCACATCACCAGAAAGAACGCCATCATCGCCGTGGCAAAGTCGGCAAAGGCGATTTTCCAGGCACCGCCATGGTGACCGCCGGCCGTCTTCTTGACCCGCTTGACGATAATGGGCTGGTTATTTTCCATAGCCGCCGTCAGCCCCCCCGCATCGCCTGTTCAAGCTCGATAAAGCTGGGACGATGGGCAGGGTAGAGCACCTTGCGGGCGAACTCCACCGCCAGCGAAGGCGGCATGCCGGAGGCCGAGGCCACCAGGCCGGCCTTGATCGCCTCGTAGACGTTGAGTTCTTCCTTGGCGTCATGTTCCAAGGCGCCGGAGAGCGGGCCGAAGAAGCCATAGGAGGCCAAAATACCGAGGAAGGTGCCGACCAGCGCGGTGCCGACCTTCTCACCGATTTCCGCGTTGTCCGCTTCGGCGAGCACCGACATGGTGATCACGATGCCCAGTACCGCCGCCACGATACCCATGGCCGGCATGCCGTCGGCGACTTTGGCCACGGCATGCGCCGGGTGTTCCAGCTCTTCCTTGAGGCTGGCGATTTCCATGTCGAACAGCCCTTCCAGCTCATGGGGCGCCATATTGCCGGAGGACATGATGCGCAGGTAATCGCAGATATAGGCGGTCATCCGCTCATCCTTGAGGATGCCGGGGTACTTGCTGAAGATCGGGCTGGCCGCGGGCTCTTCGACATCCGCCTCAATCGCCATCATGCCCTCACGCCGGCTCTTGTTGAGAATCTCGTAAATCAGTTTCAGCACATCCAGGTAGTAACCGTGACTGAAGCGCGAGCTGAACATCTTCAGCGACTTCTTGAACACCTGCATAAACATGCTGCCGGGGTTGGCCTGCAGAAAAGCGCCCAAGGCGGCACCACCGATGATCATCACCTCGAAGGGATGCACCAAGGCCATAAAATGGCCGCCGGAAAGGATAAAGCCGCCCAGTACACTGGCGAACACAACGATGATGCCGATGATTTTTGCCATAGGAAAAAACGGGCCAAAGCTAAGGAGACAAAGGGCTGCGCAAAACAACCCTTCTATTTATCGGAAGATTTGCGCGAGACTATAGCCAGTTAAGGTCAAAAGCCAGCTTGGCTCAACCCGGATGCCCACACCCTTGTCCCTACCGCGCACCCTGCCGAACTGGTTAAAACAGCTGGACGGGCAACTGTTGCCTATCTCCATCGACAGCCAACAGCGCGTGCGCCGTGGCCTGGCGGACAACAACAGCTCCATGGGCGAAATTGCCGAGTTGATCCAGGACTGCCCAGCCTTGGCGCTCAGCGTGCTGCGCGCAGCCAATAAGCGCGGCGCGGGCTTTAAAGAGCCGGCCGAAAGCCTCGAGGGCGCCATCAGTCGCCTGGGTCTGAAACGCACCGAAGAGCTGCTCAACCTGCAGCCCGCACTGCCGGAAAGCGAGATACCCAAGGCCCTGCGGCAGATCCAGCTGATCAGCCTGCACGCCAGCCAGCAAGCCAGTGGCTTGTTTTCCGCACGCCTGGCCCGGCTCTGGCAGGAAGTCCATTGCGCCAGCCTGCTGTTCCTGGCCCCGATCTGGACCTTGCTGGCCGTCCACCCCGAACTCTTCGATATCTGGGAGCAGCGCGTCCTGCTCAAGGGCGAACCGGCAGCCAGGGTCGAGCAGGAGCTGCTCGGCATTCCCCTGCTCAGGCTCTGCCTGGCCCTCAGCGAGCAGTGGCAGCTGCCCGAGTGGATCAGCCAAGGCTATCGCCTGCTGGTCAACGACCGCCGCCTGCTGGTCAAGGCGCTGCATATAGCACGCAATAACCAACATCCCCTGCAACAGCAGCAATGCCTGGACGCGGACAGCCACCTGCGGCGCTGGTTGACCCACCCAGGCAACAGCATATTGCTGGCCAACGGCCTGGCAATTTCCGCCCACCATGCCTGGAACGGCCAACACAGCCTGCGCTGGCAGCGCCTGACCGGGCTGTTTATGCAGCTGCCACTGGATGTACTGCAGCAAGCACTGCACCAGCATGCCGTCAGCAGCGCCCGCCTGCACCCGCATGCCGGCCTCTGGCATCCGGCAGAAGCGCTGCTGTGGCCCTGGGAGGCACGTCACCTGCAAGCCGCCAGCGAGCCCAGCAAGCTCCCGGTGGTCAGCGCCTGGCGCCAGCAGTGCGCGCAGTTGCTGGCGCAGCCGAGCCCCTTCAGCAACGTGCTGCAGCTGACCGCCTGCGCCAATCAGGCCCTGCAAGCCTGCGGCATGCAACGCGTGCTGATCCTGCTCGCCGACCGCCACCATACCCGCCTGCAAGCGCAGCAGCAGACTGGCCTTGCGCAAACGGCCGCGCGCCTGAGCCTCGACCCTCAGCACAGCCAGGTGCTGCGCCGCCTGCTCGGCGCGCCGACACAGTTGCGCCTGACCCCGGCCAATATCGCGCAGTTCTCCGCCCTGCTGCCCGGCACCCTGAAAACCCTGTTCCCCGGCGAACACCTGCTGCTCCGCTCGCTGGCCAGCAATAACCGCGTGGTCATGCTGATTCTGGCCGACCAGAATGGCCGCGCCTTGAACGATGCCGGCGTGCAGGCGTTCGGTAAAACCGTGCAATGCATCGAGCGCGCCCTGGTCAGCTTTGCCAACCGCGGGCGTTAGTCCGCTACAATCCGCCCCTTCCCCCGTTAATGAGGCCCGGCATGACCGCCTTCGCTGAGTTGCCATTGCTGATCGAGCCAACCGAGCTGGCCAGCCGCCTGAATGCACCCGAACTGATACTGGTCGACCTGACCAGCAGCGCGCGCTATGCCTCCGGGCATATCCCCGGGGCACGCTTTGTCGACCCCAAGCGCACCCAACTGGGCCAGCCCCCGGCCCCCGGCCTGCTGCCGGAGTTGGCGCAGCTTGAGCAGTTGTTCGGCGAGCTGGGGCACAACCCCGACGCGGTCTATGTGGTGTATGACGATGAAGGCGGCGGTTGGGCGGGACGCTTTATCTGGCTGCTGGATGTGATCGGCCACAGCCACTACCACTACCTCGATGGCGGCCTGCATGCCTGGCTGGCGGAAGAATTGCCGCTGAGCACAGAGCAGCCGGCAGCCGCCAACCAGCCGGTTTACCTCCAGCTGAATCAAGCCCCCACGGCCAGCCGCGAATATCTGCAGAGTCGCCTGGGCGCCGCCGACCTGGTCATCTGGGATGCACGCTCCGCCGCCGAATACAGCGGGGAAAAAGCGTTCGCGCAGAAAGCCGGGCATATTCCGGGCGCGGTGAACCTCGACTGGACCGCCGGCATGGATCAGGCGCGCGCCCTGCGCATTCGCCAGGATATGCCGAGCCTGCTCAACAGCCTCGGCATCACCCCGGACAAAGAAATCTTCACCCACTGCCAGACCCATCACCGCTCCGGCTTCACCTACCTGGTGGCGAAAGCACTGGGCTTCCCACGGGTTAAAGCCTATGCCGGGTCCTGGGGCGAATGGGGCAACCACCCGGATACGCCCGTCGAGCGTTGAAGCCTCGACAGCCAGCCTGCCATTTTTAAGGAAGCGTAATGAAAGACCGCCTGTTTATCCTCAGCCAGTACCTGCTGCCCCATCAACTGCTCTCGCGCCTGATCGGCTGCGCCGCCGAATGCCGGGCGGGCTGGTTCAAGAGTCGCCTGATCGGCTGGTTCGCCCAGCAGTACCAGGTCAATATGAGCGAGGCGCAGATCGAAGACCTGAATGCCTTCGAGCACTTCAACGCGTTCTTCACCCGCGCCCTGAAAGAAGGCGCCCGCCCGCTGGACCCGACACCGGGCGCGGTACTCAGCCCGGCCGACGGCGCCGTCAGCCAACTGGGCAAGATCGAGCACGGACGGATCTTCCAGGCCAAGGGTCACAGCTTCAGCCTGGTCGAACTGCTCGGCGGTGACAGTGAGCGCGCCAAGCCCTTTATGGGCGGCGAGTTCGCCACCATTTACCTGTCGCCCAAGGATTACCACCGGGTACATATGCCGCTGAGCGGCACCCTGCGCGAGATGGTTTATGTCCCCGGCCGGCTGTTCTCGGTCAACCAGCGCACCGCGGAACACGTCCCCGAACTCTTTGCCCGCAACGAACGCGTGGTCTGCCTGTTCGACAGCGAGCGCGGCCCCATGGCGGTGGTGCTGGTCGGCGCGATGATAGTCGCCTCGATCGAAACCGTGTGGGCCGGGCTGGTGA
Source organism: Pseudomonas sp. (assembly GCF_030696055.1). Lineage (GTDB taxonomy): Bacteria > Pseudomonadota > Gammaproteobacteria > Pseudomonadales > Pseudomonadaceae > Aquipseudomonas. The sequence goes on along the minus strand of NZ_JAUYNP010000009.1, from coordinate 4,512 downwards.
CCCCGCCCAAGCGCGCGCTGAAGAGTTTTCACTACGACGCGGCCGCACGCGCGCCCATAGTGCTGGAAAAAGGCGCCGAGTTGGGCCGCTTCAAACTGGGCTCCACCGCCATCGTGCTGTTTGGCCCAGAGCAGGTGCAGTGGGCCGCACAGCTGGCGGCCAATAGCGGCGTGCAGATGGGCCAACGCCTGGGCGACAGCCAGGCGCAGTAGGACTCAGGTCCAGATCGCCCCAGGCCTATGGCTGACTGCCTCTCAGATAGCCATAGGCCCCCGCTCACTGAACCACCACCGCCCCAAGCGGGTCCAATCAATACACCCCGGCCAGAGCTTATAGATGGCTGCGGTAGTCGCAGGATGCTGCTAGAGTCGAAACATAATTATTAGAACCACCCGCCTTGCTTGCGTGCTGGAGTATCCGCGTTAGATGGATAAACAGAATTCTCACTTGATGCTTCGCGTGACCACGCCAGATAAGCAGAGCCTGTCATTCTGTAATGCCAGCCCGCGCGATCTGAAACACTGGATCGGCAAACTGCCCAAGGCCAATATCGGCGAGACCGCCCGCCAGCTGTATCAAGCCCTGGTGGAACTCAATCAACTGTTGACCCCCTCGGATAACCGCCTGCAATTGCTGGAGTTATTACGCCCCGAGGTGTATTTCGTGTGCCAGCAACTGGAGCGCCATTTCCTCAACCAGGCCATAGTCCTCGACGAGCGTCCGCGCAAAGTGGCCAACCTGTGTCAGGCCCTGCAAAACCATCTGGCGATCGGCTACAAGCTGATAGTCACACGCCTGGCCAGCCAAGATAACCGCGAGCGCAACCAGCTGCTGAGTATCGCCCTGCAGCGCGCCACGCACAGCCTGTGCGGCCCGCTGATCCGCTCCAGTCAGCTGTACTGCCCCATCCCCGAGGGCTTGTGGCTAGAACTGCACCAGCTCTACCTGACCGCCCAGACTCGCGGCCTGCACAAAACCCTGATCCGCGACCCGCTGGCCCGGCGCACCCAGGGCTTGACTGTCGAACAGAGCTACCTGGTCGCCCTGCTCCTGGGATGCGCCCGCTGCAACCAGATGCGCCAGAATGCCATTGCCCGCCTGGCCGAAGTGCTGGAACCCTGGAGCGCCCTGGTCAGCCTGCAAGCAGGCGATGCACCGTCCAGCCTGTTCGCCGTGGCACCGCAGCAGGATGCCCCGCCCCGCTATACCTCGCTGTTCCAACCCAACGAGCTGCCCAACGCCCTGGGCATCGACCCCAGCAATTTGGTCGATGCGATCAAGGAGCATCTGCTGCTGTCCGCAGAGAGCCTGGAGCGGTCACGCCTGGCCGTGCCCGAGGGTTTCAGCCAGGACATGCTGCAACACCTGGCCGCGGCCTGGGGCGATATCGCCGAGCGCAGCTTCCAGCGCAGCCAGGCCCAAGGCCAGCTGACCCTGTGCATCGGCATGAGTGCGCTGCATTTTTTCCTGGCCGGCCAACGCCCGTTCCATGAGATGCTGCAACTACCGAGCGCAACCAGCGCCGCCGCGTACAAGAGTCCTCCCGCATTCAAAGCCGGCAAGGGCGTACCCGATGTCTGGTCGAATGCCTTTGACGCGCAAAAAATCAGTGAACAGGATCACCGCCAGCCCATGGAGGAGATCCAGTACAACAAGCCAGCACAGACTCCAGAAGCGCTCAGCAGCAACGCCCCGGAAAACTACCCGACTTACCCACTGTCGATCGTCAATATCAGCCCGGGCGGCTACTGCCTGTCCTGGCCCAAAGAGGTTCCCAGCCAACTGCAAGCCGGTGAGCTGCTGGGCGTACAGAGCCCGCCACAGCAAGGCTGGAGCATCGCCGTGGTGCGCTGGATTCGCCAGGTGCGCGGCGGCGGCACGCAAATGGGCATCGAGCTGATCGCCCCCCACGCCCAGTCCTGCGGCCTGCAACTGCTGCGCAAGACCGAACAGAACAGCCAGTACCTGCGCGCCTTGCTGCTCCCGGAAATCAGCGCCATTTCCCGCCCCGCCAGCCTGATCACCGCGCGCCTGCCTTTTCAGGAAGGCAACAAGGTGCTGATCAATATCGACGGCAGCGAAAGGCGCGCCGTGCTCAGCCGCCGGCAAAGCAGCACCGGCAGCTTCAATCAGTTCGAGTACCGCGGCGTCGACCAGCCACCCAGCGACCACGGGAAGCCTGTCACAGCGGCGAAAAGCCGCGACGCAGGCGGGGAGGAAGACTTTGACTCACTCTGGAAGTCGCTGTAGATTGCCGTCGCACCTCCTTTTGTCGCCTTTTCGCGCCCGTTCGGCGCAGACTTGATCTCAGCTATGGCCATCGAAAAAAAAACTATTCGGCTACTGATTCTCGAAGACTCGCAGAACGAAGCCGAGCGCCTCGTCAGCCTGTTCCGTAACGCTGGCAGCGCAACCCGGGTGCATCGTCTGAGCTCCAGCGATGACCTGCTCAACGCCTTGCAACAGACCTGGGATCTGCTGATCTGCGCCCCCAGCAGCGAGCATCTGGCGCCCAGCGAGGCCATAGGCTGCATTCGCCGCCAGGCCAAAGACATCCCGGTGATTCAGCTACTGCCTGACAACGACTCCGACAGCATCACCGAAGCCCTGCTGCTGGGTGCGCAGGACGCCCTGCCGCAGGGTGAGGATGAGCGCCTGGTGCTGGTGGCCAAGCGTGAACTGGCCAACCTGGAAGAGCGCCGCGCCCGCCGCGCCTCCGAAGTGGCCCTGCGCGAAGCGGAAAAGCGCTGCCAGCTGCTGCTCGACAGCTCCGTCGATGCCATCACCTATGTGCACGACGGCATGCATATCTACGCCAACCGCGCCTACCTCAAGCTCTTCGACTACGAAGACGCCGACGAGCTGGAAGGCATGCCGATGATCGACCTGATCGGCAACAGCGACCAAGCCAGCTTCAAGGACTTCCTGAAGAACTACCAGAGCGCCGAAGGCCAGGCCGAACTCGCCTGCACCGGGATAAAAGCCAGCGGTCAGGGCTTCCAGGCGCAGATGAGCTTCTCGCCAGCCACCTACGATGGCGAACCCTGCATCCAGGTGGTGATTCGCGCGCAAAGCGGCAACGCCGAGCTGGAAGAGAAACTGCGTGAAATCAGCAGCCAGGACCTGGTCACCGGCCTGTTCAACCGCAGCCACTTCCTCGAACTGATGGATGCGGCCGCAGAGCGTGCGGTGAATGCCGGCCAGCCAGCCTGCCTGGCCTATATCCGCGTCGATCGCTACGCCGCGCTACTGGCCGATATAGGCCTGGCCGGCATCGACCTGGTGCTGACCGACCTGGCCAACCTGCTGCGCGCGCACTTCAGCGCCGATGCCCAACTGGCACGCTTCGGCGACGATGTGTTCGCCGTGCTGCAGCCGGGCCTGACCCCGGAGAGCTGTCAGGAACACCTGGCGACTCTGCTGAAAAAAGTCGAAGGCCATCTGTTCGATGTCAGCGGCCGTACTATCCAGACCAGCCTGTCGATTGGCGTCGCCGGGCTCAACGAAAAAACCGCCAAGCCCCAGGAAGTGGTCAATCGCGCCCACCGCTGCGCCGATGAACTGAAGGACGGCAACGCGCTAAAAGTGTTCAACCCAGCCAGCGAGCTGGCCGCCGCCGCCAGCCGTGGCAATATCACCGCGATGATCCAGCAGGCCCTGGAACACAACAGTTTCCGCCTGCTGTTCCAACCGATCATCAGCTTGCGCGGCGACAGCTTCGAGCACTACGAGGCGCTGCTGCGCCTGATCAACCCGCAAGGCGAAGAAATCCCGCCGCTTGAGCTGTTCAGCGCCGCCAAAGATGCCGGCCTGGCCGAGAAAATCGATCGCTGGGTGATACTCAACTCGATCAAGCTGCTCGCCGACCACCGCAGTAAGGGCCATAACACCCGTTTGTTCGTCCATCTGTCGAGCGCCAGCCTGCAGGATCAGACCCTGCTGCCCTGGCTCAGCGTGGCCTTGAAAGCCGCCCGCCTGCCGTCCGACTCGCTGGTGTTCCAGTTCAGCGAACCGGATGCCATCGCCTACCTCAAGCCAGCCAAGGCGATGACCCTGGGCCTCAACGAGCTGCACTGCAAAGTCGCCCTGACCCAGTTCGGTTGCTCGCTGAACCCCTTCAATACCCTGAAACATCTGCATATCGACTTCGTCAAAGTCGACAGTTCCTTCTCCCAGGACCTGAGCAAAGCCGAGCATCAGGAAGCCCTGAAAACCCTGCTGGCCAGCCTGCATGCCCAAGCCAAGCTGACCATAGTGCCCTTCGTCGAGAGCGCCAGCGTACTGGCCACGCTCTGGCAGGCCGGGGTCAACTATATTCAGGGCCATTACCTGCAAGGCCCCAGCCAGTCGATGGATTACGACTTCTCGGCCGGCGACGAGTGATCTGTGCCCCACAAAAAAGCCGCCCTCGGGCTAATGCCAGTCAGTTAAGCTGACTGGAATTTTTATTTCTGATCGGATACTTCGACGATTTGAGCCTGATGGCGCGTGGATAGATACGATCTTCTCGTC
>NZ_JAUYNP010000004.1 GCF_030696055.1 Pseudomonas sp. | reverse complement strand
GTGGTTGAGCGGCCGCCAAGCGGGGCAGGCCTTCGTGGCGGGCGGCGTTGCTGGACCAGACTGCGCCCTGTCCAGCCTAGGAACTCGGTAGTCAATACCCGGGTTAAATATCCGTACCCGGCGCCCAGGGTTTGGGGCCGGCGCGGCGGTCGGCGCTGGCGCGGCGATCTTGCTCGAAGCGGATCGAGTTGCGCCGGTCGCCCTGGGTGCGCCGCTCGGTTTTGCCGCGGGTGTCGATCTGGAAGTGGGCCGGCGCCTTGGCTTTTCCGCTGGGCTCACTGGCGGGCTCCAGTGGCTCGATGCTCAGCTCTTCCAGGCTGAGTTCGAGACTGTCTGTGCTTTCCATAGGCGTACTCCCAGGGTGTGTCAGCGCCAAGGCCATGCGATTACTGACAGAGTAGTCCGAGTTATCTGGCCTGCGTGGGCGAGCGGACGAACTGCACGCCCGCCCCGCCGCCCCGCTCATCGCCTTACTCCGCCTGCATCGCCGCGCGGATATCCGCGGCCAGTTGGCGGACCCGCGCCTCTTCGCTGTCCCAGGAGCACATAAAGCGCGCGCCGCCGGCGCCGATAAAGGTGTAGAAGCGCCAGTCCTTGGCGCGCAGGGCCTCCAGGGCCGCTTCGGACAGCTGCAGGAACACCCCGTTGGCTTCCACCGGGAACATCAGGCTGACCCCCGGCACGTCGCTGACCAGTTCGGCGAGCAGGCGCGCGCAGTGGTTGGCGTGGCGCGCGTACTTCAGCCAGGCCTGGTTCTGCAGCAGGCCGACCCAGGGCGCGGACAGGAAGCGCATCTTCGAGGCCAGCTGGCCGGCCTGCTTGCAGCGATAGTCGAAGTCCTCGGCCAGGTCCTTGTTGAAGAACAGTATGGCCTCGCCCACCGCCATGCCGTTCTTGGTGCCGCCGAAGCACAGCACGTCGACTCCGGCCTTCCAGGTCAGCTCGGCCGGGCTGCAGCCGAGAAAGGCGCAGGCGTTGGCAAAGCGTGCGCCGTCCATATGCAGGTTCAGCCCCAGCTCGCGGCAGGTCTGGCTGATGGCGCGGACTTCCTCGGGGCGATAGACGGTGCCGACTTCGGTGGCCTGGGTCAGGCTGACGACTCTGGGTTTCGGGTAGTGGATATCCTGGCGCTTGAGGGCGATCTCGCGGATCGCCGCCGGGGTCAGCTTGCCGTTTTCGGTTCTGGCCAGCAGCAGCTTGGAACCGTTGGAGAAGAACTCCGGGGCGCCGCATTCGTCGGTCTCGACGTGGGCGGTCTCCGAGCAGATCACGCTGTGGTAGCTCTGGCACAGCGAGGCCAGGGCCAGGGAGTTGGCCGCGGTGCCGTTGAAGGCGAAGAACACCTCGCAGTCGGTTTCGAACAGCTGGCGGAAATGATCGGCGGCGCGCGCCGTCCACTGGTCGTCGCCATAGGCGCGCTCGTGGCCGTGGTTGGCCTCGGCCATGGCGGCCCAGGCTTCCGGGCAGATGCCGGAATAGTTGTCGCTGGCGAACTGTTGCGAGAGGTCGGGCATGGCTAGTTCCTTCTATCTATCCATTCGGGCTATTCGGGCGCCGGCTGGGGAGTCGGCGCATGGCCTTACTCTAGTCGCAGCGGCGCCCGGTTTGCCGCCGCCGCTGCGACATCTTGTTTACTCCAGGCGCTATTTGCCGGGGGCGCGCAGGCCTGGTGACCGGCCTTGAGCTAAGGTCAGGCAAGAGCCGCCGAGCGATAACCGCCGCTATGCCGAACGCCACCCCAGCCCCGAGCCGCCCAACCCGTGACGCCGCCCTGGATCTGCTCAAGTGGCTGGCGCTGCTGAGCATGCTGCTCGACCATCTGCGCCACGTCTGGCCGCCGCTGTATTGGCTCTATATCCCCGGGCGCCTGGCTTTTCCGTTGTTCTGCCTGGCCATAGCCGCCAATCTGGCGCGGCCGCAGGCGGCGACGCGCGCTGGCGTGCCGCTGGCTTATCTGGGCTGGCTACTGGGTTTTTCGCTGATTGCCGAGTGGCCCTATCGGCTGCTGGTGGCCGAGCCACGCTCGCTCAATGTGCTGCCGACCCTGGCCCTGGGGCTGTTGATCGCCAGCGGTCTGCAGCATCCCCAGGGTCAGCGCCGCTGGCTGGGCCTGGTTGCGCTGCTGGTGGCGGCTGTGGCCAATCCCTGGTTGATGTTCGGCCTGGCCGGGGCCTTGCTGCCGGCGACTTTTCTCTATGCCTTGCAGCGACCCGCTACGGCCTGGATCTGCCCCGTGCTGCTGAGCCTGCTGGCCAACTACTGGCCGCCTTTCTATGCTGATGCGGCGCGGGGCGAGCCCTTCGCCTGGGCGGTGCTCCTCAGTTGCGCCCTGGCGCCGCTGTTCGGCCTGTGGCTATTGCGCCAGCCCCTGGCCTGGCCGGTGCCGGCGCTGCGGCGCTGGGCCTATCTGCTGTATCCCGGGCATTTTCTGCTGCTGGTCGGGGTGCGCCAGTGGTTCCCGTAGCCCGGATGCAATCCGGGACATCCGCGATAGAGCCCCCGGATTGCATCCGGGCTACGACTGGCGGGTTGCACCCGCCCGGCGGGCTGCGCGTGAGCGACAGGCCATGTCGCAAACGCAATCTCCCGTGGCGTGCACAGGCATCTGACCTATCAGGGCGAGTCATACCATCGGTTGCAACTGGGAGCAGTCCCCATGACCGACCCATGACCGACATATAAGCGCGCCGCACCCAGGTGCCGCAGGAGATCAGCGATGTTCAGCAAGCACGACCAGATTCAGGGCTACGACGACGAATTGCTCCGCGCCATCAACGCCGAGGAAAGCCGTCAGGAGCATCATATCGAGCTGATCGCCTCGGAGAACTACGCAAGCAAGCGGGTGATGCAAGCCCAGGGCAGCGGCCTGACCAACAAGTACGCCGAAGGCTATCCGGGCAAGCGTTACTACGGCGGTTGCGAGCATGTCGACGTGGTCGAGCAGCTGGCCATCGACCGCGCCAAGCAGCTGTTCGGCGCCGACTACGCCACCGTCCAGCCGCATTCCGGTTCCTCGGCCAACAGCGCGGTGTACCTGGCGCTGATCAACGCCGGCGACACCATCCTGGGCATGAGCCTGGCCCACGGCGGCCACCTGACCCACGGCGCCAAGGTGTCGTCCTCGGGCAAGCTGTACAACGCGGTGCAGTACGGCATCGACACGGTCACCGGTTTGATCGACTACGACGAAGTCGAGCGTCTGGCCGTGGAGCATAAGCCGAAGATGATAGTGGCCGGCTTCTCCGCCTACTCCAAGACCCTGGACTTCCCGCGTTTCCGCGCCATCGCCGACAAGGTCGGCGCGCTGCTGTTCGTCGATATGGCCCACGTGGCGGGCCTGGTCGCCGCCGGCCTGTACCCCAACCCGATTCCCTTCGCCGACGTGGTCACCACCACCACCCACAAGACCCTGCGCGGTCCCCGTGGCGGTCTGATCCTGGCCCGCGCCAACCCGGACATCGAGAAGAAGCTTAACGCCGCGGTATTCCCCGGCGCCCAGGGCGGCCCGCTGATGCACGTGATCGCGGCCAAGGCGGTGTGCTTCAAGGAAGCCCTGGAGCCCGGCTTCAAGGACTACCAGCAGCAGGTGATCAACAACGCCAAGGCCATGGCCAAGGTGTTTATCGAGCGCGGTTTTGATGTGGTATCCGGCGGCACCGACAACCACCTGTTCCTGGTCAGCCTGATCAAGCAGGGCATCACCGGCAAAGACGCCGACGCCGCCCTCGGCCGCACCGGCATCACGGTAAACAAGAACGCCGTGCCGAACGACCCGCAGTCGCCGTTCGTCACCTCGGGCCTGCGTATCGGCACCCCGGCCATCACCACCCGCGGCTTCAAGGAAACCCAGAGCATCGAGCTGGCCGGCTGGATCTGCAATGTGCTCGACCACCTAGGCGATGCCGATGTCGAGGCCCAGGTGGCCACCCTGGCGGCCGGTCTGTGTGCCGATTACCCCGTATATCGCTGAACCGCTGCGTTTTTGTAGCGTTAGTCGCTAGCCGCTGATTGGTGCAGTACCCAGATTTCAGGAGCATTGCCATGCAACGTTATTCCGGCTTCGGCCTAATCAAGCACGCGTTCAGCCACCACGAGAACTGGCAGCGGATGTGGCGCAACCCCACGCCCAAGCCGGTGTATGACGTGATCATCGTCGGTGGTGGCGGCCACGGCCTGGCCACCGCCTATTACCTGGCCAAGGAATTCGGCGTGAAGAACGTCGCAGTGATCGAGAAGGGCTGGCTGGGCGGCGGTAACACCGCGCGCAACACCACCATCGTGCGTTCCAACTACCTGTGGGACGAGTCGGCGCGCATCTACGAGCACGCCATGAAGCTGTGGGAAGGCCTGTCCCAGGACCTCAACTACAACGTCATGTACTCGGCCCGTGGCGTGTTCAACCTCGGCCACACCCTGCAGGACATGCGCGACGTCGAGCGCCGGGTCAGCGCCAACCGCCTCAACGGCATCGACGGCGAAGTGCTGAACACCAAGCAGGTCGAGGACCTGATTCCTTATCTGGATTGCAGCAAAAACACCCGTTACCCGGTGCTCGGCGCCTCCCTGCAACGCCGCGGCGGCGTCGCCCGTCACGATGCGGTGGCTTGGGGCTATGCCCGCGCCGCCGACGCCCTGGGCGTGGACCTGATCCAGCAGACCGAAGTGATCGGCTTCCGCAAGGAAAACGGCGCGGTCATAGGCGTGGAAACCAATCGCGGCTTTATCGGTGGCAAGCGCGTCGGCGTGGTCACCGCGGGTAACTCCGGACATATGGCCAAGCTCGCGGGCTTCCGCCTGCCGCTGGAATCGCACCCGCTGCAGGCGCTGGTGTCCGAGCCGATCAAGCCGATCATCGACAGCGTGATCATGTCCAACCAGGTGCACGGCTATATCAGCCAGTCGGACAAGGGCGACCTGGTTATCGGCGCCGGTATCGACGGCTACAACGGCTACGGCCAGCGCGGCTCCTACCCGACCATCGAACACACCCTGCAGGCCATAGTCGAGATGTTCCCGGTGCTGTCGCGGGTACGGATGAACCGCCAGTGGGGCGGCATCGTCGACACCAGCCCGGACGCCTGCCCGATCATCGCCAAGACTCCGGTGAAGAACCTGTTCTTCAACTGTGGTTGGGGCACCGGCGGCTTCAAGGCCACCCCGGGTTCGGGCCACGTATTCGCCGCCAGCCTGGCCAAGGGCGAGATGCACCCGCTGGCCCAGCCGTTCTCCATCGAGCGCTTCCATACCGGCGCGCTGATCGACGAGCACGGCGCGGCCGGGGTGGCGCACTGATTTAGGCTGCCTCTCCCGGCGGGAGAGGACGGAAGGTTTTCTGGAGGTACCGATCATGCTGCATATTTTCTGCCCTCACTGTGGCGAGCTGCGTTCCGAAGAGGAGTTCCACGCCAAGGGCCAGGCGCATATCCCGCGCCCCCTGGACCCGAACGCCTGCACCGACGAGGAATGGGGCGACTACCTGTTCTTCCGCGACAACCCGCGCGGCCTGCACCACGAGCTGTGGATCCATGCCAGCGGCTGCCGCAAATACTTCAACGCCACCCGTCACACGGTGACCTACGAAATTCTCGAAACCTACAAGATCGGCGAACGGCCCAGCGTGACTGAGGCCAGCCTCGCCGCGAAGAAGGCCATCGACCAAGGAGTAACGGCATGAGCCAGGTCAATCGTCTTGCCAAAGGTGGCCGCATCGACCGCAGCCAGCCTCTCAGTTTCAGCTTCAACGGCCAGAGCTACCAAGGCTTTGCCGGCGACACCCTGGCCGCCGCCTTGCTGGCCAACGGCGTCGACATAGTCGGGCGTAGCTTCAAGTACTCGCGGCCCCGCGGCATAGTCGCCGCCGGTGCCGAAGAGCCGAACGCCGTGCTGCAGATCGGCAGCAACGAGGCCGCGCAGATCCCCAACGTGCGCGCCACCCAGCAGGCGCTGTACGCAGGCCTGGTGGCCAACAGCACCAACGGCTGGCCGAGCGTGAACAACGATGTGATGGGCATTCTCGGCAAGGTCGGCGGCAAGGCGATGCCACCGGGCTTCTACTACAAGACCTTTATGTACCCGCAGAACCTCTGGCTGACCTACGAGAAGTACATTCGTAAGGCCGCGGGCCTGGGTCGTGCACCCAAGGCCAACGACCCGGACAGCTACGACTATATGAACCAGCACTGCGACGTGCTGGTGGTCGGTGGCGGCGCCGCCGGTCTGGCCGCAGCCCTGGCTGCCGCCCGCAGCGGCGCGCGGGTGATTGTGGCCGATGAACAGGAAGAGTTCGGCGGCAGCCTGCTCAGCACCCGCGAAACCCTCGACGGCAAACCCGCCGCCGACTGGGCCGCCCAGGCGCTGGCCGAGCTGTCGAGCATGCCGGAAGTCATACTGCTGCCGCGCGCCACGGTGAACGGCTACCACGACCACAACTTCCTCACCATTCACCAGCGCCTCACCGATCACCTCGGCGAGATCGCGCCCATGGGTATGGTCCGTCAGCGCATGCACCGGGTGCGCGCCAAGCGCGTGGTGCTGGCCACCGGCGCCCACGAGCGGCCGCTGGTGTACGCCAACAACGACGTGCCGGGCAATATGCTGGCCGATGCGGTGTCCACCTATGTGCGCCGCTACGGCGTGGCCCCGGGCAAGCAGCTGCTGCTGTCGACCAACAACGATTACGCCTATCGCGTGGTGCTCGACTGGCTCGACGCCGGCCTGCAGGTGGTCGCCGTCGCCGATGCGCGCAGCAACCCGCGCGGCAGCTGGGTGGAAGAGGCGCGCAAGCGTGGCGTGCGCATCCTCACCGGCAGCGCCGTGGTGGAAGCCCGTGGCAGCAAGCGCGTCAGCGGTGCGCGGGTCTGCGCCATCGACCTGAAAGGCCACAAGGTCAGCAGCCCGGGCGAGATGCTCGACTGCGACCTGATCGTCAGCTCCGGCGGCTACAGCCCGGTGGTCCACCTGGCTTCGCACCTGGGCGGCAAGCCGACCTGGCAGGCCGATATCCTCGCCTTCGTCCCCGGCGAGGGCCTGCAGAAGCGTCTGTGCGCCGGTGCGGTCAACGGCGTGTTCGCCTTGGGCGATGTGTTCGCCGATGGCTTCGCGGCCGGCGCCAATGCGGCGACCGAGGCGGGCTTCAAGGCCATCGGCGGCAGCCTGCCGCAGACCGAGACGCGCTTCGAGGAGCCGACTGTGGCGCTGTTCCAGGTGCCCCACGACAAATCCACGGCGCGCGCGCCCAAGCAGTTCGTCGACCTGCAGAACGACGTCACCGCCGCCGGTATCGAGCAAGCCACCCGCGAGGGTTTCGAGTCGGTGGAGCACGTCAAGCGCTACACCGCCCTGGGCTTCGGCACCGACCAAGGCAAGCTGGGCAATATCAACGGTCTGGCCATCGCCGCCCGCTCCCTGGGCATCAGCATCCCGGAAATGGGCACCACCATGTTCCGCCCGAACTACACCCCGGTGACCTTCGGCGCCGTCGCCGGCCGTCACTGTGGCGCGCTGTTCGAGGCCAAACGCTACACCGCCATGCAGAGCTGGCATCTGCAGAATGGCGCCGAGTTCGAGGACGTCGGCCAGTGGAAGCGCCCCTGGTACTTCCCGAAAAACGGTGAAGACCTGCATGCCGCCGTGGCCCGCGAGTGCCTGGCGGTGCGTAACGCGGTGGGTATCCTGGATGCCTCGACCCTGGGCAAGATCGATATCCAGGGCCCGGATGCCCGCGAGTTCCTCAACCGCGTGTACACCAACGCCTGGACCAAGCTGGATGTGGGCAAGGCCCGCTACGGCCTGATGTGCAAGGAAGACGGCATGGTCTTCGACGACGGCGTCACCGCTTGTCTCGCCGACAACCACTTCTTGATGACCACCACCACCGGCGGCGCCGCCCGGGTACTGGAGTGGCTGGAGATCTACCACCAGACCGAATGGCCGGAGCTCAAGGTGTACTTCACCTCGGTCACCGACCATTGGGCCACCATGACATTGTCCGGCCCCAACAGCCGCAAGCTGCTGGCGGAAGTCACCGATATCGATCTGGATAAAGATGCCTTCCCCTTTATGACCTGGCAGGAAGGCAAGGTCGGCGGCGTACCGGCGCGGGTGTTCCGCATCTCCTTTACCGGCGAGCTGAGCTACGAAGTCAACGTGCAGGCCGACTACGCCCTGGGCGTGTGGGAAAAGATCGTCGAGGCGGGCAAGAAATACGGCCTGACCCCCTACGGCACCGAGACCATGCACGTGCTGCGCGCCGAGAAGGGTTTCATCATCGTTGGCCAGGACACCGACGGTTCGGTGACCCCGGACGACCTGGGCATGGGCTGGTGCGTCGGTCGCACCAAGCCTTTCTCCTGGATCGGCTGGCGCGGCATGAACCGCGAGGACTGTGTGCGCGAGCAGCGCAAGCAGCTGGTGGGGCTCAAGCCCCTGGACCCGAACAAGGTGCTGCCGGAAGGCGCGCAGTTGGTGTTCGATCCCAAGCAGGCCATCCCCATGAGCATGGTCGGCCATGTCACCTCCAGCTACGCCAGCGCGGCGCTGAAGCATTCCATCGCCATGGCCCTGGTCAAGGGCGGCCTCAAGCGTATCGGCGAGCGCGTGTTCGCGCCGCTGGTGGACGGCAGCCTGGTCGAAGCGGAAATCGTCAGCCCGGTGTTCTACGACCCTAAAGGGGACCGCCAGAATGTCTAACGTCAACGTCTACAAACAACGCCCGGACGCCGTCCGCGGCGAGTCGCCACTATTCCACGCCGGCCTCGACGAGCTGGTGCGCAAGGGCAAGAGCACGGCAGGCATCACTCTGCGCGAGAAGAAGCTGCTCGGCCATCTGGTGCTGCGCGGCGACGCCAAGGACCCAGCCTTCGCCGGCGGCGTGCACCAGGCCACCGGCCTGGAACTGCCGGTGGCCCTGACCCTGGTGGCCAATGCCGACAGCTCGCTGCAGTGGCTGGCCCCCGATGAGTGGCTGCTGATAGTGCCGGGCGGCAGCGAGTACGCCGTCGAGCAGAAGCTGCGCGCGGCCCTGGACGGCCAGCATATCTCGCTGGTCAACGTCAGCGGCGGGCAGACCCTCCTCGAGCTGTCCGGGCCCAAGGTGCGCGAACTGCTGATGAAGTCCAGCAGCTACGACGTGCACCCGAGCAACTTCCCGGTGGGCAAGGCGGTCGGCACCGTGTTCGCCAAGTCGCAACTGGTGATTCGCCACACCGGCGAGGACTGCTGGGAACTGCTGGTGCGGCGCAGCTTCGCCGACTACATCTGGCTGTGGCTGCAGGACGCCAGCGCCGAGTATGGCCTGGCCATCAAGGCGTAAACAGGCCAAGACGTAGGTTGGGTGGAGGCGCGCAGCGCCGATACCCAACATCTCCCGGCGCACTCGTTGGGTATCGCTTCGCTCAACGCCAACCTACGGTCACTCGGCGGACATACCGAAGGTTTGTCCGCCGCATAAATCGCATGCCGTCATCGGAGTCGCACCATGAGCCGCACCCCGGATACCTGGATTCTGACCGCCCATTGCCCGAGCGTGCTTGGCACCGTGGATGCGGTGACGCGTTTTCTCTTCGAGCAGCGCTGCTACGTCACCGAGCACCACAGCTTCGATGACCGGCTGTCCTCGCGCTTCTTTATCCGCGTGGAGTTCCGCCAGCCCGACGACTTCGACGAGCGGGCCTTTCGCGTCGGCTTGAACGAGCGCCTGGCGCCCTTCGACATGCACACCGAACTGACTCCGCCGGGTTACCGGGCCAAGGTGGTGCTGATGGTGAGCAAGGCCGATCACTGCCTCAACGACCTGCTCTATCGCCAGCGCATCGGCCACCTGGCCATGGACGTGGTGGCGGTGGTGTCCAACCACCCGGACCTGGAGCCCCTGGCGCGCTGGCACGAGATTCCCTATTACCACTTCCCCCTCGATCCCCACGACAAGCCGGCGCAGGAGCGCCAGGTGCTGCAGGTAATCGAGCAGACAGGGGCGGAGTTGGTGGTGCTCGCCCGCTATATGCAGGTGCTGTCGCCCGAGCTGTGCCGCAAGCTGGACGGCTGGGCGATCAATATCCACCACTCGCTGCTGCCCGGCTTCAAGGGCGCCAAGCCCTACCACCAGGCCTACCAGAAGGGCGTCAAGCTGGTCGGCGCCACCGCCCACTACATCAACAACGACCTCGACGAGGGGCCGATCATCGCCCAGGGCGTGGAGTCGGTGGACCACGCCCATTACCCCGAGGACCTGATCGCCAAGGGTCGCGACATCGAATGCCAGACCCTGGCCAAGGCCATCGGCTACCACCTCGAGCGGCGGGTGTTCCTCAACGCCAACCGCACCGTAGTGCTGCACGCCTGATTCGTAGGATGGGTTGAGCGAAGCGATACCCATCAAGATCCGGGCTACGGGTGGGCCAACCGACTGCCAATGTCTCGGTCCCACCCGCAACGGTTCGTCGTATGGGTTAGCCGCGCAGCGGTTTAACCCATCACCCAAGCAACACAGTGGAGAGGCGGTACCGCTCTGCCCTTGGCGGTCTCTCCCGCGCAACAGATGAAAGACCCAACGCTCCAGTGCAAGGCCGCGCGGCCATGGGACGCGCCTTTGTATTCACAACAACAACGGAGAACTATCTATGTCTGGTAATCGTGGTGTGGTGTATCTCGGCGCTGGCAAGGTCGAGGTACAGAAGATCGACTATCCGAAAATGCAGGACCCGCGCGGCAAGAAGATCGAGCACGGGGTCATCCTGAAAGTGGTATCCACCAATATCTGTGGCTCCGACCAGCATATGGTGCGCGGCCGCACCACGGCGCAAACCGGTCTGGTGCTGGGCCACGAGATCACCGGCGAGGTGATCGAGAAGGGCCGCGACGTGGAGAACCTGAAGATCGGCGACCTGGTTTCGGTGCCGTTCAACGTCGCCTGCGGCCGCTGCCGTTCGTGCAAGGAACAGCACACCGGGGTCTGCCTGTCGGTCAACCCGGCCCGCGCCGGTGGCGCCTACGGCTACGTCGACATGGGCGACTGGACCGGCGGCCAGGCCGAATACGCCATGGTGCCCTACGCCGACTTCAACCTGCTGAAACTGCCGGACCGCGACAAGGCCATGGAGAAGATCCGCGACCTGACCTGCCTGTCCGACATCCTGCCCACCGGCTACCACGGGGCTGTGACTGCTGGAGTGGGGCCGGGCAGCAGCGTGTATATCGCCGGTGCCGGCCCGGTCGGCCTGGCCGCTGCCGCCTCGGCCCGTCTGCTTGGCGCGGCGGTGGTGATAGTCGGCGACGTCAACCCGGTGCGCCTGGCCCACGCCAAGGCTCAGGGCTTCGAGATCGCCGACCTGTCCAAGGACACCCCGCTGCACGAACAGATCGCCGCCCTGCTGGGTGAGCCGGAAGTCGATTGCGCGGTGGATGCGGTGGGCTTCGAGGCCCGCGGCCATGGCCATGCCGGCGTGCAGCACGAGGCCCCGGCCACCGTGCTCAACTCGCTGATGGGTGTGGTGCGGGTCGCCGGCAAGATCGGCATTCCCGGCCTGTACGTCACCGAAGACCCGGGCGCGGTGGACGCGGCGGCGAAGATCGGCGCGCTGAGCATCCGCTTCGGCCTGGGTTGGGCCAAGTCCCACAGCTTCCACACCGGCCAGACCCCGGTGATGAAGTACAACCGCGCGCTGATGCAGGCGATCATGTGGGACCGCATCAATATCGCCGAAGTGGTGGGCGTGCAGGTGATCAGCCTGGACGACGCGCCGCGCGGTTACGGCGAGTTCGATGCCGGCGTGCCGAAGAAATTCGTCATCGACCCGCACAAGATGTTCAGCGCGGCATAAATGAACAAGGGCGGCCCAGGCCGCCCTTTTTCGTGCCTACGATTTATCCTTCACTCTGCTCGCAACGCGCCGATGCGCGCATCCTTTTGTTCCCATAAGCGCGACACCCAGTCCTGCACCAGCTGGCGAAACTGCGGGTCGTTCTCGTAGTCGCCCTGGCACAGCGCCGGGTCCAGTTCGCGGGTCTGGATATCCACTATGACCTTGTCCACCTGGCCGCTGACCAGCGCCCAGAAGCCAGGCGTCCGTGTGCCCGGATAAACCACCGTGACATCCAGCACCTTATCCAGCCCCTGACCCAAGGCGGCGAGGACAAAGGCCACGCCGCCGGCCTTGGGCTTGAGCAGGTAGCGGTAGGGCGAGCCTTGCTCGGCATGCTTGGCCGGGGTGAAGCGGGTGCCTTCCAGGTAGTTGACCACGGTCACCGGCAGGTCCTTGAACTTCTCGCAGGCGCGTTTGGTGATGGCCAGATCCTGGCCCTGCAGTTCTGGATGCTTGGCCAGAAAGGCCTTGGAGTAGCGGCGCATAAAGGGGTAATCCAGGGCCCAGAAGGCCAGGCCGAGCAAGGGCACCCAGATCAGCTGCTGCTTGAGGAAGAACTTGAAGTAGGGCGTCTTGCGGTTGAACGCCTGCACCAGCGCCGGAATGTCCACCCAGCTCTGGTGGTTGCTGATCACCAGGTAGGAGGTGCTCTGCCGCAGCTCGGCGCTGCCGCGGATATCCCACTGGGTCGGCAGCAGGCTGGCGAAGATCAGCTTGTTGATCTCCGCCCAGCTTTCCGCCACCGCCATCACCCCGCGCGAACTGAGGGTCTTCAGGCTTTTGCCCGGCAGGATGAACTTGCCCAGGGCGATCAGCAGCAAGGGGCCGATCAGCAGCAGGGTGTTGAGCAGCAGCAGAACTATGACGCTAAGACCTCTCAGCAGGCGGCACATGGCAACTCCTAAGACGCAGAGGCACGATAAAAAATGGCCGGGAGCCATTTTTAACGTCGCGTAGCGACGGCCCGCAGGGTGGCCGCCAGGGATGGCGGGCCATAATAAGCAGTAGCGCCAGCCCTTCCAAGCTGCCCGGCGACGCTCGGGGCGCGGGCGGATCGACTACGCTGCTAGGACAGTTTGCGCGACCTCCTATCCGAGCCTTATCCATGTTGAAGTGCATCGCGGTGGCCGACCTGCGTATCGGCATGTATATCCACGAGTTCTGTGGTGCCTGGATGGATCATCCCTTCTGGCGTTCCAAATTCCTCCTGCAGACGGAAAAAGACCTGCAGCGCATCCGCGCCAGCAGCATCGGCGAGCTGTGGATAGATGTCAGCAAGGGCCTGGATGTCGCGGCGGGGGTCGCCAGCGCCAGCCACGCAGAGGTCGAGGCCAAGGTCGATGAGCAGCTGCTGGCCGCCGCCGCGAGCGTACCGCTGCCGACCAGTAGCGCCCTGGAGGAGGAAGTACGGCGCGCCGCCCAGCTCTGCGAGCGCTCCAAGGCGGCGGTGCTCGACATGTTCGCCGATGCGCGCATGGGCCAGGCCCTGCAGTTCGAGCAGGCCGGCGAGTTGGTCGAGGAAATCTCCGCCTCGGTGCTGCGCCACCCCAATGCCCTGATCAGCCTGGCGCGCCTGAAAAATGCCGACGAATACACCTATATGCACTCGGTGGCGGTCTGCGCCCTGATGATCGCCCTGGCCCGCCAGCTCGGTCTGGGCGAAGACCAGGTGCGTGACGCCGGCCTGGCCGGGCTGCTGCATGACATCGGCAAGATGTCGGTGCCCAACGAGGTGCTGAACAAACCCGGCAAGTTGACCGACAGCGAATTCGCCTGCGTGCGCGACCACCCCGAAGCCGGCGCGCGCATGCTCCTGGCGAGCGGGCAGGTCAGCGCCCAGGTGCTGGATGTGTGCCTGCACCACCACGAGAAGGTCGATGGCAGCGGCTACCCGCACCGCCTCACCGCCGAGCGCATCAGCCTGTTCGCGCGCATGGGGGCGATCTGCGATGTGTATGACGCCGTCACCTCCAATCGCCCCTACAAGCAGGGCTGGGACCCGGCCGAGTCGATCCGCAAGATGGCCGAGTGGCAAGGGCATTTCGACGCCACGCTGTTCCAGGCCTTCGTCAAGACCGTGGGCATCTACCCCACCGGCTCCCTGGTGCGCTTGGACAGTGGCCGTATCGGCGTGGTGCTGGAGCAGCAGGCCAACTCCCTGCTGACGCCCAGGGTCAAGGTGTTTTTCTCGAGCAAGACGCAGAGCCAGATAGCCCCAGAGGTAGTCGACCTGGCCAAGCTGGCGGGGCGCGACAAGATAGTCGGGCGGGAATCCGCCGCCGACTGGGGATTTAGCAACCTTGATGGGCTCTGGAGCGGGCTCTAGCCGTTGTTGCTAGGCAGCGAGCCTGATGCCGTTCAGTTAAAGCGGGTGATCGGCGTTTTTGTAGCCCGGATGCAATCCGGGGAAATCTACCGCCTGCCAATCCGCTCCTGGATTGCATCCGGGCTACGCTCTGGACAGCTGTTGCAGCGCGTAGCGCCGAAGCCCAACGGCAATGGTCGCAGCTGCGTACCCGCTGGGCTGAGCGCCGCTCAAGCCAACTGCCTGTTAGTTGGCGTTTAACTCGGGCGCGGTTCTTGCTTGGTGCACTGCTTTAGCGCACCCACCTAGAAGGTGCGTTACACAAGGGTGAGGTAGTTATGACTGGAGTACTCAAACCGGGTGTGCGGCTGCTGGAGCGTTTTAGCTTCGCGCGCAAGTTTCAACTGGTGTTCGTCTTGTTTGCCCTGCCGCTGGGCTTCTCGTTGTGGGTGATCAGCAGCAGTTATCTGGAGCGCCTACGCGCCATCGATCACGAGCTGCAAGGCATGCAGGCGCTGCAGGGCATGGCGGGCGTGCAGCAGGCGCTGATCGAGCAGCGCACCTTGCTGGCGCGCTGGAAGGGCACCGATAGTCAGGCCCAGGCGCTGTTGCAGCAACGCTCCGCCGGCCTCGACCAGGCCTTGCAAGAGCTGGAACTGCCGCTGCAGGCCGAGCTGGTCAGCGCCCAGGCCCGCCAACATTTCCAAGGATTACAGGCCGGACGCGCCGAGTTGAGCGTCGCTACCCTGGGCAAGCTGGCCCTGCCCGATGCCCTGGAACGTTACCAAAAGACCCTGCTGGGGGTGTTGGCCTTGCGCGAACAGGTGGCCACCGACAGCGGCTTGATCCTCGACCCGCAACTCGACACCTACCTGATGATGGAGCAGCTGACCTATATCCTGCCGCGCCTGCTGGAGCAGCTGGGCAGCTTCGCCAGTCAAGGTTATGGCGCCGTGGTGTCGCAGCACTTCACCCTGCAGAGCCGGGTGCTGATCCGCGACCTGCGGCGCAATCTGGATGAGTCGCGCAGCCAGTTGCTCAAGGCGCAAACCACCCTCAACAAGGAGGCCCCGCTGGCCATGCGCCAATTGCAGGAGCCCTATGAGCAGGCGCTGCAGGGCTACGAAAGCTTCCTCGCCGGGATCGACCGCGACATGTTCGAGGCCAGCCCCATGGCCCTGACGCCTGCGCAGTTCGTGCAGCGCATCGAGGCCCTGCAAGGCCAGCTGAACGGCCTGCAACAGGCGCTGCAGCAGCAGTTCGCCGCCAGCCTGGGCAATTACCGGGACAAGGCGCTGACCAGCATGGTCGAGGCGGTCGGCGTGTTCAGTGTGCTGACCCTGCTGGCGCTGTACGTGCTGTTCTGCCTCAACGCCTCGATCCGCCGCAGCACCGCGGGCATCATCCAGGCCGCCGAAGGCCTGCGCGATGGCGACTTGCGCGTACGCATGCAGGTGCATGGCGAGGATGACCTGGCCAATATCGCGCGGGCGCTGAACGCCGCCGTGGGCCAGCTGCGCGACTCCATGCAGGGGGTCAACCAGCAGAGCCAGCAGCTCGGCGGCACGGTACAGATGCTCAGCGCCGAGGCGCGCAACGCACTGCAGTCGGTGGAGCAGCAACAGGCGCAGATGAGCCAGATCGCCACCGCCGCCACCGAAATGGCGGCCACCGCGCAAAGCGTCGCGCAGAGCTGCGAACAGGCCGCGGTGGAAGCCGGGCAAACCCGCGAGATCGCCAACCAGAGCAACCAGCGCAGCGCCCGCACCAGCCAGAGCATGCGCCAGCTCAGCAGCCGTCTGGGCGATAGCGCGCAGACCCTGCAGCAGCTGCGCACCCAGACCGAGCAGATCACCCGGGTGGTGGACGTGATCAAGGGCATCGCCGAGCAGACCAACCTGCTGGCGCTGAATGCCGCCATCGAGGCGGCGCGGGCCGGTGATCAGGGCCGCGGCTTTGCCGTGGTGGCCGACGAAGTGCGTTCGCTGTCCCAGCGCACGCAGAACTCCACGGCGGAAATCGCCGAAACCGTGGCCAACCTGCACCGCGTGGTCGGCCAATCCGTGACTATGATGGAGGACGCGGTGCGCCAGGCCGAGGGTGATGTCGGCAGCGTGCTGGCCATGGGCGAAGACCTCGCCGCCATTGTCGAATCGGTGCAACTGGTCAGCGATCGCCTGGCGCAGATCGCCACCGCCGCCGAGCAACAGGCGGCCACCGCCGATGAAGTCAGCGGCAATATCCAGCAGGTCGATCAGGCCGCCAGCTCCCTGCTCGAAGGCGCCCAGGCGGTGAGCCACGCCGCCGAGCAATTGCGCCAGGGCAGCCAGGCCCTGGAGCAGAATACCCGGCGCTTTACCCTGGATTAAAGCGTAGGGTGGGGCGCCTGCCTGGTCTCTGCACTGCGCGCGGATACTGATGCGCCGTAACCCACCACTGTGGCGGCATGGCTAACGGGCTGGTGGGTTACGCGGCGCTCAACCTGCGGGGATACTCTCAGGCTCACTGCTTTGCGCCGCTAACCCACCCTACGTTGCTGAGCCGTCTACCTGCGCTGTTCAGTCCTGTACCCGGATGCAATCCGGGGCGATCTGTCTCCCGCCAAACCATTCCCGGATTGCATCCAGGCTACAACGGGCCGTGCATTCGCCCCTTGGGGTACGACGCTTGACGCTGCGGGCGGCCTGCCGCAGGCTCCTCGCCGAGTTGCCCACGAGCAGGACGCCCATGCCGCATATTCTGATTGTCGAAGACGAAGCCGCCATCGCCGATACCCTGATCTTCGCCCTGCAAAGCGAGGGCTTCACTACCCGCTGGCTAAGCCTGGCCGAGCAAGCCCTGGCCGAGCAGCAGCGCAGTCCGGCCGATCTGCTGATTCTCGATGTCGGCCTGCCGGATATCAGCGGCTTCGAGGCGTGCAAACGCCTGCGGCGCTTCTCCGAGGTGCCGGTGATCTTTTTGACCGCGCGCAGCGAGGAGATCGAACGGGTGGTCGGCCTGGAAATCGGCGCCGACGATTATGTGGTCAAGCCCTTTAGCCCGCGGGAGGTGGCGGCACGGGTCAAGGCCATCCTCAAACGCATGGCGCCGCGCGAACCGCTTGCCGCGACCAGCGCCAGCGGGCCCTTCCAGCTGGACAGCGAGCGGGTGCAGATCCACTACCACGGCCAGCTGCTCAGCCTGACCCGTCACGAATTCCGCCTGCTGCAACATCTGCTCGGCCAGCCCGAACGGGTGTTTTCCCGCGAGCAGTTGCTCGATGGCCTGGGCGTGGCCTTGGAGGCCGGTTACGAGCGCAGCATCGACAGCCATATCAAGAGCCTGCGCGCCAAGCTGCGCCAGGTGGCGGCCGATGCCGAGCCGATCCAGACCCACCGCGGCCTGGGCTATAGCCTGAGGCTGGTCTGAGAACCGGTCTAGGATCTCTTGATCGTCGGCCATGCTGCGTTGAAGTTGGGATCGGACTGCTCATTTACAGCTCGTAAACTCCGCATCCTCGCCCAATTTCGCCTTGCCTGGCTCTAGCTCAAAAAATCCTAAACAGGTTCTTGGCGATCGCATAACAACAGCTTCTAAGGTGGTCGGTAATGCCTCTAGGCGTACGTATTTTCCTGGTGTATTTCCTTTTCGTCGGCCTGGCCGGCTGGTTTGTGCTGAGCACCGTGATGGACGAGATCCGCCCCGGCGTGCGCCAGAGTACAGAGGAGACCCTGGTGGACACCGCCAACCTGCTGGCGGAAATCCTCCAGGGCGAGGTCAAGGCTGGCAGCCTGCAGCAGAGCCGCTTGCCCGAGCTGCTCAAGGCCTATGGCCAGCGCACGCCGCGGGCGCAGATCTGGGGCCTGGAGAAGACCCAGGTCAACCACCGCATCTATGTCACCGACGCTCGCGGCATAGTCCTGCTGGACTCCAGCGGCGTGGCCGTGGGTCAGGATTACTCGCGCTGGAACGATGTGCTGCTGACCCTGCGCGGCGAGTACGGCGCGCGCTCGACCAAGGAAGACCCAGCTGACCCGGACTCCTCGGTGATGTATGTGGCCGCGCCTATCATGGACGGCGCGCAGATTATCGGCGTGGTCTCGGTGGCCAAGCCCAATCGCAGCCTGCAACCCTATATCGAACGTTCCGAG
>NZ_JAUYNP010000331.1 GCF_030696055.1 Pseudomonas sp. | reverse complement strand
CGCTCCAGATCGCCGATTTCCTTCAGCTGCGGCTGCAGGGTCTCGAAGCGATAACGCTCCAGCAGGCAGGCGATCGACTCCTGGCGCGCTTCCAGAATGGCGCGGTCGCGCAACGGACGGTTTAGCCAGCGGCTGAGCAGGCGGCTGCCCATGGCGGTCTGGCAGCGGTCGACCACCGATTGCAGGGTGTTGTCGCGCCCGCCGGCCAGGTTGATATCCAGCTCCAGATTGCGCCGGCTGGCGCCGTCGAGAATCACCGTATCGTCGAGGCGTTCGTGGCGCAGGCTGCGCAGGTGCGGCAGGGCGGTGCGCTGGGTTTCCTTGGCGTAGGCCAGCAGGCAGCCGGCGGCGCCTATGGCCAGGGTCAGATTCTCGCAGCCAAAGCCCTTGAGGTCCTGGGTGGCGAATTGCTGGCACAGGCTCTTGTTGGCGGTGTCGCGCTCGAAGTCCCAGGGGGCGCGGCGGCGCACGCCGCGGCGCTTTTCCGCCGGCAAGCCCTGCGGCCAGTCATCGGGGATCAGCAGTTCGACCGGGTTGAGGCGCTCCAGCTCGGCCAGCAGGTTCTCCCAGCCCTTGATCTCCAGCACGCTGAAGCGACCGCTGGTGATATCCAGTACGGCCAGGCCGAACAGGCGCTCGTCACCCAGTACGGCGGCCAGCAGGTTGTCGCGGCGTTCGTCGAGCAGGGCTTCGTCGCTCACCGTACCGGGAGTGATGATGCGCACCACCTGGCGTTCCACCGGGCCCTTGCTGGTGGCCGGATCGCCGATCTGCTCGCAGATCACCACCGACTCGCCCAGCTTGACCAGCTTGGCCAGATAGCCCTCCAGCGAGTGGTAGGGAATTCCGCACATGGGGATGGCCTGGCCGGCGGATTGGCCGCGGGCGGTGAGGGTGATATCCAGCAGCTTGGCGGCCTTTTTCGCGTCTTCGTAGAAGATCTCGTAGAAGTCGCCCATGCGGTAGAACATCAGCTGGTCCGGGTGCTGATTTTTCAGCCTCCAGTACTGCTGCATCATCGGGGTGTGGGCGCTGAGGTCGCTGTGGCTCATCGTTTTAACTGTCCGGCTGAATCGCAAAAGCGCCTAGTGTACGGTATCGCCCTGGCTGGCTTTAACCCCGGAGTGCAGATGAGCGCTAATGAACAACGCCTGACCCAGTTGGCTGCCGAGCTGGGTCGCCAATTGCTGAGCGCCAAGGCGCAGGTGAGTACGGCCGAATCCTGTACCGGCGGCGGCATTGCCGAGGCCATCACCCGTATTCCCGGCAGTTCGACCTGGTTCGAGGCGGGCTATATCACCTATTCCAATGCGCAGAAGAGCAAGCAACTCCAAGTGCCCGAGGCCTTGTTCGCCAGTGTGGGAGCGGTCAGCCGTGAGGTGGTCGAGGCCATGGTGCGTGGTGCTCAGGGTCAGAGCGGCGCGCGTTTCGCGGTCGCGGTCAGCGGCGTAGCCGGGCCGGATGGTGGTTCGGCGGAGAAGCCGGTGGGCACCGTGTGGCTGGCCTGGGGCGATGGTCAGCAGCTATTCAGTAGCTGCCGCCAGTTCACCGGAGACCGCGCCGAGGTTCGCCGACAAACGGTTGAGGCCGCACTGGCGGGGCTGTTGCGCCTGCTTACGCAAGAAAATCCAAACGCGGGGTAGGCGGGCGACTTGCCCTGTGGAATAATACTGTCTACTTATACAGTTGTTGGTGGCCGCTAGCTGGCCCTTCTTGATTACGTGAGGACTTAAATGGACGAGAATAAGAAGCGCGCCTTGGCGGCAGCCCTGGGCCAGATCGAAAAGCAATTCGGCAAGGGCGCGGTGATGCGCATGGGCGATCACGATCGCCAGGCGATCCCGGCCATTTCCACCGGCTCGCTGGGTCTGGATATCGCACTGGGTATCGGCGGTCTGCCGAAAGGCCGTATCGTCGAAATCTACGGTCCGGAATCCTCGGGTAAAACCACCCTGACCCTGTCGGTCATCGCCGAAGCGCAGAAGCTCGGTGCCACCTGCGCCTTCGTCGACGCCGAGCACGCGCTGGATCCTGAGTACGCCGGTAAGCTGGGGGTCAACGTCGACGACCTGCTGGTGTCGCAGCCGGATACCGGCGAGCAGGCCCTGGAAATCACCGACATGCTGGTGCGCTCCAATGCCGTCGACGTGATCGTCATCGACTCTGTGGCGGCGCTGGTGCCCAAGGCGGAAATCGAAGGCGAAATGGGCGACATGCACGTCGGCCTGCAGGCCCGCCTGATGTCCCAGGCGCTGCGCAAAATCACCGGCAATATCAAGAACGCCAACTGCCTGGTGATCTTTATCAACCAGATCCGCATGAAGATCGGCGTGATGTTCGGTAGCCCGGAAACCACCACCGGTGGTAACGCCCTGAAGTTCTACGCCTCGGTACGTCTGGACATCCGCCGCACCGGCGCGGTGAAGGAAGGCGACGAAGTGGTCGGCAGCGAAACTCGCGTCAAAGTGGTGAAGAACAAGGTGGCGCCGCCTTTCCGTCAGGCCGAGTTCCAGATCCTGTACGGCAAGGGCATCTACCGCAACGGCGAAATCATCGACCTGGGTGTACAGCTCGGCCTGCTGGAGAAATCCGGTGCCTGGTACAGCTACCAGGGCAGCAAGATCGGTCAGGGCAAGGCCAACTCGGCCAAGTACCTGGAAGACAACCCGGAAGTGGCGCGCACCATCGAAGGCCTGATCCGCGAGAAGCTGCTGGTGAGCAGCGCGCCGGTAAAAGCCAATGCCACGGTCGACGAGCTGGCTGACGCCGAAGTCGACGCCTGATTCACGCGCCTATGTCCATCGTTCTGGATAACCCCGTCGCGGTGCGGCGGGCGGCCATGGACCTGCTGGCGCGGCGCGAGCATGGCCGGGTCGAGTTGACCCGTAAGTTGCGCAATCGCGGCGCCGCAGACGAATTGATCGAAGCCGCCCTCGAGCGCCTGGCGCAAGAGGGCTTGTTGTCTGAAACGCGTTACCTGCACTCCTTTGTCGGCCAGCGCGCACGCGCCGGCTACGGGCCGCTGCGCATTCGCGAAGAGTTGGCCCAGCGTGGCCTGGCGCGCGACGATATCGAGCAGGCGCTGCGCGAGAGTGGTATCGATTGGCGCGAGCAACTGGAACACACCTGGCGTCGCAAGTTCGCCGGTGCGTTGCCCCGGGATGCGCGCGAGCGAGCCCAGCAGGGGCGCTTTCTCAGTTACCGCGGTTACCCGCTGGATTGGATCGGGCGACTGCTGCGCGGTGCGCTGGACGACTAAGTCTGCGCTAGCCGTTTATCGGCCAATTCGCCTGAGTTTGTGCAGTTTTATCCAGCTCTTCCCCCACCTCGATGCTGCTGCAGTACGGGATATTTGTGCCCAGCGGTTAGCAGGCCTTGCGCTTCGTCACTTGTTGACTGGCGGCGTGTTGCTGCAGCTCTAACCCTCCCGCTAAAACTAGCCAAGCGCCGATAACCCGCAATAGGGGCTATCGGCGTTGCACTATGGCTCAGGCGCTGTCCGCCCAGTTCTGCGCTTGGTTGATCAGGTCCAGCAGTTCACGCAGACGGCCATGGTCGCGCCCGTTAAAGGCGAAGGCCAGGCGGGTCAGGTGGCAGAGCTCGGGTTCGTCGCGTTCCGATTCGCAGTAGGGTTGTTGCTGGAAGTCGCCGCTTTTGCACAGGTCGCGGAACTCGCTGTTCAACTGCTGCAGCGCTTGATCGCTGAGGGCATGGTTGAGGCGGATGACGAAGCGTTCCTTGAGCCAGCGGCTGGAGTGGTAATTGCGGTAGAACTGGGCGATGGCCTCGGCGGCTTCTTCGACGCTATACACCAGGCTCACCAGATGCATATCACTGGGCAGGATATAGCCGTTGCCCTGCAGCTGTTCGACGATATATTCCAGTGCACTTTTCCAGAATGTGCCGCCTGGTTGGTCGAGCAGCACCACGGGCACCAGCGGACTCTTGCCGGTCTGGATCAGGGTCAGCACCTCCAGGGCTTCATCCAGGGTGCCGAAGCCGCCCGGGCAGAGCACCAGGCCGTCGGCTTCCTTGACGAAGAACAGCTTGCGCAGGAAGAAGAAGTGGAACGACAGCAGGTTGCCGGTGCCCTGCACTGTGGCATTGGCGCCTTGTTCGAAGGGCAGGGTGATATTGAAGCCCAGGCTGTTTTCCAGGCCGGCACCTTCGTGGGCCGCGGCCATGATGCCGCCGCCGGCACCGGTCACCACCATCAGATCATGTTTGGCCAGGGTTGCGCCCAGGTCACGGGCCAGGGCGTAGAGTGGATGGTCGCGCGGGGTGCGCGCCGAGCCGAAGACGGTGACCTTGCGTCGCCGCTTGAATTGTTCCAGCGAGCTGAAGGCGTGCTCCATCTCGCGCAGGGTCTGCAGCATGATCTTGGCATCCCAGCGGTTGCGATCGGCCTGGGCCATGCGGATCACTGTGGTGAGCATTTCCCGGTACAGCGCCAGGTTGGGGCTGTCGGGCGGTGCCGCGAGGTTGCTCAGTTCCTCCACTTTGCTGTTCAGGTCGATGCCGCTGATTTGAAAATGCCGGGACAGGTAGTCATCCGATTCATAAGGCATACAACTTCTCCTTTTAGTTACAGGTCGGGCACCGCACTCCCTGCATGACCCGGCCTTGCCCTAAGTATGGCTGGCAGCTAAAGATTTGAGCGGCAAAACTAACCTCAGGGCGCCGCTTGGTAAGGGAATGGCTGGGCAAACCGCCGCTTAGAGCGCGATCTGTTCGCCCGGTTCGGGGATATTGGCGATCCAGTTCAGGCGCTCGCGCAAGGCCTGTTGCAGGGCCTGCATTTTCTCCAGCTCGCCATGCACCAGATACAGCTCGGGGTGATGCTCGAAGTGGCTGACCCAGTCGATCAGCTGCGACTGCCCGGCGTGGGCGGAGAAGCCGCCGAGGGTGTGGATCTGGGCTTTTACCGCAATGCGCTGGTGCAGCACTTTGACGCTTTGCGCACCGTCGACGATGCTGCGGCCCAGGGTGCCCTTGGCCTGAAAGCCGGGGAAGATCAGGTGGCAGTCACTGCGCCAGAGGTTGTGTTTGAAGTGGTGGACGATACGTCCGCCGGTGCACATGCCGCTGCCGGCAATGATGATCGCGCCGCTCTTGATCCGGTTGATCGCCATGGAGTCTTCGGGGCTTGGCGTGCAGCGCAGTATGGGCAGCCAGTCCTCGATGCGCTTGACGCCCTTGGCCTGCAGCGCGGCGCGATCCTCGGCGGCGAACTGGTTCTGGAAGCGTGAATAGATGGCGTTGGCGCGGATGGCCATGGGGCTGTCGAGAAATACCGCCTGTTGCGGCAGGCGGCCTTGCTGATAGAAGCGCCCCAGGTAGTAGATCAGGTCCTGGGTGCGGCCGACGGCAAAGGAGGGGATCAGCACGTTGCCGCCATCGCGGTGGGCTTGCTGGAGGATCTCCGCCAGCTCATCCAGGGTGTCGCTGCTGCAGCGGTGGTCGCGGTCGCCGTAGGTGGATTCGAGCAGCACCAGGTCGGCGCGGCTGAGGATGGCCGGGTCATGCATCAGCGGCGAGCAGGTGTTGCCCAGGTCGCCGGAAAACACCAGGCGGCGAGTCAGGTGATGATCCTGTACGTCCAGCTCGACAATCGCCGAGCCGAGGATATGCCCGGCATCGTGGAAGGTCACTTGCACCCCTTTGGCCACTTCCCGGGTTTCGCCATACACCAGCGCCCGCCGTTGGCTAAGCGCCTGCTCGGCGTCGGCAATGCGGTACAGCGGGCTGATCGGCGCCTTGCCCAGGCGCGCGCGCCATTTGTTTTCCCATTCGGCGTCTTTTTCCTGGATAAAGGCGGCGTCCAGCAGCATCAACTCCATCAGCTCGCAGCTGGCATCGGTGGCGTAGATCGGCCCGCGGTAGCCCGCGGCGGTGAGTTTTGGCAGTAAACCTGTATGGTCGATATGGGCGTGGGAAATCACCACGGCGTCCAGGCTGCCTGGGTCGAAGGCAAAGGCGCTGCGGTTGCCGTCCTCCTCTTCGCGGCGGCCCTGGCGCATGCCGCAGTCCAGCAGCACCTTGGCGCCATCGCGGCTCTCGATCAGATAGCAGGAGCCGGTCACCTGCTGAATGGCGCCGAGAAAGTTGAGCAGAGCCATGGGGTCATCCTCTCTGAGTGTGAATGGGTCGGGTCAAAGGTTGTCCTAATAAGCACTCGGGGGTTTTGATACAGGTCAGCCTCTATCCCTATTCAGGGCACTAGGCTCTTCTCAAAGCATCGGAGCCTGCCTATGACCCGGCTATTTCCCAGCGCCAGCGAGCTGGCCGAACATGCCCACAGCGAACCCGGTGATGCCGACTGGCAGCCTGGTGAGGCTCCTTTGCAGCATAGTCCGCAGACCTGCGCGGTGGTTGTAGCGCTTGGCCCAGCAGCTGGCGCAAGCCGGCTTGCAGCCTGATCTGGGCAGCGTCTACCGGCAGTTATCAATTGGCCGAGAGGCAGCGCGCGGCCGTTCGTCTGAGTTCGGCCGGTTGTGCCTGGCGTCTGGTTTACTGACAGGAGTCTGGGCGTCCTCGCGCGCCGCGGGATGGCTGGGAGCAAGCGGCGGTTGCCGCTGCCGAGGTTGTCGAGCGGTTGTTCCCGGCCAGTAGCGCGCAGGCATCTGTGGCCGATCTGGCGCGATGGGCGCTATAACGCCGTGTTGGCTTACTGTAACCGTGGCGGCACGCTGGATGAGGCGGGCATGCGGTTTGCCAACCGGGCCACCTGGGTCCATGTGCTGCAGGCCGCGGCGCAGGTGCTGGATAGGCCGCTGGGCACTTTGCTGAGCGGCGCAGAAGTAGCGGCAGTGCAGGGGAGCGGCGATCCACGCTGCCTGCGCTAGCTGGAGTTGCTGCGCGGCGGGCGCCGTGCAGTGTGGAAAGGGAGGGGCAGGTATGCCTAAGGTGACCTTGGAGCTCGAGTTGGAGCTGTATCGCTTGCTGCAAGAGGCGGCGCGCAGTAACCAGTTGAGTGTGGAAGATGAGTGTTTGCGCCGCTTGGAAGGCGGTACGCGGCGTTCACATTATATGGAAGCCCTGCTGGCGGATTTGCGCGCCAACGATGAGCAGCGGCGCGCGCATAAGAGCAGTAGCTAAGGCTTACTGCAGGCCGCAGTCGGACTTGGTGAAGCGCTCGGTGGTGACCGGGCGATTGCTCTTGTATTCGCTGAATTCATAACGCAGCGCCGCGCCGTGAGCTAGGAGCTGACGATAACCCGGGTTGCGGCACACGCTGTTGGCCAGTTGGGCGCGCACCGTGTCCGGGTTGCCGCGCATCTGTCCGGCATGCTCGGCGCGTACGCTGAGGTGGTTGACTAGCTCGTTGCCATCGACGGTATAGCCCTGGTCGAGAATGTCTTCGTTGATCGCCCGCGGCGTACCCACGCTGCTTTCCTGGGCGACCTTTTCCAGCATCTTGCTCAGTTCGAAGTCTTTCAGCGAGGCCGCGTGGGCGAATAGGGGCAGGCACAGGGCCAGGGTCAGACTGGTCAAACGCAGCATGGGGTCCTCCAAAGTCAATTTGCTCCTTCGACTGGCGAGGACCAGCCGAGGTTCAGTGCGGCTATCTTACCCCTTGTCGCGCGTGCAGACGTACGCAGTTCGCCGCGGCCTTGTTAGACTGCCGCGCTTGCCGATTCAGGATCTCCTATGCAGCCCTTGTTCTCCCGCGTGGTTTCAGCCTTATGAGCCACGCCGTTGCCCGTCTACGCACCGCGCGGCTTGCCCGCTGCGTGAAACCCTTTCATGCCCGCGGCAGCCGATCGCTACGTTGCGCGGGTTGTCGCCTGGTCCCGAGCCACTGCCTGTGTGCCTGGCGCCCGCGTATCGCCGCGCAGTCGGCGGTGTGCTTGCTGATGCACGATGTCGAGGCGCTCAAGCCGAGCAACACCGGCTGGTTGATTGCCGATGTGCTGGCCGATACCACGGCCTTCGCCTGGTCGCGGGTGGAGGTCGATGCGGCGCTGCCGGTGTTGTTGGGCGATCCGCAGTGGCAGCCTTATCTGGTGTTTCCGGGGGAATTCGTCGCCCCTGAACGGGTGGTCAGCGAGGTGCAGCCGACAGCGGGTAAGCGCCCACTGTTCGTGCTGCTCGATGCCACCTGGAGCGAGGCGCGCAAGATGTTTCGCAAGAGCCCCTATCTCAACAGCCTGCCGGTGCTGAGCCTGCAGGCCGAGCAGTTATCGCGCTATCGGCTGCGGCGCTCCAAACGTGACGATCATTTTTGCACCGCCGAGGTGGCGGCCCTGTGCCTGGAGCAGGCCGGCGATCAGCGCGCGGCCGACGCCTTGAATGCCTACCTGGATGTGTTCAGCCAGCACTACCTGGCGGCCAAGGCGCCGCGGGCGGTGAATTTGACCGACCCGCTGCACCAGCGCCTTAGCCAGTTTCTATAACGCCTGCTGCGCCAGTTTTTTCGGCCAGAGCTGGGCCAGCAGCATGCCGCCGAGCATCAGGGCGCAGCCGAAGTAGCCGCGCAGCTCCAGGGCTTCGCCGAGGAACCAGGCGCCGGCGATGGCGGCAAACACCGCTTCCAGGGAGAAGATGATGGCGGCGTGGGAGGCGATGGCATCCTTCTGCGCCACCACCTGCAAGGTGAAGCCGATGGCCACGCCGAAGATGCCGCCATAGAGAATCGCCGGGCCGGCGGCGATGATCGAGGCCAGCCGAATCTCTTCGAAGATCAGCGCCAGCACCAGGCTGATCACCGCGCAGGTTATAAACTGCACCAGCGCCAGGCGCAGCGGGTCATGGCGACCGGCAAAGAAGCCCACCAACAGCACATGCACGCTCCAGACAAACGCGCCGGCCAGTTGCAGCCAGTCCCCTGACGCCACATGAAAGCCGTCGCCGACGCTGAGCAGGAACATGCCGACGACTGCCAGCGAGGCGCCCAGCCAGATGCCCAGGCCGGTCTTGTGGCCGATAAACAGGCCCAGCAGCGGCACTATGATCACGTACAGGCCGGTGATAAAGCCGGAGTTGGTCACGCTGGTAAACAGCAGGCCGACCTGCTGCAGGTTGATCCCCAGCGCCAGGGCCAGGCCCATCAGCATGCCGCCCAGCAGCAAGTGGCGGTTCAAGCCGGGCAGCGGCGCGCTATTCGCGCGGCCCTGCAGCATATGCAGCACCGGCAGCAGTATCAGGGCAGCCAGGGTAAAGCGCAGGCCGCTATAGAGGAAGGGGCCGATCGAGTCCATCCCCAGACGTTGGGCGACAAACACCGAACCCCAGATCATGGCGGTCAGCAGCATCAATAGGTCGGCGCGCAGGGTGTGGCTCGGCATTGCAATCTCTCACTCGGAAAAGCTGCTGACTGTGCCGCAAAGCGTCGTGCTTGACCACCCCGTCACTGCTCGGCATGCTGGGGTATTTCTGCCTGGGCCATGCTTGTTTGGCCTGCCCGTGCTGCCGAATGGTGGGCTTGGGCATGGCGTTAATCGCGCCCACATAACAACAACAGGATCCGCCATGGCCGCTTATGAAATCCTGATTGCCGATGACCACCCCTTGTTTCGCAGTGCCTTGCACCAGGCGCTGACCCTGGGGTTGGGGCCGGATGTGCGGCTGGTGGAAGCCGCCAGCATCGCCGAACTGGAAGCCTGTTTGGCGCAGAAAACCGATTGGGACCTGGTCCTGCTCGATCTCAATATGCCGGGGGCATACGGCTTTTCCGGCCTGGTGCTGTTGCGTGGGCAGTACCCGCAGATTCCCGTGGTGATGGTCTCGGCCCAGGAAGACCAGGCCATAGTGGCGCGTTCGCGCGAATTCGGCGCCAGCGGCTTTATCCCCAAATCCAGCTCGCTGGAAACCATCCAGCAAGCGGTGCGTTTGGTTCTCGAGGGTGAGCTCTGGTGGCCGCAACCAAGCCAGGCGGCGATCGCCCTGTCGGCGGAAGCCAAGGCGGCCAGCGCCGGGTTGGCCAGCCTGACGCCCCAGCAGTTTCGCGTGTTGACCATGGTCTGCGACGGTTTGCTGAACAAACAGATCGCCTATGAGCTGAGCGTGTCCGAAGCCACGGTAAAAGCCCATGTGACGGCGATTTTCCGCAAGCTGGGGGTGCGCACCCGCACCCAGGCCGCGCTGTTGTTGCAGCAGCTGGAATCTATCCCGGCAAACTGAAGTGCTTTTCTTCGCCGCCTGGCGTAGCCTGCCGGCCTCCATGGGTTGCAGTAGTTATCATGATGTCGCCATTTAAGGGCCAGACCGGCCTTAAACGTATCCTCAATGCCGCCGGCTATTCGCTGGCGGGCCTGCGCGCCGCCTTTACCGGTGAAGCCGCGTTTCGCCAATTGCTGCTGATCAACCTGGTGCTGATCCCCCTGGCGTTCTACCTGGATGTCAGCCGGGTCGAGCGCGCGCTGATGGTCGCGGTGTGCCTGTTGGCGCTGATAGTCGAGCTGCTCAATTCGGCGGTGGAGGCGGCGATCGATCGCATCTCCCTGGAGCTGCATCCGCTGTCGAAGAATGCCAAGGATATGGGCAGCGCCGCCCAGTTCACCGCGCTCAGCCTGATCGCGCTGGTGTGGGCGATCATCCTGCTGGGTTGATCCGGCTAAGTGTTGTCAGGCTATGGTTGGCAGGACGATCTGATCGCTGCGGCTGACCCCGGCGGTCAGGGCCCGGCACAGTTCGATAAATTCACGCATGGCGGCGGCCTGGTACTTCTGTTTGTGCCAGATAAAGTAGAACTGCCGGCGCAGGTCCAACTCCGGCGTTTCCAGCGCCACCAGGCTGCCGCGGCGGAAGGCGTCGCGCAGGGCCAAGCGTGAGATGCAGCCGATGCCCAGGCCCGACTCCACCGCGCGCTTGATCGCTTCGGTATGTTCCAGCTCCAGACGGATATTCAAGGCGTTGGGATGATGACGCATGGCCTGGTCGAAGGTCAGGCGAGTGCCGGAGCCTTGCTCGCGGAGAATCCAGGCCTCGCGGGTCAGTTCTTCCAGGCTCGCCTCGCCGCGTGTGGCCAGTGGGTGCTGCGGTGCGCAGAACACCACCAGCTCATCCTCGACCCAGGGCTGCACCTCGATATCCGGGTGCTGGCAGTCGCCTTCGATCATGCCCATGTCCAGTTCGTAATGGGCGATCTGCTGCACCACATAGGCGGTGTTGTGCACCTGTAGTTTTACCCGGCATTCGGGGTGGCGCTGCATAAAGCTGCCGATCATTAGGGTGGCCAAATAGTTGCCTACCGTCAGGGTGGCGCCGACATTCAGCGAGCCGAAACTGCTCTTGCCGCCCAGCAGGCGCTCGATCTCCTTGGCCTGGTCGAGTAGCGCCACCGCTTGCGGCAGCAGTTGCAGACCCAGGGCGTTGAGGCTCAGGCGTTTACCGGCGCGATCGAACAACTGGCAGTCGGATTGACGCTCTAGCTCGCTGAGCGAGGTGCTGGTGGCCGATTGCGAGAGTGCCAGGGAATCGGCGGCGCGCGACACGCTTTCCTGCTGGGCCACGGTGACGAACACCTGGAGTTGTCTGAGGGTAAATCGCATATCTATATAACCGATAACCTATATCATGATAATCAACTTAACAGATATTCTGCGCCCGGCTAGAATCCACCGCAACCGAGCCTAGTCCAACGCTTCTTGAGGAACCAGCATGAGCAATCTGAATGTCGAGCGTGTGCTCAGCGTCCATCACTGGAACGACACCCTGTTTAGCTTCAAAACCACCCGCAATAGTGGGCTGCGTTTCGAGAATGGCCAGTTCGTGATGATCGGCCTGCAGCAGGAAAATGGCCGTCCGCTGATGCGCGCCTATTCGATTGCCAGCCCGAACTACGAGGAGCATCTGGAGTTTTTCAGCATCAAGGTGCAGGACGGCCCGCTGACCTCGCAGCTGCAACACCTCAAGCCCGGCGACGAGCTGATGGTCAGCCGCAAGCCCACCGGCACCCTGGTATTGGATGACCTGCTGCCCGGCAAGCACCTCTATCTGCTCAGCACCGGCACCGGCCTGGCGCCCTTTATGAGTGTGATCCAGGACCCGGAAACCTACGAGCGCTACGAGAAAGTGGTGCTGGTGCACGGCGTGCGTTACGTCAACGAAGTGGCCTACCGCGAGTTCATCACCGAGCACCTGCCGCAGAACGAATACTTCGGCGATGCCTTGAAGGACAAGCTGATCTACTACCCGACCGTGACCCGCGAAGAGTTCGAAAATCAGGGCCGTCTGACCGACCTGATGCGCAGCGGCAAACTGTTCAGCGATATCGGCCTGCCGCCGATCAATCCGCAGGACGACCGCGCGATGATCTGCGGCAGCCCGAGCATGCTCGATGAAACCAGCGAAGTGCTGGAGAGCTTCGGTCTGAAAGTCTCGCCGCGCATGGGCGAGCCGGGCGACTACCTGATTGAGCGCGCCTTCGTCGAGAAGTAAGGCTTTGCGCGGTACGAAAAAGCTCGCCTTCTGGCGAGCTTTTTTATGGCTATGTCCCAAGGCTGTGTTGCAAGGACTAAGCTTTATGGCAGGCATCCGCTCGTG
>NZ_JAUYNP010000008.1 GCF_030696055.1 Pseudomonas sp. | reverse complement strand
GGTGGAAACCGCCAAGGCCAACGGGCAAGAACCTTACGCCTGGCTGCGCCATGTGCTCGAGCGTTTGCCCGCAGTGAACAGCGTCGAAGACTACGAAGCGCTGCTGCCGTGGAACTGCGCGCCAGCCATACCATCCTGATGTCTGACTTCGTCAACGGAAGACGGGGTTTATGGATCGCTTACAATGGTCTCGCCACTGACCAGATGCCGCCGCCGGATTTCGGCAATGATGTCCATCGATAACACCCCAGATTCTCCAGCCAAAAGGCCGGATGGTTGCACACACCGGGGTGGAAACTATTGGACGCTGTTTACCCCGGAAATCTGGAAAGTTTTGCACGCTGTTTTACAGCCAACAGGCCAGGGACAACTGTATTGCTATTCGTCGGGCATAAAAAAACCGGGCCAAGGCCCGGTTTTTTATACAACCAACAACTTACTCAGCGTCTACTGCTGCACCAGCGACCGGACGGTCAACCAGCTCAACATAAGCCATTGGAGCATTGTCGCCAGCGCGGAAACCGCACTTGAGGATACGCAGATAACCGCCCTGACGGGTGGCGTAGCGCTTGCCCAGGTCGTTAAACAGCTTGCCGACTATGGCTTTCGAACGAGTACGATCGAATGCCAGGCGACGGTTAGCAACGCTGTCTTCTTTAGCCAGAGTAATCAGCGGCTCGGCAACGCGACGCAGCTCTTTGGCTTTCGGCAGAGTAGTTTTGATCAGCTCATGCTCGAACAGCGATACCGCCATGTTCTGGAACATGGCCTTACGGTGTGCGCTGGTGCGGCTGAGGTGACGGCCACTTTTACGATGACGCATGGTTCAATTCCTTACCAAACTCACGTTCGGTGATGATGACGATCAGGCAGTAGCCTTATCGTCTTTCTTCAGACTTGCCGGCGGCCAATTGTCGAGGCGCATACCGAGGGACAGACCGCGAGAGGCCAGAACATCCTTGATCTCAGTCAGGGATTTCTTGCCCAGGTTCGGCGTTTTCAACAGTTCTACTTCGGTGCGCTGAATCAGGTCGCCGATGTAGTAAATGTTCTCTGCCTTGAGGCAGTTAGCCGAACGTACAGTCAATTCCAGGTCATCAACCGGACGCAGCAGGATCGGATCGATCTCGCCTTCCTGCTCGATTACCACTGGCTCACTGTCACCTTTGAGGTCGACGAACGCAGCCAACTGCTGTTGCAGAATGGTTGCGGCACGACGGATAGCCTCTTCCGGATCCAGAGTACCGTTGGTTTCCAGGTCAATAACCAGCTTGTCCAGGTTGGTACGCTGCTCAACACGAGCGTTTTCCACCACGTACGACACACGGCGTACCGGGCTGAACGAAGCATCCAGCTGCAAGCGACCACTGCTGCGGCTTTCGTCTTCATCGCTCTGACGAGCATCAGCCGGCTCATAGCCGCGACCACGAGCTATGGTGAGCTTCATGTTCAGCGCGCCAGTAGAAGCCAGGTTGGCGATTACGTGGTCGCCATTGACGATTTCGACATCGTGATCCAGCTGAATATCGGCAGCGGTTACTACACCCGAGCCCTTCTTCGCCAGAGTCAGCGTCACTTCGTCACGACCGTGCAGTTTGACAGCCAGACCTTTAAGGTTGAGCAGGATTTCAATAACGTCTTCCTGAACACCTTCGATGGCGCTGTACTCGTGGAGTACACCGTCAATCTCGGCCTCGACTACTGCACAGCCAGGCATGGAGGACAACAGGATGCGACGCAGCGCGTTGCCCAGGGTATGGCCAAAACCACGCTCGAGAGGCTCGAGAGTGATTTTCGCACGGGTAGAACTGACCACCTGCACATCAATGTGACGGGGGGTCAGGAACTCATTTACCGAAATCTGCATGGATGCACCTATTTTCTAGCCCTTACTTGGAGTAGAGCTCGACAATCAGGCTTTCGTTGATGTCAGCGGAGAGATCACTGCGAGCCGGGACGTTTTTGAACACGCCAGACTTTTTCTCAGTGTCTACATCTACCCATTCAACGCGGCCACGCTGGGCACACAGCTCAAGAGCTTGAACAATGCGCAGCTGATTCTTCGATTTCTCGCGAACTGCAACCACGTCACCAGCACGAACCTGGTAGGACGGTACGTTTACAGTTTTACCGTTTACGCTGATCGACTTGTGCGATACCAGCTGACGGGATTCAGCACGAGTAGCGCCGAAGCCCATACGGTAAACCACGTTATCCAGACGGCATTCGAGCAGTTGCAGCAGGTTCTCACCAGTAGCGCCTTTCTTGCCGGCAGCTTCTTTGTAATAACCGCTGAATTGACGCTCAAGCACACCGTAGATACGACGAACTTTTTGCTTCTCACGCAGCTGGGTGCCGTAGTCGGACTGACGGCCACGGCGCTGACCGTGAATACCTGGGGCTGCTTCGATGTTGCACTTCGATTCCAGGGCGCGAACACCGCTTTTCAGGAAAAGATCTGTGCCTTCACGACGAGACAGTTTGCATTTGGGACCAATGTAACGAGCCATTTCTCACTGTCTCCTGATTACACGCGACGCTTCTTCGAAGGACGGCATCCGTTATGCGGGATGGGCGTCACATCGGTGATGCTGGCGATCTTGTAACCGCAGCCGTTCAAAGCACGGACGGCGGACTCACGACCCGGACCGGGACCCTTGACGTTGACGTCGAGGTTCTTCAGGCCGTATTCCAGCGCAGCTTGACCAGCACGTTCAGCAGCCACCTGGGCAGCGAACGGGGTGCTTTTACGCGAGCCGCGGAAACCCGAACCACCAGAGGTAGCCCAGGACAGGGCGTTGCCCTGACGGTCAGTAATGGTCACGATTGTGTTGTTGAAAGAAGCGTGGATGTGGGCGATGCCATCAACCACCGTCTTTTTGACTTTCTTACGAGTACGAGCAGCAGGTTTTGCCATGACTAGATTCCTGTCGATGCGCGAATGCGATTACTTGCGGATCGGCTTACGCGGGCCCTTACGGGTACGCGCGTTGGTCTTGGTACGCTGACCGCGAACCGGCAGACCACGACGATGACGCAGGCCGCGGTAGCAACCCAGGTCCATCAAGCGCTTGATTTTCATGTTCACTTCACGACGCAGATCGCCTTCGGTATTCACCTTGGCTACTTCGCCACGCAGCTGCTCGATCTGCTCATCAGAGAGATCTTTGATCTTTGCTGCCGGGTTAACCCCGGTAGCAGCACAGATTTTCTGTGCAGTGGTGCGACCAACACCGAAGATGTAGGTCAACGAGATAACAGTGTGCTTGTTATCCGGAATGTTAACGCCTGCAATACGGGCCATTCAGTGGAACTCCAATTGACAGCTACCTACGCCCCGGAAGCCAAGAAATAGGGCGCAAGATATTAGCGCTGTAGAAACAAATAATCAACCCGGCAGCGCACTAGCTGCCGGGCTTGTAACGCTTCAATCACACTCAGCCTTGGCGCTGCTTGTGACGCGGTTCCGCGCTGCAAATCACTCGCACAACACCTTCGCGACGAATAATTTTGCAGTTACGGCACAGCTTTTTCACCGATGCACGAACTTTCATCACCAACTCCTCGA
>NZ_JAUYNP010000328.1 GCF_030696055.1 Pseudomonas sp. | reverse complement strand
CGGATATAGCACATGCCGTTGATCAGGGAGGAGCCGCCCAGGCCCTTGCCGCGCCCGCATTCCATCCGCCGATTGTCCATAAAGGGCTCGGGTTCGGTCTCGTAGGCCCAGTTGTAGCGGCGGCCCTGTAGCGGGAAGGCCAGGGCGGCGGGCATCTGGGTGCGGAAATCCAGGCGGTAGTCCGGGCCGCCGGCTTCCAGCAGCAGCACGCTGACCTCGGCGTCCTCGGTCAGGCGGGTGGCCAGCACGTTACCGGCCGAGCCGGCGCCGATAATGATGTAGTCGAATTGCATAGAGGCAGCATCCTTTGGATGGAAGCTTTAAGCCTCAAGCTACAAGTAAAAGCGGCGGTGCTTTTGACTTGCAGCTTGTGGCTTACAACTTGAGGCTATTTTCGTCAAAACACCGAGCTATAGCCGCCCAGTTCGACCTGTACCGACTTGATCCGAGTGTAATGCTCGAGGGTGGTCAGGCCGTTCTCGCGGCCGACGCCGGATTGCTTGTAACCGCCAACCGGCATTTCCGCCGGCGACTCGCCCCAGGTGTTGATCCAGCAGATGCCGGCTTCCAGTTGGTGGATCACGCGGTGGGCGCGGGCCAGGTCGCGGGTCACCACACCGGCGGCGAGGCCGTATTCGGTGGCGTTGGCGCGGCGGATCACTTCCTCTTCGCTGTCGTAGATCAGGATGCTCATCACCGGGCCGAAGATTTCTTCGCGCACGATAGTCATCTCGTCCGTGCAGTCGGTGAATACGGTCGGCGCCACATAGGCGCCCTTGGCGTAGGCACCCTCGGTGACGCGCTGGCCGCCGATCAGCAGGCGCGCGCCTTCCTTACGGCCGGTGTCGATATAGCCGAGCACGCTGTCCATATGGGCGAAGCTGGTCAGCGGGCCGAAGTTGGTGGTTTCAACCAATGGGTCGCCGAGGCGGATGCGCTTGACCCGCTCCAGCACCTTGGCCTCGAAGCGTGCCTGCAGCATGCGCGGCACGAATACCCGGGTGCCGTTGGTGCAGACCTGGCCGGAGCTGTAGAAGTTGGCCATCACCGCGATATCGGCGGCGCGGTCGAGGTCGGCGTCTTCGAAGATGATCAGCGGCGACTTGCCGCCCAACTCCATGGTCACTTCCTTGAGGGTGGAGCTGGAGGCGCTGGCCATCACCTTCTTGCCGGTGCTGGTGCCGCCGGTAAAGGAAATCTTCTCGATGCCCGGGTGCTCGGTCAGCCACTGGCCGACTTCGCGGCCGCTGCCGGTCAGCACGTTGAACACGCCATCGGGCAGGCCGGCCTCGGTGTAGATCTCGGCCAGCTTGAGGGTGGTCAGCGAGGTGACTTCGCTGGGCTTGAAGATCATCGCGTTGCCGGCGGCCAGGGCCGGGGCGGACTTCCACAGGGCGATCTGGATCGGGTAGTTCCACGCGCCGATGCCGGCGACCACGCCCAGGGGTTCGCGACGGGTGTAGACGAAGGAGCTTTCGCGCAGCGGGATCTGCTGGCCTTCGATGGCCGGGATCAGGCCGGCGTAGTACTCCAGCACGTCGGCGCCGGTGACTATGTCGACGAAGCGGGTTTCCGACAGCGGCTTGCCGGTGTCCAGGCTTTCCAGCTCGGCCAGCTCGTCGTTGCGCGCGCGCAGGATATCCACGGCCTTGCGCAGGATGCGCGAGCGCTGCATGGCGGTCATCGCCGCCCAGACTTTCTGCCCTGCGGTGGCGGTGGCCACGGCGAGTTCGAGGTCGGCCTGGCTGGCGCGCTGCAGGGTGGCGAGCACTTCCCCGGTGGCCGGGTTGATCGATTCGAACGTGTTGCCACTGCTGGCTTCCACGTAGCGACCACCAATGTAGAGCTTCTGTTCGTCGAATCGAGCCATGGGTAAGTCCTCTGTTATCGCTATTGTCGGGGGCGAATCCGGGGCGCTTGGCGGGCCGGCTGCTGCAAGGTGGAATTGAGCCTACTTTATTTTTATTGAACGTTCAAACAACAAAGAATAAGCTCGCTCCCACAATCCGGGCTGCGGCAGTTCGCCGCAGTCAAGGGCTTGGCTGGAATGCGCGTCCTAGACCTGCACAGACCGCCAGTCCGGGACTTCTCGGCGTTTTCGGCGGCTTGCCGGCGACGCAGATTTTCACTGCCTCTGGAGCCCATCTCCATCATGAGTACCGCTGCTCTGCCACTTACAAACCCCGAAACGGGGCGCTTGAATCCGGTCGTGTTCTACGGCTCGACGGCCCTGATCCTGCTGCTCACCCTGGCGCTGATCCTCTTCCCTGAAGCGGCCGGCGCCTGGCTCACCGAGGCGCAGACCTTTCTGTCGCGCAGCTTCGGCTGGTATTACATGTTGGCCATCGGCGCCTACCTGTTCTTCGTGCTCTATGTGGCGTTCTCGCGCTACGGCAACCTGCGCCTGGGTGAAGACCACGAACGCCCGGAGTTCAGCTACGGCGCCTGGGCCGGCATGCTGTTCTCCTCGGGCATTGGCATCTCGCTGCTGTATTTCGCCGCCTCCGAGCCGATCGATCACCTGTACAACCCGCCGGAAGGCGAACCGGGCACCGCGTCGGCGGCGCGCCAGGCGCTGCAGCTGACCTTTCTGCATTGGGGCGTGCACGGCTGGGCGATCTACGCCCTGGTCGGCCTGGCCGTGGGCTATTTCGCCTATAGGCACAAGCAGCCGCTGGCGCTGCGTTCGGCGCTCTATCCGCTGTTCGGCCAGCGCCTGACCCGTGGCTGGGTGGGCAATACCGTCGACTGCTTCGGCATCTTCGTCACCCTGCTGGGCCTGGTGACCAACCTCGGCATCGGCGCGCTGCAGGTGTCGTCCGGGCTGGAATACCTGTTCGGCCTGCCGCACAGCCAGGGCGCGCTGCTCGCGGTGATCCTGGTGATGAGCGCGGTGGCCACCCTGGCCGCGGTGTCTGGGATCGAGAAGGGCATCCGCCGCCTGTCCAACCTCAATATCATCCTGTTCAGCGGCCTGCTGCTGTTCGTGCTGCTGGCCGGCGACACCCTGCACCTGCTCAACGGCCTGGTGCAGAACACCGGCGACTACCTCAACGGCCTGGTGCTGAAGACCTTCGACCTCTATGTGTACACCGGCCAGTCCGGCAAGAGCGAAGCGTGGATGGGCCTGTGGACCCTGTTCTACTGGGCCTGGTGGATTTCCTGGGCACCCTTCGTGGGCATGTTTATCGCGCGAATTTCCCGTGGCCGCACGGTGCGCGAGCTGGTCTACGGCGTGCTGCTGATTCCCCTGGGTTTCACCCTGGCCTGGCTGTCGATCTTCGGCAACAGCGCCCTGGATCTGGTGATGAACCAGAACGCCGCCGACCTGGGCAAGGCCGCGCTGGAGCAGCCGGCCATGTCGATCTACCTGCTGCTGGAGCATTACCCCTGGTCCAAGGTGGTGATCGGGGTGTCGATCTGCGTCGGCTTCGTGCTGTTCCTCACCCCGGCGGATTCCGGTTCGGTGATGCTGGCCAACCTGTCGCGCCAGGGCGGCGAACTGGACGAAGACGCGCCGAACTGGCTGCGTATCTTCTGGTCGGTGGTGGTGACCCTGGTGACCATCGGCTTGCTGTTCGCCGGCAACTTCACCGCCATGCAGACGGTGGTGGTGCTGGCCGGCCTGCCGTTCTCGGTGGTGCTGCTGCTGTATATGTTCGCCCTGCTTAAGGCGATGAAGGCGGACTTGGCCGCCAGCGAGGAAGCGGCGCGGGCGCCATTGGCGCCGCCAGCCAACGCCTGACGGACTGCCGTACAGAACAAGCCCGAGGTCGTTGCCGGCCTCGGGCTTTTTTGCGTCTAGCGCGTAGGGTGGGCGGCGCGGAAAAAGGATGTTCGGTTCGCCGCGTTGGTCGAGCGTCGCGTAACCCACCAGGCAGAAGCCCGGTTGAACGCAATGATGGGTTACGGCGCAATTCAGACATCTGTGGTTGGGCGGTAGTGGCAGGCGCCCCACCCTCCGATACTTAGACCTTGGCCAGCTGCAGGTCGACGTATTCGTAGGCGATCTGCAGGTCACGCGCGGTATCGAACGCCTCGCCGGTCAGGGCTCCGC
Source organism: Pseudomonas sp. (assembly GCF_030696055.1). Taxonomy (GTDB): domain Bacteria; phylum Pseudomonadota; class Gammaproteobacteria; order Pseudomonadales; family Pseudomonadaceae; genus Aquipseudomonas. The sequence continues at coordinate 5,331 of NZ_JAUYNP010000328.1, read as the reverse complement.
GCAGCCACAGGCCGTCGATCAGCGAGGACAGGCCGCGGGCGGCGGCACGTGCTGCGGCGGGCGGCAGCACGCGGCGGAACTGGCAGCACAGGTTGGAGTCGAGGCGGCGGTCGTTGATCCGCTGCAGGCGGCGCAGCGCAGGCTGGTGCATGCTGGTGGCCCAGAAGGCCAGCCAGGTCTTTACCGCCGGGCCGTTGACCTGGCTGTCGTCGAAGTTGCCCTCGATGATCGCGTGCAGATGGGCACGTGGACTGTCGTCCTTGAGCGCCGCACGGCGTTCGTGCACCGCATCGCTCAGGGCCTGCATCAGATGGCGCATGGTGGCGTCGAGCAGGCCGTTCTTGTCCTTGAAGTAGTGGCTGATAATGCCGTTGGACACCCCGGCAACTCGCGCGATATAGGCAATGCTGGCATCACTCATGCCGACCTGGTCGACCGCTTCGAGGGTGGCCGCGATCAATTGCGAACGGCGGATCGGTTGCATTCCGACCTTGGGCATCTGCTTCTCCGACAAGAGGGGGCGTCCCCTGGATGGGCGCAGTCTAGGCCGTTCTTTATTGGTCGATCAATCAAACATGACGTTGCCTGGACGACTTGTCGGTCAGGGATATAGGGGTCGCCAGTCCGTTGAGCCCTGATGCTCTGCTCTAAGAACCTGTTCACGATCTGCTGCGCGTCGGCTAAACGGCGTTGAAAACGATCTCGGAATGCTCATTTACAGCTCGTAAACTCGACTCGGGCATCCTGCTTCGTTCTACCTCCTGCATCCATGCAGTCGTCCGCTTCCTCGGCCGTTTTCGCCACCGTTTATCTCTAGCTCGCGAGATCGTGAACAGGTTCTAATCAGCGTCTCGCAGGCTCAAGCGCAGCAACACCGGCAGATGATCCGAACCCAGATCCGGCCCCACCTGGCGAGAGACCACCCCCCAGTGTGGCGTCACCAGCACATGATCAAGCGGAATCCCCAGCAGGCCGTGCAGGGCGGCGGGCCAGGTCGGTGCCAACCCGCTGGCTCGCCTGAGGCCGTGCTGGGCCAGGCCGCTAAAGGCGGATGACCAGGGCGTGGCATTCAGGTCCCCGGCCAGCACAGTCGGCAGTTTGCTGGCGCTGGCCTGGCGGGCCAAGGCCCGCAACTTAGCGTTGCGTACGCTGTGGTAGTGGGCGGAAAGCGGCGGCATGGGGTGCACGGCGATAAGCCCAATCAGCTGGTTCTGCCACTGCACCTGGGCTTGGATATGGGCGATGGCGTCCGCATCCTCGATAACCTGCACCTGCCGCAACGGGTGGCGCGACAGCAGCGCAATGCCAAAGGGGCCGTCTTGCGGCACGAGCTGTTGAAAGGGGTAATCGCGCAATGGCTGCAACGCCACGGCATAGTCCGGCGACACTTCCAGCACGATCACCACATCGGGTCGCTCCTGGGCCAGCCACAGTGCCAAGGCCTGCGGGTCCTGGTTATGCAGGCTGACGTTGGCGCTGGCGACTGAAAATACCGGGCCATGAGCCTCACTGCCCGGTGCTGGCGAGGAGGCCGTCAGCCAGGGCAGCGGCGCAGCCAGCAGCAGGATGGCCCAGCGCTTATCCAGCCAAGTCGCCAGGCCTCCGGCCAGCAGCAACCCCAATAGAAACAGCCACTGCCAATGGCTGGTCAAGTCGAGCAACCAGGCCACTGCGCCGCTGGAAGCGGCCAACAGATGGGATGGCAGCGGCAACAGCAGCCCCAGCACAGAAAGCAGCGCCAAGGCCTGCAGGCGTCGGGCCCAGAAGGCTCTGCGGCTCGGCTGGGGTGCTTGGGGCGGGATGGTCGTGAGCATTTCGCTCGCGGCCAGCTTAGTTGCTAGGCCGATAAGTGCCGGCCCCGTGCGGTGCGGCGCTAAAGGCCGGGAGCAGTTCGGCCTGGCGGGAGAACTCGCGCAACGCGGGGTAGTCCGCCGCCGGGACCAGTTCGGGGAGCATCTGCTGGCTGAATTGCCAGGCCACCGCCGTGCTCACCCCGGCCTGGTTGATGGCCCCGCTGCCCACGGCCAGCGGGCGTTTGTGCAGCTCCGCTTCGAGCGCCGCATAGGCCGCCAGCAATTGCCCGGTGACCCGCTCCAGCCAGGGCTGATGCTGCTTCTCGGCGGGGCGCAGCTGGCGTTCATAGACGATCTGCACGCTTTTCTCGCAGGCGGCGAGCGCCAAGCCGATCACCCGCAGCGCATGTTGGCGCTGCGCCATGACCTCGGGCATCAGGCTCTTGCCCAGGCCGGCGAGCGCTTCGGCGTACTCCAGGATCAGCGTGGAATCCATCAGCACCTCGCCGTCCGCGCAGATCAGCGAGGGCGCCTTGACCACCGGGTTGATCTGCTGGAACTGCTCGAAGTTGCTGAATACGGAAATCGACCTGTGCTCGAAGCGCAGGCCGAGCAGTTGCAGGGAGATCGCCACGCGGCGGACATAGGGTGAGTCGAGCATTCCAATCAGTTGCATGGTCTTTCCTTGTCAGAGTGACGTCTAGGGTGCGTTGTTCCTACCCGGCAGCAGGCGGGCGAGCAGTCCCGCCAAGGTCCACCAGATGCCCAGCCAGAGCAAGCCGACCAGGCCCCAGCCAAGCAACGAGGGTGCGGCCCAGCCGCCGGGCTCTGCCGCGGCGAACAGCGAGATACCCACCGCCTGCAGCAGCATCAACGGTAGATAGACAGACCCAGCAACGGCGGGTGCCAACAGCGCCGGTGTGTGCAACACCAGGCTGGCATGCGCCGCCAGCAGGATGGCTAACAGCAACCAACGAGCGCGCCTGGCGAGAGGCCTAAGGTTATAGCGCCTGGGCATCGGGGATCAGCGCCAGCAGGTCGGTGACCCCGATATCGACCTTGGCCTGGGACAGTAGGGTGCTGGCTTGGCCGCGATGGTGGGTCTGGTGGTTGAAGAAATGCATGATCAGGCTGAAGAAGTTCCGCTCGGCGGCAATCCCCTGGGTGTTGTTGTAACGCAGCGGCAGATCCAGCTCGTCTTCGCGTATCGAGCGCGCCCAACTCAGGATCAGCTGGTCGAGGGCGCGGCGGTAGGTGGCGAGGCTGTGGATATCGCTATACAGCAGCTGGTCGAGGCTGGTCGGGGTCGGCAGCCGACGTATCGGATCGAGGACCGGGTAGTGGGCGGGATGGCTGGCGAAGCGTTTCAGCCAGAGGGTATCGCCCACCGCCACATGGTTAAGCGTGCCGAACAGGGAGCCGAAAAAGGCCTGACTCTCGGCCATCAGCACCTCGCCGGGCAAGCTCAGCGCGGCCTTATAGACTTTGCTATTCATCCATTCGTTGTACTCAGCCATCAGGCTGATGTGCTCGGTACGGCTCACTTTGCGGCTCCTAAGTGGCTAGACGATCGGCAAACAAGGTGAGCATTTCTGCCCATAGGTATAGACCTTTTGCCTGGGTCTACCCAGTAGCAGGCGTGGGCGATCTGGCTGTGCAGTTGGCGCTTAGGCGCGCTGCCCGAGCACCCCGGCGTAGTGCTCGACGCAGGGGAATGGGTCGTAGAAATGATGCAGAAGCGCGCGCCATTCCTGGTACTGCGCGGACTGCCGAAAGCCCTGGGTGTGGTCTTCCAGGGTTTGCCAATTGACCAGCAGGGCATACTGCGATTGGTTCTCCAGGCAACGCTGCAGCTGATGGGAGAGATAGCCCGGCATGCCGGCGATGATCGGGGCGGCCTGGCTAAAGGCCGCTTCGAACGCCGCTTCGCGGCCGGGAATAATCTGCAGTATGGCTAGTTCAAGAATCATCTAAGCCTCGCGGGCTGGGCGGCTGTATGAACTTAATGGCTAAAACTACCTTGCGCTAAAAACAGCTTCACCTGCGTGGCCACAATATCTGCATTGGCCATAAAGGTATGGCTATGGGGAACCGTAATAAAATCCTTCATTTCAGCAAGCTGAGTGCTGGCAACCGAGACTTTTCCATCATTGGGCTTGGCCACGCTGCCTGAAAACCAGGGGTCTAGGCTTTCCGTGCCGGCGATGATGCCGATTTCCAGAGGTATCGGCTTGAGTCGATTCGGCGTGCTGTCAGTTTCAATGCCCAGCTCTTGGCCGGCTGGCCCGGTGGAGAATTTGTACCACCACTTATCCTTGCTCTTGGTTGCTACTTCACTGCCGTGGTTCGGTGGGCCGAGCATGACCACTCGTTTAGCCTCAGGAAGAACATGCTCCTGGAAATACTGCCTGACTAATAGGCCGCCCAAAGAATGGGTAACGAAATGGATCTGCTGAGCGCCGGATTCTTTACAAGCGCTTATGCCATCTCCCACGACGGAGGCCAGCGCATAAATGCTCTTTTCCCTGGAAGGGTAACTGTTGTTTACAACAATATAGCCTTGGCTTTCCAATGAGTTTTCAATGGAGCTCATGGAGTGGCTGGTTCTGCCAAGGCCATGCACTAGCACGACGCAGTCGCTCGCTATTGCGGCCTGAGAGACAAATAGAAATAAGCAGATAAGCAAGCGCATATGTATTGTCTTTGCTCTCTAATAATTTGCTTAAACAGTGAGCTGTAGTTAGTAGAGCGCACGCCGGATGGACTTAACCGCTGGTTAGGCAACGCTACGTTGCAGGGCGTATTGCCTTATTTCGACCCATTGCCACAGCGCGCTGGCCAGGCAGAGCAGGATCAAGGCCATGGACAGGGGCAGATGGAATTGGCTAAAGCCGGCGAGGGCAAAGCCGGCATGGATCAGGAACGTCAGGGCGCCCAGGGCGGCGCAGAGTCTGGCGAACAAGATGGCCTTGTCACCGTCTAGCACCACCTGGGTATAGCCCAGCAGAAGAAAGGGGATGGCCAGCAGATTGAACGCCAGGTAACCCTGGATTCCCCCGGGCAAATGGAACATCTCCCACTCACGCCAATAGGCCGCATCGATCTGATGCAGAACCAGCAAGCACAGGGTCGAGAAATAGCTTCTTTGCATGAGTAAGGGTCCATGGCCTTGCGGCAGGTTAATGGGCGGGGCTTATTGCTGATGAGCGAAACGCCTAGCTTGGCTTATCCCCACTCGTCATGGCGCTCGCGGCGCTCTTGCCGGTAGTTGGTGACCTCCAGGCGGATACCGTCCGGGTCGCTAAAGAAGGTGGCCGTGTAATCCTCGGCGTATTCCGGATAGAGCCGCGCCTGCGTGGCCTCTATGCCGCCGCGGCGCAATTGCTCGGCGACTTCCTGCACCTCGGCCGCGCTGTCCACGCGCAGGCAGAAATGCTGCAGCCCTGGCGCATAGGGGTTGTGCTGCATCTCGGCGCGGGCCGGGCGCAGTACAAAACCGAACAGCTTATTGAAGTAGTGGATATGCGGGTCGCCGGCC
>NZ_JAUYNP010000327.1 GCF_030696055.1 Pseudomonas sp. | reverse complement strand
TTGCTGGCCGCGCTGGCCGGCACCTAGGCCGAGTGCGGCCAGCAGGGCGAGGGCCAGGTGCTTATTTGACATTGGCCAGGTTTCCCTTGAGGGCCACACCCGCCATCAGCGCGCCGGCGTGGCATTCGTACTTCTGGCTGTCCTTGTATTCGACATTCTTGTAGTTGCTGGCAATCTCGACCACGGTATTGGCGCCGGCGGCTTTTGCCGCGTTCTGCAAGCGGATCAGGGCCGATTGTAGCGCCCAACTGCAGGCACCCTCATCGCTCTTGTTGAAGGCGTTGGTCTTCTGGCTGGTGGTCACGCCGGATTTGATCAGGCTGACGTTGCCCGCAGGCTTGGTGCCGGCCAGGTAGAACTTCACGCTGCCATCCAGGCGCCCGGCATTGGTGGCCTCCTGCACGGCGGCCTCGAAGGGCAGGAAATGGGCGGTGTCACGAGCCTGGCTGACTGCCGGCAGCAGACTCAGACAAAACACTGCGAGGGCCCAGGATTTGGCGTTCATAGGTTGCTCCTTGCTATGAGATTGGCGGGGTGGCTGATGCCGCTGCAAGTGTAATCCAGCCTCTTAGTTCCAGCGGCGGAATATCAGCGAGGTATTGACCCCGCCGAAGGCGAAATTGTTATTCATCACATGCTGATGGCTCATGCTGCGGAACTCGCCGCGCAGGTAGTCCAGCTCGCCGCAGGCCGGGTCGATATTTTCCAGATTGAGCGTCGGCACATAGCTGTCCGCGTTCATCATCTCGATGCTGAACCAGGACTCCAGCGCGCCGCAGGCGCCCAGGGTGTGGCCGAGAAAGCTCTTCTGCGAGCTGATCGGCATCTGCGTGCCGAACAGCTCGCTGGTGGCCAGGCTTTCCGCCACATCGCCCTGGTCGGTGGCGGTGCCGTGGCCGTTGACATAGCCGATGGCGGCGGGCGTCAGCCCGGCATCCTGCAGGGCCAGCTGCATCGCCCCGCGCATGGTCGCCTGCACCGGCTTGGTGGCGTGCTGGCCGTCGGAGTTGCAGCCGAAGCCGACTATCTCGGCATAGATGGTGGCGCCTCTTGCCTGCGCATGTTCCAGCTCTTCCAGCACCAGCATGCCGGCGCCTTCGCCTATCACCAGGCCGTCGCGGCCGCTGTCGTAGGGGCGCGGCGAGCTGTGCGGGGCGTCGTTTTTCAGGCTGGTGGCGTACAGCGCGTCGAACACCATGGCCTCGGTCGGGCACAGCTCTTCGGCGCCGCCGGCCAGCATCATCGGCAGGCGGCCGAACTTGATCGCCTCATAGGCGTAGCCGATGCCCTGGCTGCCGCTGGTGCAGGCGCTGGAGGTGGGAATCAGGCGCCCCTTAAGGCCGAAGAAGATGCTGATATTGGCCGCGGTGGTGTGCGGCATCATGCGGATATAGGAGTTGGCGTTGAGGCCGTCGGCGACGGAATTCAGCAGCATATTGCCGAACGCCTTGATCTCGTCGGTGCTGCCGGTGGACGAGCCACAGGCTACGCCCATGCGGCCGTCCTGAATGCGCGGGTCGCCGAGCAGGCCGGCATGCTCCAGGGCGCGCTCGGCGGCATACACCGCCAGCTTGGCCACCCGGCCCATGCTGCGGGTCTGCTTGCGCGTCCAATGCGCAGGAGTGGCGAAGTCATCCACCGGGCCGCCCAGGCGGGTATTCAGCTCGCTGAATCTATCCCACTCGTGCATATAGCGAATGCCGCTCTTGCCGGCTTTAAAGTTCGCTTCGATCGTCGGCCAGTCGCTGCCCAGCGAGGTCACGCCGGCCATGCCGGTGACCACAACCCGTTTGCATCCGTTCATCAGCACAACCCACCGTTCACCGCGAGGACCTGGCGGGTAATGTAGGCCGCCTCCTCGGACATCAGAAAATTCACCGCCCCGGCCACTTCTTCCGGGGTGCCCATGCGCGCCGCCGGGACCATCTTGAGGATTTCCTCCACCGGCACCTGCTCATCGAGTATCTCGGTATCGATCAGCCCCGGTGCCACGCAATTGACCGTGATCTTGCGCTTGCCCAGTTCGATCGCCAGGGCCTTGGCCGCGCCGATAATTCCGGCCTTGGAGGCGCTGTAATTGACCTGGCCGCGGTTGCCGATCAGCCCGGACACCGAGGTGATGCAGACGATGCGTCCCGGCTTGCGGCGGCGGATCATCGGCATCGTCAGCGGGTGCAGGACATTGTAGAAACCATCCAGATTGGTGCGCAGCACCAGGTCCCAATCCTCCTCGCTCAGCGCCGGAAAGGCGCCGTCGCGGGTCAACCCTGCATTACACACAACCCCGTAATACGCGCCGTGCTGTTCGATATCGGCCTCCAGGGCCTCGCGGCAGGCGGCGCGCTCGGACACATCGAACTGCAGGATGCGCGCCTGCTGGCCCAGCGCCTCGATCTGCGCCTGCACCGCCTCGGCATCAATGCGCCGCGAACGGCAGTGCAGCACTATATCGAAGCCGGCGCGGGCCAGACGCAGGGCGATGGCCCGGCCTATGCCGCGGCTAGAACCTGTGACCAGAATGCTTTCAGTCATGGGCCCTTCCTCCATCTTGCGGCGAATGGCGCGCCACGCTGGCGCGGACTATAGGGCCGCGGTTGGAGCCGGTGACCAGAATGCTTTCGCTCATGACTGGGGTTCCTGAAAATCTTCCTGAAGATAGCTGGCCACCTGGGGCGGGCGGAATACGTTGAGGCGGGCGAAGGCTTCGATGCCAGGGCCAGAAAGCTGGCACTCGAACACGCCCATGCCGTTGTCGTCCTGCAGCGAGCGCAGGGCCTTGATGTGCAGCGTGCTGCCGGCCGGAAAGCGCTCGACATTGCACTGGAAATTACGCGTGCCCAGCAGAAAGCCCAGTTCCACCGGCGCGCCGGCCTGGCGGGCCTGGCAGCCGGCATAGGCGGCCACGCTCTGCGCCATCAACTCGATGCCGACCCAGGCCGGCAGGCTGCCATCGGCCTGGTTGAACAGGCCGCCGGGGCGCACGCAGAGTTGGGTCTCGATGTCCTCGTCGGCAAAGCGCAGGACCTTATCGATCAGAATCATGTCGCCGGCATGGGGAATCAGTTCGGCGATAGGCCAGGGGGTCATGCTGCGTCTCCAGGTGCTTCAGTCTGCATGTCACCCGGCTTTTCACCGGGCTCTGCGCTCAGCTCTTCACCCAGCTCCTCACCCAAAAGCAGGCTGATATTGTTGCCGCCAAAGGCAAAGGAATTGCTCATTAGCCGGCGCGGGCTACCGCCGCGTAGGTGGGTTCCTGGCTGTAGCAGGTTCAAGCTGGGCAGCGCCGGGTCGGCCTGGCCGTCCCACAGGTGCGGCGGCAGCAGCTGGTCCGGGTTGTACGGGCTCAGGCTTAGCCAGCAGAAGGCCGCTTCCAGGGCACCGGCGGCGCCTAGACAGTGACCGGTCAGGGGTTTGCTCGAGGAGCAGGCCACGCCTTGCGGGAAGATCGCCTGCACCGCCAGGCTTTCCATGGCGTCGTTATGGGTGGTGGCGGTGCCGTGCAGATTGAGATAGTCGATCTGGCTGGCGCTGATGCCGGCGGCGGCCAACGCCTTGCGCATGGCGGTCTGCGCACCGAGGCCCTCGGGTTGCGGCGCGGAAATATGGTGGGCGTCGGAGCTGGCGCCGCCGCCGAGCAGGGCGATGGGAACGGCTGCGCTGTCCCTGCTCATCGGCTCTCTAGTCATCGGCTCTTTGGTCATAAGAAAGAGCGCCGCGCCTTCGCCGATATTGATGCCATGGCGATTGACCGAGAACGGATTGCAGCGCTCGGCGGACACCGCTTCCAGCGCCGAAAAGCCGTTCAGGGTCAGGTGGCAGAGGCTGTCCACCCCCCCGCACAGCACCGCATCGCAGACTCCCAGTTGCAGCAGGCGCTGGGCGCTGAGCAGCGCCCGCGCACTGGAGGTGCAGGCGGTGGAGATGCAGTAGCTCGGCCCGCTCAGGCCCAGCCAGGCGCTGAGGAAGTTGGCCGGCGCGGCCAGTTCCTGCTGGGCGTAGTCATAGTGCGGCGGCAGGCTGCCCTGGTTGAGGTACTGGGCGATGCTCTGGCTGGCTTCCTCGATGCCCGAGGTGCTGGTGCCGAGGACCACGGCGATGCGATCCGCGCCGAACTGGGCGATGGCGGCGCGAATCTCGTCCTCTATCTCCAGGGCGGCTGCCAGCAGCAGCTGGTTATTGCGGCTGGAGGCATGGCTCAGCTCCGCCGGCAGTTGCGGCAGGCTGCCGGGCACCGCGCCGACGGTCAGGGTACGTTCGGCGACCCAGCCGGTTTGCGCGCGCATGCCGCTGGCGTCGCCGGCAAACAGCGCCGCCGCCACCGCGTGCTTGCCTTGGCCGAGGGCGCAGTTGAGGCCCAGGGCATTCAGGTAACTGGCCATCAGGGAGCCTTGTCGTCGGGCAGCTGGCTGACCCGGTAATGCAGGTCGGGCGCGCTGTGCAGGGTGAAATCCAGGGGCGCACGGTAACCGATTCGCCAGCCCGGGTTAAGCCATCGCTGCCCGCCGGTCAGGTTGCGCCAGTGCCCGTCGGGATAATGCTCGGGCAATGCGGCCGCTGGCGTCAGGGCAAATAACAGGGCGCTAAAGAGTTCGCGGGCCTCGGCATTCGGCGGCAGCAGGCCATCGTCCTGCCATTGCCCGGCCTGCAACAGCTGGCGCGCCAGGGGTACGCCCAGGGGGTCGAATAGCGAGGCGCGCAGGGCGCCCTGCTCATCCTGCAGCACCAGCCACCAGGTCTGCTGGTTGCCGGCCTGTTCGCGCTGTACCTGCAGGGCCAGCGGCAGCGCCGCGGCGAGCGGGGGCAGCGCGGCAGGCAGCGGCGTGCGCGCGGCGCAGGCGGCGAGCAGCAGACACAGGCTGGTGAGCAGCAGACGCTTCATCGCTTAGCCTTGGGCGCAGAGTTCGGCGAGTACGCGCAGGCGCCGCTTGGGTTCGGCGACATAGGGGTTCTGCTGATCCCAGGCGTAGCCGGCGAGGATCGAGCAGATCATCCGGCGGATTTCCGGCTGGGACTTCTCGAAGAAGATCACGTCCTGGAAGCTGCCGTCGTACCAGCCCTCGACATAGGCGCGGAAGGTATCTACGCCGCGTTTCAGCGGGATGGCGAACTCGTTTTCCCAGTCCACCGCTTCGCCGCCCAGCTGACGGTGCAGCAGGCCGGCGGCCATGCTCGCCGAGCGCATGGCGATGGTCACTCCGGAGCTGAACACCGGGTCGAGGAACTCGGCGGCGTTGCCCAGCAGGGCGAAGCCCGGGCCGTGCAGCGCCTTGACGTTGGCCGCATAACCGCCGAGGGCGCGCGCCGGAGTGTCCCACACCGCGTTCTGCAGCACGCGGGACAGCGAGGGTGTTTCCGCGACAAATTGCTTCAGGCAGGCATCCAGATCTTCAGGGCGCCCGGCAAAGCGGGTGGCATCGGCGACCACGCCCAGCGAGCAGCGGCCGTTGCTGAACGGGATGGTCCAGAACCACAGGTCGCGCATCTCGGGGTGGGTGGTGACGAGGATCTTCTCACGGTCGAAGGCCGGGTCAATGATGCGGTCCTCGATATGGGTGAACACCGCCTGGCGCACCGGGAAGTCGGACGGCAGGTCGAGGTCGAGCAGGCGCGGCAGCACCCGGCCGTAGCCGCTGCCGTCGAGGACGAAGGCGCATTCCACCTGGTACTCATGGCCGTCGGCCAGGCGTTTGACGGTCAGGCGCGGGCAGTCGCTGGAGAAGTCGGCGGCGACGATTTCTTCCTCGTAGCGCACGTCCACGCCCTGGCGCGCGGCTTCGTCGGCCAGCACCTGGTCGAAGTGCGCGCGCTGCACCTGGAAGGTCGAGCCTTGCCCGGCGGTAAACTTGTCGCGGAAGTCGAATTCGCTGTAGCGCTCGCCCCAGGCGAAGGCCGCACCGTGCTTGGTCTGGAACCCCGCCGCCTGCACCGCCTCGAGCATCCCGGCTTCCTCGACGAAGTCCAGGCAGTGCGACAGCAGGCTCTCGCCGATGGAGAAGCGCGGGAAGCGCTGGCGCTCCAGCACCAGCACGTCGTGGCCGTTACGCTTGAGCAGCGCGCTGGCGATCGCCCCGGACGGGCCGGCGCCTATGACTACGACCTGACGTTGCTCGACTTCAAGGGATTTCATAACGGCTTCTGGCCTCGTTATTGGCGGTGATGGAGGGGCGCTTGCCGAGCAGGGCCGGCAGCAGCGTGGAAAACAGGCTCATCAGCAGCAGGCTGAAATACACCAGGGCATCGATCAGCTGCAGTTGCAGGAGCAGGTTGAGGAAGACGATCTCGGTCAGCCCGCGGATATTCAGGAACAGGCTTTCCTGCCACTTGATCCGCGCCGACGCCTGCGGGTCGGCCCAGTGCAGGCCCAGCCAGCTGCCGAGCACCTTGCTCAGCACCGGCAGCGCCAGCAGGGCGCCGAGGTAGAGCCAGGAGTAGTGCGCGCCGACGCCGTGGAAATCCACCCGCAGCACGCCGCAGGTGAGGATCAGCGGCACCGCCAGGCCATTCAGCAGCAGCTTCCACTGGCGCGCGGGCAGCGGCAGGCGGAACGGCTGGCGCAGCCAGGCCAGGCACAGCATATAGGCGATGCCGAACACCAGGGCGTTGAGTTTGAGCTGCTGGAACAGCAGCATCAGGGCGAAGAACGGCAGGCTGTAGAGCAGCGGCTGGCGCAGCTGCAGCAGGCGCAGCAGCAGCGGCAGGCCGGCGGCCAGCAGCGGCCAGAGCAGGGCGGCCGGATTGCTGCTGCCCTGGGCCAGGCCGAACAGGCTCCAGCACATAAAGTCCATCAGGATGGCCGCGTGCAGCAGGCGCTTGGTCGCCTCCGTCGGGTAGCCGATGCTCTGCAGGAACAGGTAGAGCACCGGGATAGCCGTGATCGAGAACAGCAGGCCGATGCCCACCGCGCTCAGCCAACTGCGCGCGCCGGGCAGCAGCCAGACGGCGCAGGCCAGGCCGGCCAGCAGCGGCAGCAGGAAGCTCGGCAGGGCGATCTTCAGGCAGGCGGCATTCACCTCCAGATCGATCACGTCGCTGAGGATATAGCCCAGCAGCAGGGCAAAGCACAGGCCGTAAGCCATATTCAGCCAGGCGGGGGCGAGTAGGTCCTGGGCCGTGAGCTGCCAGTGCGGCTCGACCCCGAACAACAGCAGCAGCGGAATCGCCAGGCTGGCGACCAGCAACTGGCCGACTATGGGGATCAGCCGGCGCCCGCCGATCAGGGTGACCAGGGCGTAGATCGCCAGGGCCAGCAGCCAGAACCCGATAACACTCATAACTGTATTCCCTTACCGGTTGGCGCCGTTGCCATTCGCTGCGTGCCGGCCCAGGGCGCCAGCAGAAAGCAGAACATCAGGCCCAGGCTGATGGCCAGGCCGAAATTGGCGATGGCCGGGGTGTCGCTGACCAGCAGCAGGCCGAACGACAGCCAGCTGGTCAGTGCCGAGAGCAGGGTGCCGAGCAGGCTGACCGCCGGCCCGCCGATATTCTCGCGCATCAGGATGGCGTAATCGACTCCGATGGCGGTGATCAGCAGCAGGCCGAACAGGCTGAACAGGGTCAGCGGCTGGCCCAGCCAGCCGAGACAGGCCAAGGCCGCCAGGGCGGCCAGCAGCGGCAGGCAGACCACCCGCAGGGCGCCGCCGAGGCCGAACGGCAGGCACAGCAACAAGAGGATCGCCACGCTGGAGACGAGTTTCAGTTGCGCGGCGCTAAGCTGGGTGGCGCCGAACAGCGCATTTAGCTCGCCGATGCGATCGACCAGTTGCACCCCCGGCAGACCCTCGGCGAGGGTCTTGAGTTGGGCGCTGTCGCTCAGCCCCTGCAGGCTGACCAAACCGGCCACTCCGCTATCAATCGGGCCCAGCCAGAGCGGCCGCCAGGCTTCACCCAGAGGGCTGGCCAGGGCCTGTTCTAGGCTCGGCTGTGGGTCGCGGCCGAGCTTATCGAGTTCCACCTGCAGGGCCGCCGGCGGGATGCCCAGGTCCAGCAGCGGCTGCCAGTGCTGCGGCAGTTGCCGCAGGGCGACGCGCAGCGGTTGCAGCTGGCTGTCGGCCGCCACCAGTTGGCTGAGGGCGCGGTAGCCGCGCAGCTGGCCGGCGGCCACAGCCTGATCCAGGCGTTGGCTGAGTTCGGCCTGGCGCTCTAGCAGTTGCTGCTCGTCGCTGGCACGTACCAGGAAGAACTGGCTGGTGGGTTGCTGTCCGGTCAGCTCGGCGATGCGCTTGGCCTCGCTCAACAGCTCTGGCTCCTGGCCCAGCCATTGGCGCAGGTCGTTCTGCGTGTGCAGCTGCCACAGGCCGCCGGCGCTGAACAGCAACAGCAGGCCGAGCAGCGGCGCGCTGCCGACTTTGCCCAGTAGGCGCGCGCGCCAGCCCAGCAGGCGTGCGCTGAAGCCGAGCAGGCTGGGCGGCGGGCTTAGGCGCAGGCCGCTGAGCCAGGCCGGCAGCAGGCACACCGAGCAGAGGTAAGCGCCGACCAAGCCGGCGGCGGAGAACAGCGCGACCTGGGTCAGCGCCGGGAACGGGGTGAAGGCCAGCGCCAGATAGCCGACCAGGTTGGTGCCCAGGCTCAGGGACAGGCCCGGCAGGGTGGCGCGCAGGGCGCTCCAGCTGCGCCAGCCGTCTGGGCCCCAGCTGTTGCTCCAGCTTTTACTTAAGTAGTGTTGCGGGTAATCGGCGGCCACCCCGATCAGGCTGGCGCCGAGCACCAGGGTCAGCGCGTTGATCTGGCCGAACACCAGCACGCAGGCCGTGCAGCCGGCCAGCAGGGCGACGCCTATGGGCAGCAGGCTGAGCAGCACCCGCGCGCGGCGGAAGGCCAACAACAGCAACAACAGGGTGCCGAGGGTGGCGCCACCACCGATCCAGCTGACTTCGCGAGTGGCCTTGGCCTGGCCGGCCGCGGCATACAGCACGCCACCGGCTGCCAGTAATTGGCCGCCTGCGGCATCGATCTGGGCGCGGGTGCTGGCGACCTGCGCGGCTATTAGCGGCGGCTCCTGCATATCGAAGGCGCTGCCACGGGCGTTGGCGCGCAGCATGGCCCAGGTTATGCCCTGGTCTTCCAGCAATAACGCGCCGCTGCCCAGGTCGGCCTGGATTCGGCTGCCGGGATTGAGCGCCTGCTGGGCGCGGGCGCCGAGGCCGAGCCAGTCCTGCTCGGGCGGCAGCAGGCTGAAGCCGGCAAAGGTATCGAACAGCTGGGCGGCGCGCTGCTCGATCAGTAGGCTCGGCTGCTCGATCAGCAACTGCCGATCGGCCGCCGGCAGCAGGGCCAGGCGGTTGCTGCGCAGTTGCTGGCGCAGTGCATCCAGGTCGCTGTCGAAGCTCCACTGCACATGGGCGAAGCGCCCGGAGTTGCGCCACTGCGTGCCTATCTGTTGCACCAGGGCGATGGCCTGCTCGCGCCGGGGGTGGCCGATCAACAGCAACAGCTCGCGGTTCAACGGCTCCTGCATGCGCTTTTCGGCCTGCTGCACCAGGACATCGCCGCTGCCTGCGGGCAGCAGCGCGAGCATATCCGCGGCCACCGGCGGGCCCTGGCGCCACTGCCAGGCGGCGAGGCACAGCAGGGCTGCTAGCAGGACTAGAAAGCCGCGTGGCAGCAGGCGTTCACTGAGCAAAGGCGCGGCGCTCCTGCTCACTCAGGGCGTCACCCGCCTGGCTGGCGGGCAGGCGCAGCACGGTGCGGTCGCCCTGGGTTTCGTGCAGTTCGATACGTTGCACCAGGCCTGCGCCTTCGATCTGGATGCGGCTGAATATCTGTTTCAGCAGTCGCGAATGCGGGGTCAGCGTTAGTTGCCAGGCGTCGCTGCTGCCGCTTAGTTGCAGGGCGAAGTCGCGGGCCAGGCCGCTGTGGTCGCCCTTGAGTACGGCGAGGAACAGGCGGCTCTGTTGGGCGGCGACATCCTGGCCCGGTTGCATTTGCCAGCCGTCGGGGCTGCGTTTGGCGATGCCCTTTGCGTCGATGCGGTAGTCCTGCTTCAGCGGGCTTTGCAGCTGCCAGAGCAGGCCCAGTTCGCTGCTCAACACGAACTGGCCGCGGCTGGTCAGGGGTTGGGGTAGGGCGCGCAGGTGCTTTTCCTGGATCAGCGGGCCGCGGACCACGGCGGGCTTGGCTAGCTGGGCGCTCAGTTGGTCCAGGTCAAAGGCAAAGGCGCTGGGGGCCAGCATTGTTAGGAGCAAGACCAGTGTGAGGTTGAGTATTGAGTCAGCCTTGCGCTTGGGTTGCGCCCCCTCGGGCGCGTCACTTTTTCTTGCTTGCCCAAGAAAAAGTAACCAAAAAGAAGGGCACCCCGACATCCGGGTCTCGCTACGCTCGACTGCCCTCGCTCCATCACCGCTCCAAGGGCCGGCGTACAAGGGCCATCCCTGGCCCTTTACGCCTTTCGCCGCATCCATGCGGCTCATCCCCTTGCGCGGCGATTGTGCTCGGCCGGCTGACGGGGCTAGTCTTGGCGCCAAGGTTTCTGTTGGGCAGGAGCTTGTGCAGTGGCTTTTGCCCTTCCCGGATTTCATCCGGGCTACG
>NZ_JAUYNP010000326.1 GCF_030696055.1 Pseudomonas sp. | reverse complement strand
CGTAGCGGCCGCATCACCCCGGTGCTGCGCGTGCAACCGGTCAAGCTGGACGACCGGCGGGTCGAATATGTCAGCGCCGACTCGCTGCAACACTGGCAGACCCTGGATATCCGCCCCGGCGATCAGATCGCCATCCGCCTGGCCGGATTGACCATTCCCAAGCTGGACAGCGTGCTCTGGCGCACCCAGCAGCGCGCCAAACTCGAAGTGCCCAACCCCGCCGCCTACCATCCGCTGAGCTGCTGGCGCGCCACCCCGTCCTGCGCCAGCCAGTTTCGCGCGCGCCTGGCCTGGCTGAGCGGCAAGCAAGGTCTGGCGCTACCCGGGGTCGGCCCCGGCACCTGGGAGAAACTGCTGCAGGCGCGGCAACTCGAGGGTCTGCTCGACTGGCTGCGGCTATCCGCAGAGCAACTGGCGGAGATTCCCGGCCTAGGCCCGCGCAGCGCCGCCAAGCTCAGCCAGAGTTTTGCCCTGGCCCGACAACGCCCGTTAAGCGCCTGGCTGCGCGCCCTGGGCCTGCCGGCAAAGGGCTTGGCGGCAGTCAACGGCAACTGGCAGGAACTCGCGCAACGCAGCGCCGCGGATTGGCAGCATCAGCCGGGCATCGGTCCCGAACGCGCGGCGCAGCTGCAGGCGTTCTTCCGGCACCCGGAGGTGTTGGCCCTGGGTGAGCAACTGCGCCAGGCGCAGATCGCGGGTTTCTAAAGCGGCGATTTAGAACGCGCGAAACTCCTTATGGCAGGCCTCGCAGCTGTCTTCCACGAGCTGCACGGGCGCGGACAGATCGGCGCTGTTCAGCGGACGCGTGGTAGTCGCGGCGACCAGCGCGGCGGTGCTGGCTTCCAGCGCCCGGGCCAGTTGCTGGAAATGCGCCTGACGCTGCCAGACCTCATCCTTGGCATGGCTATCACCGCCCTCTTCCTTGACCTGGGGAAAATGCTGCCAGGGCGTGCGGGTCAGTTGATCAAGCTCGGCGGCGCCGGCGACGAAGCGCGGTTCATTGAAGGCGATGCGCCCGCGCAGCATGCCACCGAGGTCTTCGCTGACTTTGAGCATCTGCTTGAAGATGGTCTGCCGCTTACCCTGCGGCGAATTGGGATCGACCCCGCCGCACGCGGCCAGGGTCAAGGCAAGGAGTGGCAACAGCAGGTATCGGCTTTTCATCAACAACTATCGCGCTCGGCTCGGAAGGACGCGCAGTATCGCAGATGGCTAGCCGATAGCGCAGGCGCAAATGCCCAGCGGCGCCTGCCCGGATAACTCAGGTCTGAAAGCGGCTGAGCTGGCCGGTCAGGCGCTGCACCTCGCCATGGATCTGGCTGCTGACCTGCATCACGCTCTGCGCATCGTCATGGCTGCGCTCGGCCAGGCCGGACACCTCCGCCACCCGCTGGTCGATGTCATGCGCCACCTGGCTCTGCTCCTCGGCCGCCGTGGCGATCTGCGCATTCATCGCATTGATGCTGTCCACCGCCCCGACTATGGAGTCCAGCACCAGGTTGGCCTCCTGAATATGCTGCAGGTTGTTGTGCACCAGCGCGGTGCTGTCCTGAATGCCCTCCACGGCTTGCTGGGCACCAGCCTGCAGGCGCTGGATGATCGCCTGGATCTCCCCGGTGGATTGTTGGGTGCGGCTGGCCAGGGTGCGCACCTCGTCGGCGACCACGGCGAAACCGCGCCCGGCTTCGCCGGCACGGGCCGCCTCGATGGCGGCATTGAGCGCCAGCAGATTGGTCTGTTCGGCGATGGCGGTGATCACCTCCAGCACCTTGCCGACCCCGGCGGTCTCCTCGCGCAGGGCCACCATTCCCGCGGCATTGCGCTCCATCTGCTGCGACAGATTGGCCAACAGCTCGCCGCTGCGCCGCACCGCGCGTTGCCCGGTCTGAGCACAGTCATCGGCGCTGCGCGCCGACTCGGCGGCCTGGCTGGCATGGCGGGCGACTTCGGCCACGGTGGCGCTCATTTCGGTCATGGCGGTGGCCACCTGATCGAGGTTCTCGTGCTGCCGGCGCGCGCCCTCACCCGCCGCCTGGGCCAGGGTCAGGGCCTGCTGCACATGGGCCTGGGTATGCCCACCCGAGGCCTTGACCTCGCCCAGCAACGCCCGCACCGCCGCCTGCATGCGGTTATAGCCGGCGATGATGCGGCCAATTTCATTGTCGCGCTGCCCACCATCCAGGCCCCGGGTAAAGTCGCCGGCACCGACCCGGGTCAGGCCGAGTTCCACCATGCCCAGGTTGGCCATCAGCGGACGCAGGCCAAACTGCCGGCCCAGCACCACCAGCAGCAGAATCCCCAGCAGACAGCTGAAGGCCAGCCACATCAGGCTGCGCTGCTGGTTCTCGACATGGGCGGCCATCAGCCCCACCGCCTTGTTCATCTCGCGCAACAGGCTGGTCGAGGCGGCCTCCAGAGCGGCCAGATCGACCGCCTGGGGATCGCCGCCCAAGGCTTCCAGCTGGCGGCGGAAGTCCTGCCACAACTGCCCGACCTGGGCCATCTGCGCCTTGATCTGCGGCTGCTCGATGGCGCTGATATTGCGCTCGCGGTTGCCCTTCAGCAGGTCCTCATGGGCCTTGGCGAACTGCGCGATGGTCGCCTCGAGCACGCTGCGGGAAATGGCCTTCTCGCGCAGCAGCAAGGCCTCCTTGGTCATCTTCTGGCTGAGCATGCGCTGGGCACCGGCGACATTGATGGTCTCCGGCGACACCGCCATGCTCAGGTACAGCGCCACCGAGGCGACCAGCGCCAGGAGAAACATCAGGGCATAGGAAAACAGGAATTGCTGGTTCAGGGTGCGCAAACCCATGGCGCACAGCAGGCGATCGAAAAACAGCGTGGCTGACATGACGCATCCCTCGAGACTGGTTGCGGCGACTCCTGCACCGTCGCTACAACACTAGTCCAGCCACGCCAACCCGCAAGACGCGCAACGCCTTTAGCCGCGGGGCTTGGCGCCCCTAAGCGAGGCAGTGGCGCGCACCTGTTTAGGGCATTCGCACCACCTCGCATCAGGCTTAGGCCGAGACCACGAACAGGCTGACGATCAGGCCCATGCCGACGAACCACACCAGGCTGCGCAGTGGCGCCCAATTGGCCAGGTAGCAGATAAAATACAGCACGCGGCTGAGGATAAAGGCCATGGCCAGCTGATCGAGCAGGGCCTGTTCGGCGCCACCGGCCAGGTGGGCGATGATCACCGCGGCGGCGAAGGCCGGGGTGACCTCGAAGCTGTTGAGCTGGGCATTATTGGCGCGCCGGCCGAGGCCTTCGAGGCTGGCGAGAAACGCCCGCGGGTCATAATTGTGCCTGGGGCTGAAACCGCCACTGACCGCCTTCGCGGTGATGGTGGACAGGTAAGGCAGGAACAGCGCAAGCAACACACACCAGTAAGCCAGGGTCATCGCAACTCCACAGGTTCGGGGCAAGAAGCCTCGCAGCCTGCACCAGGCTGTGCGCAAACACCATGAGCAAAGCGGCTAGACCCTAGGGCACAACAGCCAACTCGCCCGACAGAAAGCCTTGGGCTTATCCGCCAGCCTGGCTATACTTCGCCAGCTTCACGCGCGCGGCCCGCTCCGCACGCGCCCGCCACCCGTCCGAGGGGCGCTGCAGCAAAACCCGCCAAGCGGGGATTTGTCAGGCTCGGATGGGGCGTTAACCATACGCATCAACGGCGCCCATTCGCAGACAACGAATGGAGATCTCATTTATGAGCGCTGTACTGACGCCTGCCGGTTTCACCGACTTCAAGGTTGCCGACATTTCCCTGGCCGCCTGGGGCCGCCGCGAAACCATCATCGCCGAATCCGAGATGCCCGCCCTGATGGGCCTGCGCCGCAAATACGCCGGCGAACTGCCGCTGAAAGGCGCGAAGATCATCGGCTGCATCCACATGACCATCCAGACCGCCGTGCTGATCGAAACCCTGATCGCCCTGGGCGCCGAAGTGCGTTGGTCCTCGTGCAACATCTTCTCCACCCAGGATCAGGCCGCCGCCGCCATCGCCGCCGCCGGCGTCCCGGTCTTCGCCTGGAAGGGCGAGACCGAAGCCGAGTACGAGTGGTGCATCGAGCAGACCATCCTCAAGGACGGCCAGCCGTGGGACGCCAATATGATCCTCGACGACGGCGGCGACCTGACCGAGATCCTGCACAAGAAATACCCGCAGATGCTCGAGCGCATCCACGGCGTCACCGAAGAGACCACCACCGGCGTGCACCGCCTGCTGGAGATGCTGGCCAAGGGCGAGCTGAAGATCCCGGCGATCAACGTCAACGACTCGGTGACCAAGAGCAAGAACGACAACAAGTATGGCTGCCGTCACAGCCTCAACGACGCGATCAAGCGCGGCACCGACCACCTGCTGTCGGGCAAGCAGGCGCTGGTGATCGGCTACGGCGACGTGGGCAAGGGCTCGGCGCAGTCGCTGCGTCAGGAAGGCATGATAGTCAAGGTCACCGAAATCGATCCGATCTGCGCCATGCAGGCCTGCATGGACGGTTTCGAACTGGTCTCGCCGTTCAAGGACGGCATCAACGATGGCACTGCCGCCAGCATCGACGCCCAGCTGCTGGGCAAGATCGACCTGATCGTCACCACCACAGGTAACGTCAACGTCTGCGACGCCAATATGCTCAAGGCCCTGAAGAAGCGCGCCGTGGTGTGCAACATCGGCCACTTCGACAATGAAATCGACACCGCCTTCATGCGCAAGAACTGGGCCTGGGAAGAGGTCAAGCCGCAGGTGCACAAGATCCACCGCACCGGCGCCGGCAGCTTCGATCCGCACAACGACGACTACCTGATCCTGCTGGCCGAAGGCCGCCTGGTCAACCTGGGCAACGCCACCGGTCACCCGAGCCGGATCATGGACGGCTCCTTCGCCAACCAGGTGCTGGCGCAGATCTTCCTGTTCGGCCAGAAGTTCGCCGACCTGCCGGCCGCGCAGAAGGCCGAGCGCCTGTGCGTGGAAGTGCTGCCGAAGAAGCTCGACGAAGAAGTGGCCCTGGAAATGGTCAAGGGCTTCGGCGGCGTGGTCACCCGACTGACCCAGCAGCAGGCCGAGTATATCGGCGTCACCCAGGAAGGCCCGTTCAAGCCGAACGCCTACCGCTATTGATGCGTAGGATGGGTTAGCCGCGTAGCGGCCTAACCCATCGAGAACCATGGCGGGTTACGCCTGCGGCTAACCCACCCTACGCCCAAGCCTGGCTTGTTTTAACTGGAAAGTCTTATGTCTCAAGAACGCCGTTACAGCTTCGAATTCTTCCCCACCAAGACCGAAGCCGGGCACGAAAAACTGATGAACGTGGCGCGCCAACTGGCCGGCTACAACCCCGATTTCTTCTCCTGCACTTACGGTGCCGGTGGCTCCACCCGTGATCGCACGCTGAATACCGTGTTACAGCTGGATGGCGAGATCAAGGTGCCGGCCGCGCCGCACCTGTCCTGCGTCGGCGACAGCAAGGCCGAGCTGCGCGAGCTGCTGAGCCTGTACCAGAACGCCGGGATCAAACGCATAGTCGCCCTGCGCGGCGACCTGCCGTCCGGCATGGGCATGGCCAGCGGCGAGCTGCGCTACGCCAACGAGCTGGTCAGCTTTATCCGTGAAGAAACGGGCGATCATTTCCATATCGAGATCGCCGCCTACCCGGAGATGCATCCGCAGGCGCGCAACTTCGAAGACGATATCGCCAACTTCGTGCGCAAGGCCAAGGCCGGCGCCGACAGCGCCATCACCCAGTACTTCTTCAACGCCGACAGCTACTTCTACTTCGTCGAGCGCGTGCGCAAGCTGGGCGTCGATATCCCGGTGGTGCCGGGCATTATGCCGATCACCAACTACAGCAAGCTGGCGCGCTTCTCCGATGCCTGCGGCGCGGAGATCCCGCGCTGGATTCGCAAGCAGCTGGAAGCCTATGGCGACGACATCGACAGCATCCAGGCCTATGGCGAGCAGGTGATCAGCGAGATGTGCGAGCGCCTGCTGCAAGGCGGCGCACCGGGGTTGCACTTCTATACCCTGAACCAGGCCGAGCCGAGCCTGGCGATCTGGAACAACCTCAAGCTGCCGCGCTGAGCAGCAGGCCGCTGCCCGCTTGCGCGGGTAGCGGCACTTGGCCTAGCCCCCTCGGGGCGCTACGCAATGCAAGCCGCCAGCAGTCATGCCCGCCATGCCTTCACCTGGTAGTTTTGCCTAACGGGACGCCCAGACGCATGCCAAGCAACGACCGCGCGTGCATAATTCGACCCAGCGCTTAGCCATGTACGGCTGCGCGTTACCACACCCATGGAGCGCCGCAATGGCTGCAGCACGAAAAAAGACCAATGCCTCAGTGTCGCCCAAGGGCAGCCTGGAAACCCTGTCGCAGCGTGAGGTGCAGAAGCTGCGCGAGACCGGTTCCGGCAGTGTCTATGCACTGTTCCGCCAATGCGCCCTGGCGATCCTCAATACCGGCTCGCACAGCGATAACGCCAAGACCATTCTGGAAGCCTACCCGGACTTCGAGATCCGCATTCACCAGCAGGATCGCGGCATTCGCCTGGAACTGCTCAACGCCCCCGCCGATGCCTTCGTCGATGGCGAAATGATCGCCAGCACCCGGGAAATGCTGTTCAGCGCCCTGCGCGATATCGTCTATACGCAGAGCGAGCTGGAAAGCAAAAGGGTGGATTTCAGCAGCTCCCAGGGCATCACCGACTACGTCTTCCACCTGCTGCGCAACGCCCGCACCCTGCGCGCCGGCGTGGAGCCGAAAATCGTGGTGTGCTGGGGTGGGCACTCGATCAGCACCGAGGAATACAAGTACACCAAGACCGTCGGCCACGAGCTGGGCCTGCGCGGCCTGGACGTCTGCACCGGTTGCGGCCCCGGGGTGATGAAGGGACCGATGAAGGGCGCCACCATCTCCCATGCCAAGCAGCGCAACGTCAAAGGCCGCTACCTGGGGCTGACCGAGCCGGGGATCATCGCCGCCGAGGCGCCCAACCCGATAGTCAACGAGCTGGTGATACTGCCGGATATCGAGAAACGCCTGGAAGCCTTCGTCCGCGTCGGCCATGGCATCATCATCTTTCCCGGCGGCGCAGGCACCGCCGAAGAGCTGCTGTATTTCCTCGGCATCCTGATGCACCCGGACAACCAGAACCTGCCCTTCCCACTGATCATGACCGGGCCGAAAAGCGCCACCCGCTACCTGCAGCAGCTGCATGACTTTATCGGTGCCACCCTGGGCCTGGATGCGCAACAACGCTACAAGATCATCATCAATGACCCCAGCCAAGTGGCGCGGGAGATGGCCCAGGGCATCAAGGAAGTCACCCAGTTCCGCCGTGCCCGCAACGACGCCTTCCACTTCAACTGGCTACTGAAGATCGACGAGAGCTTCCAGCATCCCTTCGAGCCCACCCACGAGAATATGGCCAGCCTCAAACTGACCCGCCAGCAGCCGGTGCACGAGCTGGCGGCCCATCTGCGCCGGGCTTTCTCCGGCATAGTCGCAGGCAACGTGAAGGACAAGGGCATTCGCCTGATCGAACAGCACGGCCCCTATCAGATCACCGGAGGCCAGGACATCATGCAGCCCCTGGACCAGCTGCTGCAGGCCTTCGTCGACCAGCACCGGATGAAGCTGCCGGGCAACAGCGCCTATGTGCCCTGCTACAGGCTCGCGACTTAATTTGGCGGATCGGCGGCTGCCCTCAGCCTGCAACGGGGCAGCCGTAGCGGCCGATATGCCCGCCGGATGCCGGCCGACAAGCCCGCTGCGGCGCCTCTTGCCGGGCCGGCAACGGCGCCGCAGACCGCCGAGCGGCCTGAGGCTCGCACAGACTAACGGCTCTGTTATACTCGGGCCTTCCCGCCAGGCTTGCGCCCGGATGCTAGCCCCCAGAGGTCAGCAGTACCGGACGGGATTGCGCCCCCCAAGCGCGATTCAAGCCAGGCAATACACCCCATAGGGCTGCGCCCTCACTAGACAGGATTACACATGTCCTTTGCCTCCCTCGGTCTCTCCGAGGCTTTAGTCCGTGCGGTCGAATCTGCCGGCTACACCCAACCCACTCCGGTGCAACAGCGGGCCATCCCCGCCGCGTTGCAAGGTCGCGACCTGATGGTGGCGGCCCAGACGGGTACAGGTAAGACAGGCGGTTTTGCCCTGCCGATCCTCGAGCGACTGTTCCCCAACGGTCACCCGGATCGCGAACAGCGTCACGGCCCGAAACAACCGCGCGTGCTGGTGTTGACCCCCACCCGCGAACTGGCCGCCCAGGTGCATGACAGCTTCAAGCTGTATGCCCGCGATTTGAAATTCGTCAGTGCCTGCATCTTCGGCGGCGTTGGCATGAACCCCCAGGTACAAGCCCTGGCCAAGGGCGTCGACGTGCTGGTGGCCTGCCCCGGTCGCCTGCTCGACCTGGCCAACCAGCGCGCCATCGACCTGTCCCACGTGGAAATCCTGGTCCTCGACGAAGCCGACCGCATGCTCGACATGGGCTTTATCCATGACGTGAAGAAGGTCCTCGCCAAGCTGCCGACACAACGGCAGAACCTGCTGTTCTCGGCGACCTTCTCGAAAGACATCACGGATCTCGCCAGCAAGCTGCTGCACAACCCCGAGCGCATCGAAGTCACCCCGCCGAACACCACGGTGGAGCGCATCGAACAGCGCGTATTCCGCGTGCAGGCCAGCCACAAGCGCGCCCTGCTCGCCCACCTGATCACCGCCGGCGCCTGGGAACAGGTGCTGGTGTTCACCCGCACCAAGCACGGCGCCAACCGCCTGGCCGAGTACCTGGACAAGCACGGCCTGGCGTCGGTGGCGATCCACGGTAACAAGCGCCAGAACGCCCGCACCAAGGCCCTGGCCGACTTCAAGGCGAACCAGGTGCGCATCCTGGTCGCCACCGATATCGCCGCCCGCGGCCT